>NZ_JAUSQM010000001.1:634010-951016 GCF_030811215.1 Nocardioides massiliensis
ACGGCCAGCTCGAGCTCACCGGCTGGGCGATGCCACGCAGCATCGACCTGTCCGACCGGATGCCCGACCTCCAGCTGTGGTGGGAGGAGGTCACCACCGGCGAGCGGCGCCCGCTCGAGCCCCGCCAGTCGATCGACCCCGCCCCCACGCGGTGGAGCCCCCACCTGAACGCTGCCTACGACGGCGCCTACTTCACCGTCCGGTCCACGGTCGGCGACCTCGCACCGGGGACCTGGGCGCTCCGGGTGCGGGTGGAGGTCGACGGCGTGGTCCGCACCGGCGCCATCCACACCCGCGTGCGCGCATCCTCGGCGGCGGTGCCGAGGGCGCGCGCCTTCGGCCCCGAGGAGACCGGCTCCGACGTCCACCTGGTCACCCCCGGCATCGACTTCACCCACGGTCTCGGCGTCGTGGTGGAGGCGGTCGACCTGGTCGTCACCGCGCTCAGCGTCGACGGCGACACCCTCCGCGGCACCCTGAGCGGCGCGGCCGCACCTCGGGTCACTGCCGTGGTGGCCACCGCCGGCGACCACAAGATCACGGGTACGCCGCAGCCCGACGGGACCTTCGCGCTCACCCTCCCCGTCGGCGAGCACGCGCGCCGCTGGAAGGTGCGGGCGCTCGTGGACGGGGCTCGCCTCCCGCTGCGCCCGGCGCCCGGCACCGACAGCGACGACGGCTCCTGGCCCGGCGGCGGGCAGTGGGGCGCGGGCACCCTCGCCTGGACGACGAGCCCGGCCGGCGCCCTGCGGCTGACCACCGACACACCCCGGTGCGAGGTGCTCGCGGCCGAGCTGACGGCCGAGGGCTTCCAGGTCACGATCCGCCACGCCGGGGTCGACCTGGCCTCGGCCCGCCTGGTCGCCGGACCGGTGACCCTGCGTCTCCTCGACCACAGCGAGCTCGGACCGGACACCGCGCGGCTCGTGCTCGACCGCGACCACGCGGTCCTGGGCGGTCCGCGCCTGCCGGCACCTGTGGGCCGCTACGTGCTGTGCCTCGACGCCGTCGACGGTTCCGCCGTGCACGCCCACGCAGGACCGCGGCTCGCCGGGACGCTCCCCCGACGGGTGCGCGACGATCGGTTGTCGCTGCGCTACGGCGTCCGCCCCAACGGGGAGCTCGTCCACGAGGTGCGGGTCCCCCTGCGCGCCGACGAGGAGGGTGCCGCCAAGCAGCACCGGCTGCGCCAGCACCACCGCACCGCCGACCTCGAACCGCGCGACGCCGTCCTCTTCCAGTGCTACCTCGGCGAGTTCGCGACCGACAGCCAGGCGGCGCTGGACCGCGCCCTCGCCGTACGCCGTCCGGACCTCGTCCGCTACTGGGGCGTGCGCGACCACGCCACCGCGGTGCCGGAGGGCTCGGTCCCGATCGTGATCGGCTCGCGCGAGTGGCACGACATCCTCGGCTCGGCGCGCTACCTGTGCAACAACATCGACTTCCCGGGGTTCTTCACGAAGCGGCCCCACCAGTGCTACCTGCAGACCTTCCACGGCTACCCGTTCAAGTCGATGGGTCGCTCGTTCTGGGCCGGCAAGGGTTGGGGCCCGGAGCGGATCGCGCAGGAGCTCGCACGCCGCAACGCGGAGTACGACGCCATCGTCGTCCCGAGCGAGCGCGCAGCGGACTTCTACCGCAACGAGTACGACTACGCCGGCCGGGTCCTGGCGACGGGCTATCCGCGTAGCGACTTCATCGTCAACGCCGACCGCGACCGGGTCCGCAGCGACGTGCTCGCCCGGCTCGGTGTCGACCCCGCGACGACCGTGGTGCTCTACGCACCGACCTACCGCGATCACCTGACCACCCGCACCTATGCGGCCAAGCTCTTCGACGAGCTCGACCTGACCGCGCTGACCGCACAGCTGGGTCCGCGGGTCACGATCCTGCTGCGTGGCCACAACAACAACCAGCGCGAGCTCGACCGGGTGCTGTCGATCCCGCAGGTCGTCGACGTCACCGACTACCCCGAGATCAACGAGCTGACCGTCGCCGCCGACGTCGCCGTGCTGGACTACTCGTCGCTGCGGTTCGACTGGGCGCTGACCGGGCGACCGGCGGTCTACTTCGTCCCCGACGTCGAGAGCTACTTCGCCCAACGCCCGCCGTTGTTCCCCTACGCCGGCACCGCGCCGGGTCCGTGGGCGACCAGCACGGACGAGGTCGCAGCGGCGCTCGCGGACGTGCCGGGGCTGCAGGCGCAGTACGGCGCAGAGATCGCGACCTTCAACGCGGAGTTCAACAAGCTGCACGACGGGCACGCCACCGAGCGCGTCATCGACGCGTTCTTCACCGACTGAGCCGGCCGCCGAGCCGGCGACTGCGCCGGCGCGTCGCGTTCAGCCGCCGAGCAGGTCGCCGAAGAAGGCGTCGACGACCCGGGCCGATGCCCGTCCGTCGCGGATCGGGTGGAAGCGCTCGGTGAACGCCGCCAGCTCCGCGGCGTACGTCGCCCGCAGTCCGTCGAGGTCGCGCAGGGCCGCGACGACCTCGTCGTGCTCGGCGCACAGCGGGCCGGGGGTGGACTCGGAGTAGGGGAACAGGAAGCCGCGGGCGTCGTGGGTGTAGTTGTCGAGGTCGGGCACGCAGAACACCATCGGCTTGCCGGTCAACGCGTAGTCGAAGCGCAGCGAGGAGTAGTCGAACACCCCGGCGTCGGAGGCGAGGATCAGGTCGTTGATCTCGGGGTGCTCGCTGACGTCGATCACCCGCTCGCCGCGTCCGGTGGCCTCCGGGTGGAAGCGGTGGGCGCGCTGGAGGACGACGTACGACGCTCCCAGGTCGGCCGCCAACCGGGCCGGGTCGAGGACGCCGGCGCCGTCCGCCACCCGGAAGTTGCGCGCGGAGTCGTCGCGCCAGGTCGGGGCGTGCAGGACGGCGACCTGGTCGGGGCGCAGCCCGAGCACGGCGCGGGCGGCGGCCCGCCGGGCGGCCGCGTCCGGCGCCAGCAGCGCGTCGTCGCGCGGATAGCCGACGTCGATGATCGGCCCGTCGTAGGCGTACTGCTCGCGGTAGTGGCGGTTCATCTCCGGCGCCGGGGTGAGGATCGCGCTCCAGGTCTCGCGGCTGCGGGCGAGCTTGCGGCGGATCTTGCCCGCCGGCATGTGCTTGGCCCGCCAGAAGTCCAGCCCCATCGCCTTCGACGGGTAGCCATGGAAGGTCTGCAACAGCCGCTGACCGGCGCGCAGCCGGAACCACGGCTCGACCTCGATGTTGGTGACGAGGTGTCCGGCGCGGGCGAGCACGTCGTACCACGCGGCGGAGCGGATCACCACGGCCTCGGCGCCCTCGGGGGCGGGGACCGACCCGTCCGCGACGCCCCAGACGGTGCGCAGGTGCGGCGCGCGGCGGCGCAGCTCCGCGTGGATCGCGGCCGGGCTGTCGGTCGGGGAGGCACCGGTGAACGACTGGAAGTAGACGAGGTCGCGGTCGAGGGCGATGCCGCGGTCGTCGGCGCGCCGGTAGGTGTCGATGAGCTGCTGCTGGGCGAACGGGCCGCGCTCGTCGTCGCCCAGGGGTGGACCGATCGCGACCGCGGTGGTGGTGTTGGGTGCGCGCCGCACCTCCAGCCGGGCGCGGGGGTGATCCAGCTGGCGGGGCAGGTCGGCGAGCAGCGCGGGGGCAGGCGGCGCGACCCGGTCGGCGGCGGTGGCGGCACCGGCCCAGCGCAGGCGGTACGCCGCGGACGGCAGGAGGCGGACTCCCCCACCGACCCACGGATGGTGCAGGTCGGTGACGGCCCGGAACGCGTCGCCGTCCCAGGTCGTGTCGAGCCCGACCACGCGGCCGGCGCCGGCCAGCTCCAGGGAGCGACCGTGGTGGGCCGCGCCCTGGCCGGTGACGACGAGGGTGGTGCCCTCGAGCCGGACGTCGCCCAGGGCCCCCGACGCCGGTCCCGGCTGGGGGTCGGGGCTACCGGCGGTGACCTCGACGCGGACGCCGGTGGCGGGGGCGTACGCCGCGCGCAGGGTCCGGCCCGCGTGCCCGGCCAGCACCGGCTCGCCCGCCGACCCACGCAGCTCCGCCTCGGTGACACCCGTCGTGCGCACGATGCCGCCCGCGCGGACGGTGACCTCCACGGCGTACTCCCCGTCGAGCGTGGTCAGCAGCTCCACCGGCACCAGGGCGGTGCGTCCGCCCGGCCGCTGGTCGACGTAGCGCAGCCGCCCGGGCGCGGGCGCGGGCACGCTCGGCAGGACGTGGCGCGTGACGTGACCCCGGACGTCATGCGCTTCCGGAGCTATCATCCCGGAGGCGTATGACGTCCCGGACGCGACGAGGGCGACCTCGACCTCCGGCGGGTGCTCGGCAAGGTCGAGGTGCCGGATGCCGGTGGCCAGCGCCAGGACCAGACCGCCGGGACGGGACGCAGTGGGCTCCTGCCAGGTCAGGCGGCGCAGCGACGCCCAGGCGGGGGTCTCGGCGCGAGTCAGCACGGCGTCGCCGCCCGGCAGCTGCGCCAGGACGGTGCCGCCGGCGGGGCCAGCAGCCAGGGAGGTACGCAGGTCCTCGGGCCGCTGGTCGCGCTGGTCGACGAGCTCGGCGAGGGTGTCGCGGTCATCGTCGCGCACCAGGTGCAGAGCGGCCCGGGCCCAGACCCCCAGGCGTTCGGCTGGATGAGGGGCGGGGCCGGTCTCGGGTTGGTCGGGGTGCGAGGCGGCGCGGGCGAAGTCCGCCGGCTCGTCCATCGCCGCGGCCCAGGTCATCGCAGCGGCGCGCAACCGCTGCCACTGCGCATCGTCGAGCTCCTCCACCTGGGCGAGGAAGACGTCGAGACCGGCGAGCAGGCGAGCACCCCACGTTGCGCGGGTCACCGGCGCCGTGTCGGCGACGGTCGCGAAAGCGGCCTCGGCCGTCGTCAGCCAGGGATCGAGCTCCGCGGCCAGGTCGGGCTCGAACCCGAAGCCGAGCGCGTGGTCACGGTCCTCCCAGGACGCCCACGCGGGGTGTGCCTCCGACCCGACGGCCACCGCCGGGTCTGCAGCGCGGGCATCAAGGTGGGCGAGCAGCACGAGTCCCGGGTCATCGGGGGCGTCGTCGGCCGGCCACCCGAGCTCCCGGAGGGCCGCCGTGCGCAACACCGCGTCGGCCAGCCGCGGCGGTGCGGCGGCCACCTCGGCCAGCGGGCCGCCGCGTCGGGCGCTGGGGGTCCAGGCATGGGTGGGCACCTCGGTGCCATCCGCGGCGTCGGTTGTGCCACTCGGGCCGAGACCGAGCGCGGACGTGGCGAGCGCGGCGTAGCCGGGCAGGGCGGTGTCGGTCGGGGCGAGGAACCCGATCGCGGCGCCCCCGGCAGCGGCGAGACCGGCGGCGTACGCCTGCGTCAGGGTGCCGACCGGGTCCAGGACGCGGAAGGGCGCCGTCCCGGTCGGGTCACCACCGGGGACCGGGACCGGGTCGTCGCCGTACGGCGCGAGCAGGACCTCGGCGGGTGCGTCGCCGGGGTCCGCCAGCGAACGCAGGCACTCCACCAGATGCCGGGTGCGGTCGGCTCGGACGGGGACGACGACGCTCAGCCCAGCCCGGGCGAGGTCGGAACCGCGTGCTGGACGGTCGGGCCGGCCGGATCGCCGGCCGCGGAACCGGTCGCGCCACGACATCAGCGCGCCGCCCCCTTCCGGGGACGACATACCGTACGCCGGAAGCCGGGCCGATCGAGCGGGTTCAGATCAGCCCCTTGTCCCGGACGTAGGAACGGGCGACGTCCTCGGCCCGCTCGCGGTCGACCGTGACCCGGGCGGTGAGGTCGGTGAGGTCCTCCGACGTCAGCGTCGCCATGAGCTCCTCGAGCACGTCGGCGACGTCGGGGTGGGCGTCGAGGAACTCGGTGCTCACGGCGGGGACGAGGTTCTGCGCGGGCTGGATCTCCAGGTCGTCCTCGAGCAGCACGAGGCCCTGCGACTCCAGGGACCCGTCGATGGTGCTGGTCTGACCGAGCTGGGCCTCGCCGTCGAGCACGGCCTCGTAGGTCTGCGGGGAGGCGAAGCCGAGGGGCAGCACCTCGGTGATGTCGATGCCATAGCTGGCGCTGAGGCCGGCGGCACAGTCCGCGCGCCCCTCGCAGTCGGGCGCCGCAGCGAGCACGACCGGCTCGCCGAGCGCGCCGAGGTCGGAGAGCGTCGCGACGTCGTTGGCCTGGGCGAACTCCTCGGTGACGAAGTAGGCGTTGGCGTCGGTGGCCTCGGACGGCTCGAGGAGCGTGATGCCGGCCTCCTCGAGGAGCGGCGCGACCGCGTCTGCCATCGCCGCCGGGTCGGCCTCGGTCAGTGGCTCGGCATCCGGTCCGTCGGCGCGGATGGTGAGGAAGTTGGCGATGGCACCGACGTACTCGGGGACGATGTCGATCGCCTTCGGGAACTCGTTGCCGGCCATGTAGGCGTCGCGGGCCTCGACGAACTGCACGTCCGGCTCGTAGCCGGCGCCCTCGAGCACCGCCGCGTAGGCCCAGGTGACGATCGTGGCCGAGGCGAAGCCCTGGCTGACGATCCGCACCGGACCACCGTCCGAGGCGGAGGCGTCGCCGTCGTCGGCGAGGTCGTCACCGGCGCACCCGCTCAGCACCAACGCACCCGCTGCGGCGAGCCCCACGGCGGCCCGGCGGAGCCGGCGTCCACGGTGGGCACCTCGAAGGGGACGGGAGAGGACAGGGCGCATCACGGTCGCCTTCCGCGTGAGGGGGCCGGTCGGCCGGCGGTCAGGTCGAGACGTTAGCAGGACGATCGGCGCCACCCGGGCGGCTGCGAACGGCACGTCGGCTGCCCCTCGAGAGCGGGTCGGCGTAGCGCTGGAGAGCGGCTGCGCACAGCTCGAGGACGAGCGCCACCGCCGCCACGACGAGCGCGCCGGCGAGGCCCTTGGCGTAGTTGCTGCGGTAGAAGCCGTCAGTGATCACCCGCCCCAGACCAGGGCCGGCCACGAGGGCGGCGATCGTCGCCGTCGCCCACACCTGGACCAGCGCGAGCCGGATCCCGGCGACGACGAGCGGCAGTGCCAGCGGCCCCTCGACGCGACGGAACACCTGCCCGCCACGCATGCCCATCCCGCGGGCGGCCTCGCGGATCTCGGGCGGCACCTCGCGTACGGCGACGTACGCGTTGGTGATGATGGGTGGCAGGGCGAAGAGCGTGAGCGCGATCAGCGTGGCGAGGCCCGCTCTGCCGTAGGGCCCGAGCTGCGCCGAACCGATCGGGCCGACGCTGAGCAGGACGAGCACGGCGAAGGTCGGGACCGCGCGGCCGACGTTGGAGATGTTGATGGCGAGGAACCCACCTCGACCGAGGTGGCCCAGCCACAGCGCGATCGGCAGACCGATCGCCAGGGCCAACGCCAGCGCGGTGACCGTCAGCAGCAGCTGCTGGACGAGCAGCTCGAGCATGCCCCCGGTCCCGGTCCAGTGGGCGGCATCGGCGAGGTAGGCCCAGGCGTCGGCGAGCAGCCTCATGCCGTCACCGTCCGGGTCCAGGGGGTCAGCATCCGCTGCACGAGGAGCAGCAGCAGGTCGAGCACCACCGCGAGCACGACGCACAGCAGGCTGGCGGCCAGCACCTGTGCCTTGAAGTCCTGCTGCACCCCGCTCGCCAGCAGGTTGCCGAGGCCGCCGTACGCGACGATCGCCCCGACCGTGGTCAGCGCGACGGTGGAGACCGTCGCGACGCGCAGGCCGGCCATGAGGACGGGCAGCGCCAGCGGCAGCTCGATCCGCGTGAGCATCCGCAGCGGCGAGTAGCCAAGCCCGGCGGCCGACTCGCGTACCTCGTCGGGGACGGCGCGCAGGCCCTCGAGGGCGTTGCGGACCAGGACGGTCAGCGAGTAGAGCGCCAGCCCGATCACCACGGTGAGCGGGCTGAGGCCGGTGAACGGCACGAGCAGCGGGAACAGCGCGAGCGACGGCACGGTGTAGAGCGCCGTCGACAGTCCGAGGACCGCGCCCTCGAGGCGGGCGAAGCGGCGCGCGAGCAGGGCCAGCGGCAACGCCAGTACGAGCCCGGCGAGCACGGCGGCCACGGTGATCGTGAGGTGCTGCACCGAGGCGTCGAGCAGCTCGTCGTGGCGATCGCGCAGGTAGTCGAGGCAGAACCACTCGTTGACGACCCGGCTGTAGCAGGACGGTTGCGCCGCTGCTTGGCTCACCGGCGCCAGTAGGGTCACGGCATGGACGGTAGCCCAGCGCCGGACGTGATGATCCGGTTGCGCGGTCTCAGCAAGACGTACGCCGACGGCACGGTGGCAGTGCAGGAACTCGATCTCGACGTCGCCCGCGGCGAGCTGATCTGTCTCGTCGGCCCGTCCGGGTGCGGCAAGTCCACGACGCTGAAGATGGTCAACCGGCTGATCGAGCCCACGAGCGGCACGATCGAGATCGACGGGCGCGACGCCACCCGCGACGACCCGGTGGAGCTGCGCCGACGGATCGGCTACGTCATCCAGCAGGTCGGGCTCTTCCCCCACCAGACCATCGGCGCCAACGTCGCGACCGTCCCCTCGCTGCTCGGGTGGGACAGGCGGCGTACGCGAAAGCGTGCCGAGGAGCTGCTGCACCTCGTCGGCCTCGACCCCGCGTCGTACGCCGATCGCTACCCCCACCAGCTCTCGGGTGGTCAGCAGCAGCGCGTGGGGGTCGCCCGCGCTCTCGCCGCGGATCCGCCCGTGCTGCTGATGGACGAGCCGTTCGGTGCCGTCGACCCCGTCGTCCGCGGCCGGCTGCAGGACGAGTTCCGTGCGCTGCAGCAGCGCCTCGGCAAGACGGTCGTGCTCGTCACCCATGACATCGACGAGGCGGTGAGGCTCGGTGACCGGGTCGCCGTCCTCGCCGAGGGCGGGCGGCTGGCGCAGTACGACACCCCGGCGCGGGTGCTGGGCCAGCCGGCGGACGACTTCGTCGCCGAGTTCGTCGGGGCGGGACGCGGGCTGCGACGGTTGGCCGTCACCCCGATCAACCGTGACCATCTCGAACCGTTGGACGGCGTCCGCGGGTCCGAGCTCGGCGGTACCCTCGAGGTGACCGCCTCCCTGGAGGAGGCGCTCGCGCTGATGATGACCAGTGACCGCCCGATGGTGGGCGTGACCGACGGTCCGTCCTTCGTCGGCGTCCTCAGCCCCAACGGGGTGCACCGGGCGCTGCGGGAGTCGGTGGCTGCCGAGAGCGACACCAGGACCGGTTGACCGGCGCGGGTGAGACCGACCGTCCCCGACCGGAGTCGAGCACCCTGTGAGCATCGAACAGCCCCCGTCCGGGAATGACCGACCCGTGACCCTGGCGAAGCACCCCGACCCCACCCCCGCGCTCGGCCTCCCCGAGGACGACAACCGGTTCGAGAGCGAGCCGCACGAGGCGCTCGACGGACCCGACCTGCCCGACGGCTGGCAGGTCTACCGGCCCAGCGAGGACGACGTCGAGGACCTCACCTCGCTGCTGCGGCGCCACGAGACGCGCGGGCGCGGCTGGGCCAGCTCGTCGGAGGACGACGTGCTCGTCGCGGTCTCGGGCGTGCGCACCCACGAGAACCTGCTCATCCGCGACGCCGACGGCGTCGCCCGCGGCTGGGCCAGCGCCCACGACCGCGCGGCCGGTCGCATGCTCACCACTCTCGCCGTCGACCGGGAGCTCCCGCCGCGCGAGGCCGACCGGTGCGCCCGGGTGCTGCTGGAGTGGTGCGATGCCCAGGCCCGCGCCGTCGGCGAGAGCCGCGGCGTACCCGTCCAACAGATCGATGCGACCGCCTTCGCCGACGACCCCCGCCACCAGCAGTGGCTGGCCGACGCCGGGTACGCCAAGGTCCGCAGCTGGTGGCAGATGGTCCGCCCCGTGGTGCCCGAGGACCGGGAGCTCGCCCCGACCCCCGGCGACCGGGGCGTCGTCGTACGCCGGGTGCGGCGCGAGGGCGGCTACGAGTCCGGCACCATGCCTGAGGCGGCCGACCTGCACACCGTCCACGACGTCCTCGAGGCCGCGTTCGCCGACCACTTCAACTCCTACGAGGAGTCCTTCGACGAGTTCGTCCACCGGCTCCGCGAGGACCCCGGCCATCGCTGGGACCACTGGTGGATCGCCGAGATCGTCGACGGTGAGGGCGGCGACGAGGGCGGCGCTCCGGAGCCCGCCGGCGCGCTCGTCGGCACCTGGCTGACGGGTCCCGACGACACCCCCGACGGCAGCTTCGTGGCCTACATCGGCGTGCTCGAGAACGCCCGCGGCCGCGGCGTCGCCAAGGCGCTGCTGCGCACGATCATCGCCGACGCCGCCGAGCGCGGCCGCAACCGCGTGGGCCTCGAGGTCGACGCCGACTCCCCCACCGGCGCCCACGAGCTCTACCAGGCGCTGGGGTGGCGGACGAAGTACGTCACCGAGTCCTGGCACAAGGACGTCCCCGTCCGCCCCTGACCTCCGACAGGTGGGTCGGCAGCAAATTCACTACACGTGTAGCGAATTTGCTTCCTTGTAGACGTTCCAGTCGGCGTGTCGCGCAAGAACGGCTACAAGGTGGAACCCCTGGGGTCAGGCGTGCTTGCGTACGGCGGGGGTGGTGACGGCGCCGCGGGTGCGCTCGTCCCACGCCAGCAGGTCGACGATCGTCTCGGCCTGCTGCGCGTACAGCGCCGCCTCCTCGGTGCCAGCGAACTCGTCGGCGTACTGCTCGGCGTGCGCACGGACCTCGTCGGCCTTGGCGGCGAGCTCGGCGACGCGGGCCTCGAGCGCCTCGCGCAGCTCGGAGACCGCGCCCTCGGCGGCGTTGGCCCGCCGCTGGGCGGTGCTGGCCTTCTGCTCGGACTCGGCGACGCGGCGCTCGGCGAGGACCAGCGTGCTCTCGAGCTCGCGCACGGTGCGCACCGACGAGGCGAGGCGCTCGGTCATGACGCCGGCGAACTCCTGCTGCTCGGCGACGCGCTGCTCGGTGATGGCGCGGTAGGCCTTCGCCTGCGCGGTGCGGTCGGCCTGGTGGGCGCGACGGGCCACGACCAGCTCGGCATACACGATCCGAGCGGCGACACCGCCGAGCACGACCGCGCCGATCGCGGCGACGTTGAGCCAGACGACGGACTGGGTGCCGACCGCGACCACCGTGAGGACGGCGGCGACGGCGATGAGGGCGGAGGCGACGGTCAGGCGCACGCTGCGCTGCCGACGACGTTGCGCGGGGGTCATCCGGGCCGTGGTGCGGGGGGAAGAGGCCATGTGCTCAGGGTAGGTCGCCGGAGGCGTCGCCCCGGGTCCGACACGCACGCTCCAGCACCAGCGCGGCCGTGACGACCAGGGCACACGCGACCACCCCCGCGGTCGAGTTCACCACCCGCTCCCGGCCCAGCAGGACGTCGAAGCGATCGAGGAACGCCGCGGCGTACCCGCCGTACGCACCGCCGGCCAGCGCCCCGACCAGCGCACAGCTCTTGGCGACCAACAGCCGGTTGACCGCCCGGTGCGGCTCGAGGGTGCCGCCCTGGCGGTGCAGCGTGCGCCAGGTCTGCCAGGCCAGGGCAGCGAGCACCGCGGCGAGGAAGTACAACGCGCCGACCTGCAGGAGGCCGACGGTCGGGGCGGTCTCGCCGAGCCACTGCGCCACCGGGCGTACGGCGAAGCCCAGCAGCGCGCCGACGACGGCGACGACGACGAGCGGTCGCCAGCCGGTCGGGCGCATCCGTCCCGGCCCCGGGCGTGGCGGTTCGGGGTCGGGATAGGTGTGGCCCTCCCTCACTGGAGGGTGAGCTCGATGTCCTCTTTGAGGGTGAGCCCGTCGACACCGATCTTGGCGAGCAGCTCCGAGATCGGGCCGGCGTCGAGGAGCTCGGCGTCGGGCTCGAGGTCGAACCACGGCTTCAGTACGAACGCGCGCTCGGCGGCCTTGGGGTGCGGGAGCGTCAGCTCGTCGGTGGCGGAGCGCCGGTCACCGACGACGATGAGGTCGACGTCGAGGGTGCGCGGACCGTTGGCCTCGACCCGCTCGCGGCCGAAGGCGTCCTCGACAGCCAGGCACCGGTCGAGCAGGGTGCGCGCCGAGAGCGTGGTGTCGGCCAGGACGACGGCGTTGAGGAACGGACCGGATCCGGGCGGGGCGTCGACGGGCTGGGTCTCGTAGACCGGGGAGACGGCGGTGACCCACACGTCGGGGGTGTCGGCGAGGGAGTTGACGGCGCCCTGGAGGTTGTCGGTGCGGGAGCCCAGGTTGGAGCCCAGGGAGAGCACGACGCGGCGGATCGGGTGCATCTCGCCGGTGATGGTGTCGGCGTCCACGATGTTGGGATTGGGCGTCTCAGTCACGTCGGCTCCGGGTGATGGTCAGGGCTACGTCGGCGACGCGGCCTCGGAGGGGGGCATCCGGCTTGTGCACGGTCACCTCGCACCAGTCGACCCGCGGGTCTGCGAGGCAGGTCCGCGCGAGTCGCTCGGCCAGGGTCTCGATCAGGTCGACCGGGTCGCTCTCGACCCCGCGCCGCACCTCGTCCACGAGGCTCCCGTAGTCGACGGTGTCCTGCAAGTCGTCGCTGGCCGCGGCCGCGGAGGTGTCGAGCCCCAGGACGAGGTCGATCACGAACCGCTGGCCGTCGGCCCGCTCGAAGTCGAACACCCCGTGGTGGCCGAAGCACTCGATGCCGCGCACCGCCAGGCGGTCTCGGGCCTCGGCGGCGGCAGCGGGGGCGTTCGGCTCAGTTCTCATGATCGGTCTCCGACACTACCGGGCTGGCGTGGCGCACCCACAACCGCCAACCCTCCACGGTGCGCAGCATCACATGCGTCGCGATGGCCAGGCCCGAGCGCAGATCGGGGTCGTCGTGGTCGCCCGCGAGCACGTTCTCCACGCACGTCACGTAGGCCACCTCGCCCCGCACCCGCACGTCGATGTCGGTGAGGATGAACTGGATGTAGGGCGTGGTCGCCATGATCACCGCCCACGCACGGCGTACCGCCGAAACGCCCTGGACCGGCGTCGTGCCAGGGTGCACGCACAGCGCGGAGTCGTCCTCGACCCACAGCTCGTTCATGGCGTCCAGGTCGCCGGTCTCGAACGCCGCGTAGAAGGCGGCGTGGGCAGCGCGGATCGCCCGCTCCTCTGCAGCGTCCGTAGGGCCGGGCGGCGGGTCCGGTGGGCTCGTCACCGGGCGGGGCCCGTCGCGGCGTCCTGCGCCTCGCGCCAGCGCGCACCCACGCGTACGGCGTCCCGGCTCGCGGCCACCTCGTGGACCCGCACGCACCACACCCCGGCGGCCGCGGCGAGCGCGGACAGGGCCGTGGTGGCGTCGTCGCGCTGGTCGACCGGACGCGGGGTGCCGTGCTCGTCCGCGAGCGCCGCACCGAGGAACGCCTTGCGGCTCACGCCGAGCAGCAGGGGCCGCCCGAGGGCGGCGAGCTCGGGCAGGGCCCCGAGCAGGGCCCAGTTGTGGGCGGCCGTCTTCGCGAAGCCGATGCCGGGGTCGAGCACGACCCGGTCGGCCGCGATGCCGGCCGCGAGCGCGTCGTCGAGCCGCGCGGCCAGCTCGTCGCGAACCTCGGCCACCACGTCGTCGTACGTCGCGTGGTTCGCCATCGTCGCGGCGTGGGCGCGCCAGTGCATGGCGACGTACCCGGCGTCGTGCGCAGCGGTGACCGCGAGGATCTCGGGGTCGGCCAGGCCACCGGAGACGTCGTTGACGATGACCGCGCCGGCAGCCAGCGCGGCGTCGGCGACCTCGGCGCGCATCGTGTCGACGGAGACGCAGGCGCCCTCCGCGGCGAGCTGCTCGATGACCGGGACGACCCGGTCGAGCTCCTCGGCCACGACCGGTCGCGTGGCGCCGGGGCGGGTCGACTCGCCGCCGACGTCGAGGATGTCGGCGCCCTGGGCGCGGAGCCGGCGTCCGTGCTCGACCGCGGTCGCCGGCTCCGCCCACCGGCCGCCGTCGGAGAAGGAGTCGGGGGTGACGTTGACGACGCCCATCACCAGCGGGTGGTCGCGGGTGGGCACCCGGCTGATGCACGGGTGGCGGCGCGGCGCGGCGGTCACGGGCTCAGTACCCGAGCACGGTCGGCCGGTGCTGCATCCATGCCAGTGCGGAGCGGATGCCGTCCTCGAGCGTCAGCTCCGCCTCCCAGCCCAGCACCTCCCGGGCGCGGTCGACGTTGGCGAAGGCGCCGGCGGCGTCGCCGGGACGGCGCGGGCCCTCGGTCGTGCGGACCTCCGCGCCGAAGGCCGAGGTGAAGGCGGCGACCAGCTCGCGGACGGTCACCCCGTCACCGGTGCCGAGGTTGAAGACCGCACTGCCCTGGTCGCCGGCTCGCACGGCCTCCTCGAAGCGGCCGACCGCGGCCGCGTGGGCGCGTGCCAGGTCCCACGTGTGGATGTAGTCGCGCAGGCCCGTGCCGTCGCGCGTCGGATAGTCGGTGCCGGTGATCGTGAACGTGCCGTCCCCGGTCGCGGCGCTGATCAGCCGACCCAGCACGTGGGAGGGCTCGACCGCGTGTGCGCCGGTCTCCAGGTCGGGGTCGGCCCCGATGGGGTTGAAGTAGCGCAGGATGACCGCGCGGACCCGCCCGGCGGCGGCCAGGTCGCACAGGATCTGCTCCATCATCAGCTTGGTGCGGGCGTACGGCGACAGCGGCGCGACGGCAGAGTCCTCCCGCACCTCGAAGGCCGGGTCGAAGCCGTAGACCGACGCCGAGGAGCTGAAGACGACGTCGGGGCGCCCGAGCTCCGCGAGGGTCTCGAACAGCACCAGCGACTTGGCGACGTTCTCCCGGTAGTACGTCGCCGGCTTCTCGACCGACTCCGGGACGCTGACGAGGGCGGCCATGTGCACCGTCGAGGTGATCTCGGGGTGCTCGCGGACGATCCGGGCGAGCAGGTCCCGGTCGGCGATGTCGCCGCGGTAGAACGCCCGGTCGCCGACGAACTCCGCCCGGCCGGTGACGAGGGAGTCGAGGATGACGGGCACGTGCCCGGCCCGCTCGAGCGCCTTCGCGACGATCGGGCCGAGGTAGCCGGCGCCACCGGCGACCAGCACCTTGTTCATGGTCCCCCTCAGCGGGCGTTGATGAGTGCCATCACCTCGGAGCGCGTGGTGGCGTTGTGCATGATGCCGCGTACGGCGGAGGTGATGGTCTTGGCGCCCGGCTTGCGCACCCCCCGCATGGTCATGCACAGGTGCTCGGCCTCGATCACGACGATCGCACCGCGGGCCTCGAGGATCCGCATCAGGGAGTCCGCCACCTGGGTGGTCAGCCGCTCCTGGACCTGGGGCCGCTTGGCGTAGACGTCGACGAGCCGGGCCAGCTTGGAGAGCCCGGTGATCCGACCCTCGGTGTTGGGGATGTAGCCGATGTGGGCGACGCCGGTGAACGGCACGAGGTGGTGCTCGCACATCGACCACAGCTCGATGTCGCGCACGAGGATCAGCTCGTCGTGACCGATGTCGAACGTCGTCGTGAGCACGTCCTCCGCGCTCTGGTGCATGCCCCCGAGCAGCTCGGCGTACGCCCGGGCGACCCGGTTGGGTGTCTCCCGCAGCCCCTCGCGGTCGGGGTCCTCGCCGACGGCGATCAGCAGCTCCCGGATGGCCGCGGCCGCGCGGTCGTGGTCGAAGTCCGGGACGACCGGGGGCGGGTCGTGCCGGATGGGGTCGACCCCGCCCTGGTCCTGCGGTCGGTCTTCGGGCTGGTCCTTCGGGCTCACGTGCCGACCCCCGGGTCGCCGTGCACGTCGCCTCCCGACCCCGGAGGCGTGAGGATGACGCCACCCTCGCCGCTCGCGGCCGACGGAGCACCGTTGGCCGCGGCGCGGTCGCGGATCTCCTGCGGGATCTCCACCGGCGGGATGTCGGACGGGTTGCGGTGCGGCGAGCCGGTCCAGGCCGGGCGCGTCGGTCGCCGGCGCAGCGGCTCGAAGATCTCCGCGATCTCGGCCTTGTCGAGCGTCTCGCGGTCCAGCAGCGCCAACACCAGGGCGTCGAGGACGTCGCGGTTCTCCTCGAGGATGTCGAAGGCCTCCTGGTGGGCTGTGGCGAGGAGCTTCTTGGTCTCCTCGTCGACGATCGCGGCGACGTCCTCGGAGTAGTTCCGCGAGTGCCCGAGGTCCCGGCCGAGGAACGGCTCGGAGTTGCTGTCGCCGAGCTTGATCGCCCCCAGCCGCTCGGTCATGCCGTACTGCGTCACCATCGCGCGCGCCAGCGAGGTCGCCTTCTCGATGTCGTTGCCGGCACCGGTGGTGGGGTCGTGGAAGACCATCTCCTCCGCCGCACGTCCCCCGAGCATGTAGGCGAGCTTGTCGAGCATCTCGGCGCGGGTCTGGGAGTACTTGTCCTCGTCGGGCAGCACCATCGTGTAGCCGAGCGCGCGCCCGCGCGGCAGGATCGTCACCTTGTGGACCGGGTCGGTGCCCGGCAGCGCCGCGGCCACCAGGGCGTGTCCGCCCTCGTGGTAGGCGGTGATGAGCTTCTCCTTCTCGTTCATCAACCGCGTGCGCTTCTGCGGACCGGCGATGACCCGGTCGATCGCCTCGTCGAGTGCCTCGGCGTCGATCACCTTGGCGTTGGACCGCGCGGTGAGGAGCGCCGCCTCATTGAGGACGTTGGCCAGGTCGGCACCGGTGAAGCCGGGGGTACGGCGGGCGACGTTGGCCAGGTCGATCTCCGGCGACATCGGCTTGCCGCGGGCGTGGACCTCGAGGATCTTGGTGCGCCCGGCGAGATCGGGGGCCTCCACGGCGATCTGGCGGTCGAAGCGGCCCGGACGCAGCAGCGCCGGGTCGAGCACGTCGGGACGGTTGGTGGCCGCGATCAGGATGACCCCGCCGCGCACGTCGAAGCCGTCCATCTCCACCAGCAGCTGGTTGAGGGTCTGCTCGCGCTCGTCGTGGCCGCCGCCCATGCCGGCCCCGCGGTGACGCCCGACGGCGTCGATCTCGTCGATGAAGACGATGGCCGGGGCGTTCTCCTTGGCCTGCTCGAACAGGTCGCGCACCCGGGAGGCACCGACACCGACGAACATCTCGACGAAGTCGGAGCCGGAGATGGAGTAGAACGGCACCCCGGCCTCGCCGGCCACAGCGCGGGCCAGCAGCGTCTTGCCGGTCCCGGGCGGGCCGTAGAGCAGCACGCCCTTGGGGATCTTGGCGCCCACGGCCTGGAACTTCGCGGGCTCGGAGAGGAACTCCTTGATCTCACCGAGCTCCTCGATCGCCTCCTGGGCGCCGGCGACGTCGGCGAAGGTGGTCTTCGGCATGTCCTTGGTGATCAGCTTCGCCTTGGACTTGGCGAACTGCATCACCCGGCCGCCACCGCCCTGCATCTGGTTGAGCAGGAAGATGAAGATCAGCACGATCAGCGCGAACGGCAGCAGCGTCGCGAGCAGCGACCCGAAGAAGCTCGGGCGCGGGTTCTCGGAGTTGGCCTTCTCGATCTGGCCACTCTCGACGCCCTCGCGCGCGGCGTTGAGGAAGTCGCGCTGCTGGCCCTGGACCCAGGCGGCGACGACCTGGCGGCCCTCCTCGTCACCCTCGGCCTTCAAGGTGGCGCGCATCTCCTGGTCACCGTCGACGAAGGTGATCTCCTCGACCCGGTCGGAGGTGAGGTGCTCGTACATCTCGGAGGTGTCGATCTCGTCGTACCCGCCGGCGTTCGCCAGGAACTGGAAGGCGAGCAGGACGCCGAGGACGGCGATCGCGATCCAGACCCACGGTCCCTTGAAAATGCGCTTCACGTCGACAGTCTCTCAGGATGGCCCCAAGAGGTCCCGCGGGGCGGTGACAGGAACGGTTCAGGAGTAGACGTGCGGCGCGAGGGTGCCGATGCAGCGCAGGTTGCGGTAGCGCTCGGAGTAGTCGAGCCCGTAGCCGATGACGAACTCGTTGGGGATGTCCCAGCCAACGTACTTCACGTCGACGCTCATCTGCAGGGCGTCGGGCTTGCGCAGCAGAGTGGCGATCTCGACCGACGCCGGCTTGCGCGAGCTGAGGTTGGAGACCAGCCACGACAGCGTGAGGCCGGTGTCGATGATGTCCTCGACGATCAGCACGTGGCGCCCGGAGATGTCGGTGTCGAGGTCCTTGAGGATGCGGACGACGCCCGACGACTTGGTGCCCGAGCCATACGACGAGACCGCCATCCAGTCGATCTCGACGTGCCGGGAGAACGCCCGCGACAGGTCCGCCATCACCATGATCGCGCCCTTGAGGACGCCGACGAGCAGGATGTCCTTGCCCTCGTAGTCGGCCTCGATCTGGGCGGCCATCTCGGCGAGGCGTTGCTGGATGTCGTCCTCGCTGAAGAGAACGTTGACGAGGTCTCCGTCGACATGGGAGGCGTCCATGCGCTCAGCCTCCCACAGGGGTCGTGACGAACGTCAGCGAGTCCCGCCCGCAACGAGCCGTGACGCGACCGGGCAGCTGCACCTGCTTCGCCGCCCGGTCGGGGTCGGCCGCCAGCCGATCCAACGCCTGGACGTGGACCCGGAACAGCTCCGCGCCGGGGCAGCCGGCGGCGAGCGCCGCCCGGCGCAAGACCCGCGTGCGGACCGCGGTCGGCAGGCCCGCGAGCCCGTCGAGGCGTACGCCGACCGCACCCGCAGGTTCGTCGGTCGCCGCGGCGCGGAAGGCGGCGTCGGCGTACGCGTCGAGGGCCTGGGCGTCCTCGGTGAGCTGGTCGGCGGTGCGGGCCAGCGCGGCGGCGACGCCGGGGCCGAGCTCGGCCTCGAGGATGGGCAGGACGCGGTGGCGGACGCGTGCGCGGGTGAACCGCTGGTCGGTGTTGTGGGGGTCCTCCCAGTAGTCGAGACCCTCGGCGCGACAGGCGGCCTCGGTCTGGGCGCGGGTCACGTCGAGCAGGGGCCGCGCGAAGACGTCGAAGCCGCGGCGCATGCCCGCCAGCGACCGGGCGCCCGAGCCGCGGGTGAGCCCGAGCAGGACCGTCTCGGCCTGGTCGTCGCGCGTGTGGCCCAGCAGCACCAGCGGCGCAGACCACCGCTGCGCGACCTGGGCGAGCACGTCGTAGCGCGCCTCCCGAGCGGCGGCCTCGACGCCCTGCCCCTCGGAGTGCACGCTCACGCGGGCCGCCACCGTCTCGTCAGCGCCGAGCCCGGCGGCTTGGGCGACCACCCGTTCGGCCAGCTCGGCCGAGCCGTCCTGGAGACCGTGGTCGACGGTGGCCGCGACGACGTGCAGTCCACGACCGGAGCCGTGGGCACGGGACTCGAAGACCGTCGCCGCCAGCAGGGCGAGTGAGTCTGCTCCCCCGGAGCAGGCGACCACGACCGGCGTACCCGGTTCGAGCGCAGCCTCGTCCAGCACACGGCGTACGCCGGCCCGGACCGCGGCACGCGCGGGGTCGAGAGCCATCGCGTCGGTCAGCCGTGGACCCGGCGCACCCAGGCGTCCGGGTCGCCGATCTCGTCCTTGCTGGGAAGGTTGGCCGGCTCGGCCCACACCGCGTTGAAGCCGTCGAAGCCGACCTTGTCGACGACACCGGTGACGAAGGACGCGCCGTTGCGGTACTGCGCCATCTTCTGGTCGATGCCGAGGAGGCGGCGCAACACCTTGTCGAGCATCCCGACGCCCTTGCGCCGACGGTTGAACTTGCGCCGGATCTCCCGCAGCGAGCCGATGACCTCGGGGCCGGCCTCGTCCATCACGACGTCGGCGTGGCCCTCCAGCAGCGACATCACGCCGGTGACACGGTCGATCACCGCGCGCTGCTCGGGACCGGCGAACAGGTCGACGAGACTGACGTCGCTGTTGCCGCGCAACAGGTCGCCGGCGCGCTCGAGGATGGTGGAGACGAGCTCGGAGGGGTCGACGTCGACGGCGTCGGCGAGAGCGGCGACCTCGCCGTGCAGGTGGTCACGCATCCACGGCACCGCGGTGAACTGCACCCGGTGCGTCTCCTCGTGCAGGCACACCCACAGGCGGAAGTCCGACGGGTCGACCTCGAGCTCGCGCTCGACGTTGACGATGTTGGGCGCGACGAGCAGCAGCCGCCCGTGCGGCTCGGCGAACGGGTCGAACTGACCCAGCACCTTGCCGCCGAGGAAGCCGAGGAGTCCCCCGACCTCCATCGCGGTCACGCGCGAGCCGACCGCCTTCGTCATCCCGGTCGCCGGTCCGCGCCGGTCCTCCATCTTGCGCATCAACGGCTCGGTGATCCGCCCGAACGCCTCGACGTTGGCGGTGATCCACCCCGGCCGGTCGACCACGAGCACCGGCGCCGTACCCGCCGGAGCATGCAGCCCCGTGAAGTCCCCGACCAGCGACGTCGAGCGCGCCGCACCGTCGCGCAGCTCGGCCACGACATCCGCAGCCTCCTGCCGGCTCACCGTCGGCCCCTCACCCGCCACGCGCGAGCCGATCTTGATGGCGAGGTCCCAGTCGACCATGTCGGAGGCAGTCATGCCCCCAACCTACGAGCCACCCCCACGCCGTACGGCAGTCCCACGCGCCCCAAGAATCGCTACATGTGTAGTGATACTGGAACTCTGTACACGAATTCGTCGGCGTGTCGCGCAAATTCACTACACGTGTAGTGAATTTGCCGATTGGTTCACCTGCTGCAGCGGCAGGCGGCGAGGTCGGCGGCGAGCTCGTCGATGCGCTGGCGGGCGACGGCCTGCTCGATGCCGCCGGAGCCGATGCCACCGGGGGCGCGGACGCGGTCGGCGAGGACGACGAACGCGAGGGGGGTGCCGCCTGCCTCGGTGACCACGCCGGCGAGCCCGTGGACGCCCGTGAGGGTGCCGGTCTTCGCGCGGACCTGGCCCAGGCCGGCGGGGTCACCGGTGTCGAAGCGGAGGGCGAGGGAGCCGGTGAACCCGGCGACCGGCAGCCCGCCGAGCACGGCGCGCAGCTCGGGGCGCTCGGCAGCGACGGCGAGGACGCCGAGGAGCGTCTCGGGCGAGATGAGGTTCTCGCGCGACAACCCGCTGCTGTCGCGCAGCGTGTCACCGCTCGCGTCGACACCCAGCTCGCCGAGGGTGGCGACCACGGCGGCAGCGGCGCCCTCGAAGGTCGCTTCGGTGTTGCGGGCGAGGGCGACGTGGTGGCCGAGGACCTCGGTCGTCTCGTTGTCACTGACGTCCAGAGCCCGCTCGACGATCTGCTCCAGCGGCGCAGAGCTGACCTCGGCCAGCTCGGTGGCCTCGGCAGGCGCGGCGCGCTCCCGGACCCGCGGGGCGACCCGGATCCCGACAGCGCGCAGCGCGTCGGCGAACTCCTCGGCCGCCACCCGGGGCGGGTCGTCGACCCGGCCGTCGCCCTCGTCGGGGCGGCCACCGTCGACCCAGAGGGCACTGATCGGGGCGACCACGTCATCGGGGCCGTAGCTGGCCGGCCAGGCCGGGTTGACCCGATCGCCGGTGAAGAGCGTCGCGTCATAGTCCAGGCGCACCCGCGTCCGGCCCGCCGCCCGCAGCGCCGACGCAGTCGCGGTGGCCAGGGTGCGCAGGTCGGCGCGCGCGGGGTACGCCGGAGGGGCATCCGCCTCCGACTGCTCACGCGCCAGGAACGGGTCGCCCCCACCCACCAGGACGATCCGCGGCGTGCCCGGCACGCCCCGCACCGTCGTACGGAAGGTGTGGTCGGGACCCAGGGCGGACAGCACGGCCGTCGCGGTGAGCAGCTTGGTGGTCGAGGCCGGCGTGACCCGCTCCGCGCCGGTGACGTACGCCGGCTCGGCGGAGCCCAGCGCCGCCACGGCGACCGTCAGTCGCCGTCCGAGGTCGTCGCGGTCGAGGTACGGCGCGACGACCTGCGCGATCGCGGCCTCGTCGAGGTCGGGCACCGGCGCGCCACCGAGGGGCGAGCCGGCGAGGACGACGGGCGCCGGGCGCAGCGCCGGCAGGTCCAGCCCTGGTGGGGGGTCGACGGCCGCGGGCTGGTCGACCGGACCCGACCAGTCCCAGCCGAGCCAGCGCGGGCCCGCCTCGAGCTCGTCGGCCGCGACGGCCGAGGCCAGGAGCAGCAGCACGAGCACCGCCGGCAGCACCCGCCAGCGCGGACGCCCGGAGTGGCGTTCGTCACGTCGCCCCACTCGGACCCCTTCCGGTTGCGTGCTCTGCGGTGCCGTGCGGGAGACTAGCCGCCGACGACGCCCGCGCGGAGTGCGGCAGCGTCGTGGCAGGCGTGACACAGGTCAGCGAGAGCCGCCGACCGACGAGCGGAGGATCGATCGTGGAATTCGACGTCTTGGTGGAGATCCCCAAGGGACAGCGCAACAAGTACGAGGTCGACCACGAGTCGGGGCGCATCCGGCTGGACCGGACGCTGTTCACCTCGACGCAGTACCCCGCTGACTACGGCTTCATCGAGGACACCCTCGGCCTCGACGGCGACCCGCTCGACGCGCTGGTCATCCTCCAGGCGCCGACGTTCCCCGGCTGCCTCATCCGCTGCCGCGCCATCGGCATGTTCCGCATGACCGACGAGGCCGGCGGCGACGACAAGGTGCTCTGCGTGCCCTCGCAGGACCCGCGCCTGGAGCACCTGCGCGACATCGCGCACGTCTCGAAGTTCGACCGGCTCGAGATCCAGCACTTCTTCGAGGTCTACAAGGACCTCGAGCCCGGCAAGTCCGTCGAAGGCGCCGAGTGGGTCGGCCGCGCCGAGGCCGAGGCCGAGGTCAAGGCCTCCTTCGAGCGCGCGAAGACCAACGGGCACTGAGCCCCCACCTCCGTCACTCCCCTCCGCGAGCGGCGTCCGGGACCACCCCGGCACGACGCTCACGGAGGGGAGTGTCGTGTGTGAGCGGCGCGTTCAGCCGTCGAGCATCTCGGTGCGGCGCAGCTCCGGGGGTACGCCGAGCGCGTCGACCAGGTCGTCGGCGATCGGACGCAGCTTGCGGCACAGCGAGCCGATCTCGGCGGTGATCGCCTTGGCGCGCTGGGTGGTGAGGCGGCCGTGCTCCATCCACCACGCACGGTCGCCCTCGATCACGCTGAGCGCGTAGAGGTCGCACAGGAGGTTGAGCGCCGCCTTGTTGGGGCCGTCCTCCAGCGTCGCGATCTTGTCGACGAAGGCCTCCAGCACCAGGCGCTCGACGTGGGCCCGGGCCGCCCCGATGACGTGGTCCTGGCAACGGCTGAACACCTCGCCGGGGTTCATCCCGTCGTCCATCCCGCGCTTGAGCCGGCGCGCGACGCCGGCGAGCATGTGCTCCTCGCGCCAGCGCAGCATCATCAGGTGGTAGTCGGGGTCGAGCAAACCGGCGTCCGCATCCCACGCGTCGTCGCCGCCGGGCAGCACGTCGCGGATCCGTTCGAGCAGCTTGTGCACGTTGGTCCGCTCGATGACGGTCTCCACGGCCACGCCGGCGACGAACCGCATCATCCCGAACTGGTCGAGGTCCTCGAACTCGCTGGAGTAGTCGGTCAGCAGACCCTTGGCGACCAGCTGCAGCAGGACGTGGTTGTCACCCTCGAACGTCGTGAAGACGTCGGTGTCGGCGCGCAGGGCGTCGAACCGGTTGGCGGACAGGTAGCCGGCGCCGCCGCATGCCTCGCGACACTCCTGGATGGTCTCGCTCGCATGCCAGGTGCCGAGCGCCTTGGTGCCGGCGGCACGCGACTCGAGCGCGCGGCGCTCGTCGTCGGCCGCGTCGGGGTTGCTCGAGACCCGGTGCAGATCGGCCGCCAGCACCTCCTGGGCGAAGTGCAGGGCGTAGGTGCGTGCGAGCAGCGGGAAGAGGCGCCGCTGGTGCATCCCGTAGTCGAGCAGCAGCTCCTCGGTGTCGGGGTCGGTCGCGGCGAACTGTCGGCGCTGGAGGGCGTACTTCACCGCGATCGTGATCGCGACCTTGGACGCGTTGATCCCCGCGCCGCCGACCGAGACGCGGCCCTGGACGAGGGTGCCGAGCGTGGTGAAGAACCGGCGTCCGCGGTTCTCGATCGCCGAGGAGTACTCGCCGGTCTCGCTCACGTCGGCGTACCGGTTGAGCAGCGCGGTGCGCGGCACCCGGACGTTGTCGAACCAGATGCGGCCGTTGTCGACGCCGTTGAGGCCGATCTTGGGTCCGCAGTCCTCGATGCGTACGCCGGGGAGGGTGGCGCCCTCCTCGTCCCGCAGGGGGACGACGAAGGCATGGACGCCCTCGGACTCGCCGTCGATCACCAGCTGGGCGAAGACGACGGCCGCGCGGGCATGCAGCGCCGCGTTGCCGATGTAGTCCTTGCGCGCGGCGTCGTCGGGGGTGTGGATGACGAACTCGCCGGTCTTGACGTCGTAGCGCGCCTCGGTGCCGAGCGCCTGCACGTTGGACCCGTGACCGGTCTCGGTCATCGCGAAGCATCCGAGCAGCCGGCCGCTGATGAGGTCGTCGAGGTAGGCGTCGTGGTGGACCTTGCTGCCCAGATGCAGGATCGCGCCGCCGAAGAGCCCGAACTGGACACCGACCTTGGTCATCACCGACAGGTCGCCGAGCCCGAGGGTCTCGAAGGCCGCGATGGAGGCCCCGATGTCGCCGCCGCCGCCGTACTCCTTCGGGAACCCGAGGCCCGTGTGGCCGGCCTCGGCCATCTCGAGCACGACCTCCAGCACGCGTTGCCGGTACGCCGCACGGTCGAGCTCGAGCGCCTCGTCGAGCAGCCCGGCGTGCTTCACGAGACCGTCCCGCACGGTCTGGCGCACCTCGGCGTACGGGCCGTCGAGCACGCGGGTCAGCGCCGCGACGTCGACCTGGGGGGACTGGTAGCCCTGGTTCGTCATGGCTGCACTGTCCCCGCATCCGTCGCAGCGACAAACGCGTCCCGGCGGTGATCTCGGCGACGAGCCGTAACCCGGGCGGATCGGGCTAGTTTGTCCTCAACATGAGCTCCCCGCGTCCCCTCCGACGCCCGTTCCTGCGACGCCTGCATGAGCGCGGGCTGCGGGCGGTCGTGGCCACCGGGGCACTGGTCCTGGTCGCGACGGCCTGCCAGCTCGACAGCTCGGTGGCGCAGGACGTCGTCCGGGGTCAGGAGACCGGCCAGGATGCCGAGCCCATGAGCGCGACCACCGTCAGCTGGCTGTGCTGGCCGGGGCGGGCGGACCCCTGCTCGATCCCGCTCGACACCACCGTGCGCACCCGCGGCAAGCCCGACCGGGTCCAGACGCCGGCGCGGCCGCGCCCGGCCAAGCGGCCGGTCGACTGCTTCTACGTCTATCCGACCGTCACCAACCAGTGGAGCCCGAACGCCTCCCCGACCGCGGCACCCGAGGTCCAGGCGATCGCGCGCTACCAGGCCGCCCGCTTCTCCTCGCAGTGCCGCGTCTTCGCCCCGCTCTACCGCCAGATCTCCGCGACCGGAGGGCTGCTGGCGACCATGACCGCGGAGACGGCCTACAGCGACATCCGCAGCGCCTGGACGAGCTTCCTCTCCCGGGTCGACACCAAGCGCGGCTTCGTCCTGATCGGGCACTCCCAGGGCACCTTGATGCTGCGCCGGCTGCTGCGCGAGGAGATCGAGACCCGCCCGGCCGTGCGCAAGCGGCTGGTCGGCGCCCTCCTCGTCGGTGGCAACGTCACGACCCGCACCGGCCGCACCACCGGCGGCGACTTCACCCACGTGCCGCTGTGCACCAAGCGCGCCCAGGCCGGCTGCGTCGTGGCGTACTCCAGCTATGCCACGGACCCCCCGTGGGTGTCGTTGTTCGGCAACACCCGCACCGACTTCTCGGGCTGGGCGCTGGGGCGCCAACCCGCGGTGAACGAGCAGGTCGCCTGCGTCGACCCCGCCGTCGTCGCCGGCACGAAGGGGGCCTTCTCGATCGTCCTGCCCAGCGGTCGCTTCCCCGGCGGGGGCGTGCAGTGGTCGCTGAGCCGCGCCCTGCCCGGCGGGGAGCCCACGGCGCCGACGACCTGGGTGCGCCTGGCCGACAAGTACGCCGGCACCTGCCGCACCGTCAACGGCAGCAACGTGCTGCGCTACGCCGCACGGCCGGGGTCGCAGGCGCCGCGCCAGGTCATCCCCGGCACGGGCACCCACCTGCTCGACATCAACCTCGGGCTCGACCGCCTGGTGCGGGTCGTCCAGCTGCAGGCCGCCACCTGGACCCGCCAGCAGACCCGCCGCTGACGGCGGTCCCCAGGACGGAGCGTCAGCGCTCGGCGTCGACAGGAACCGCGTCGGTCGTGGTCGTGGGGTGCGAGGACCGTCCCCGCCGGTCGAACTTCTGCCCGGTCGCCAGCCCGCCGAGGTAGACCGACAGCACCGCGATCACGACGCCGCCGATGACGTCGGCGACGTAGTGCCAGCCGAAGTAGATCGTCGAGACCACGGTGATCGCGAAGAACGCCCAGCACAGGAACTTCAACAGCCGGTTGCGCAGGGTGTATTGGCCGACCAGTGCCACCACGAGGGTGATCCCGGTGTGCAACGAGGCGAACCCGGCGACACTCTGCACGGACTCGCTCAAGGGGTTGAACCGCACGTTCTCCCGCCCTCGGGCGAGCGCTTCCTGCAACGCGGTCACCCCCGTCTCGGGCAGGTCGACGAACAGCCACGGGAAATGGAAGATCGGCCCCAGCGACGGGATCATGTAGTAGGTCGCCGTGCCCAACGCCCAGCACAGCGCGTTGGCGGTGACGAACCAGTAGCCGAAGCTCAGGTTGCGCGACCAGACCAGCCACGCGGTCAGGGTCAGCGGCACCAGGGGGAGGTAGGCCAGGTAGATGAACGACAGGAAGTGCGCGACCCACTCGAACCCGATCACCTGCTGCATCAGCACGCCGGGGTCGTGACCGAAGAACAACAGGTGGTCGAAGTCGCGCAGCGCGTAGTCCTGGATGTCGCCGCGGATGAACGGCAGGTAGGACTTCAGGTTCCGGTAGCCGACGTAGGTGATGTAGAAGAAGACCAACCCGACCACGACCAGCTGGAGCCGGTCACGGGTCCAGTGCTCGGCCCACCGCTGCTTGATCTGCGCCGGCACGGCGCCCATGCGGAACTTCGCCCGCCACAGCGCGATCGGCAGCAGGTCGACGAGGAACGCGCCGAGCAGCAGCAGCGGGATCCGCAGCCAGGTCGGGCCGAGGAACCCTTCAGGGTCCCGCAGCGGCTGCCCCAGGCTCGCCCCCACCACGACGGCCAGGCCCCCGGTGAGAACGGCGATGCCGATCAGGAGTCCGTACGCGCGCCGTGTCACCCGGGGGATTCTAGGGTGTTGCCGGCTCCGGGAGGACAGCGAGCCGGTCCCGGTCGACGGCGAGTCGCACCCGGGCGCCCGGGGCAGCGGCGTACCCGCGTCCCGCGACCGCGTCGATCTCCCCGATGCCGTCGACGTCGGCCCGCACCCGCACCACCTCGGGCGACGCCCGGACCGTGAGCACCGTGCCGTGCAGTGGACCGTCGGGATCGATGCGCAGGGCGGAGCGCCGCACCGCCACCGGACGGCGTACGTCGGACCCGGTCGAGCCGAGCTCGTGGTGGACGGTCGCCGCCGCCTCGTGGTCCAGCACGGTCGCGTAGCCGAGGAAGAGCGCGACCTCCGGGTCGGCCGGGTGGCGCCACACGTCGGCGGGTGCCCCGTGCTGGACGACCCGGCCCGCGCGCATCACCGCCAGCCGGTCGGCGACGGTGAACGCCTCCTCGTGGTCGTGGGTGACCCACACCGCGGTGGTGCCTGCGGCGACCAGGATCCGGCGCAGCTCGGCGGCCAGGCTCTCGCGCAGGCTGCGGTCGAGGGCGGAGAGCGGCTCGTCGAGCAGCAGCAGCCGCGGCTCGGTCGCGAGCGCCCGGGCGAGCGCGACGCGCTGGCGCTCCCCGCCCGACAGGGTGGCCGGGGCGCGGTCGCCGTATCCCTCGAGCCCGACGAGCGTGAGCAGCTCGGCCACGCGGTCCCGGATCTCGCGCCGGGGCCGCCGGCGCAGGCGCAGCGCGTAGCCGACGTTGGCGGCGACGTCGCGGTGGTCGAACAACTGGCCGTCCTGGAACATCAGCGCGCAGCCGCGACGGTGGGTCGCGACGCCGGCGACATCCTCCCCCGCGAGCAGGATCCGTCCCTGCGCGACCGGCTCGAGGCCGGCGACGGCGCGCAGCATCGTGGACTTGCCGCACCCCGACGGCCCGAGCACCGCGAGCACCTCCCCGCGCGGCAGGGCGAGGTCGACGTCGGCCACCGCGTCGACCGGGGGTCCACCATCGGTTGCGGGGAACCGGACCCGCAGGTCCTCGATCTGGAGCATCATCCGATCCATCCTCCGCTTCGCCGCGATCGTTGCAGGAGCTCGACGAGCGCCATCACGGCGACCGTCAGGGTGCCGAGGACGACGGCGGCCGCCATCGCCATCGCGGCGTTGTCGAGGCCCGGTCGCGAGATCAGCTGGAAGATCACCACCGGCAGGGTGGGCCGGTCGGCCCGGGAGAGGAAGCTGGTCGCCCCGAACTCCCCCAGCGAGACGGCGAAGGCGAAGCCCACGGCGGCCAGCAGCGGACGCCAGACCAGCGCGAGATCGACGTCGCGGATCACCCGCAGCGGCCCGGCCCCCAGGGTCGCGGCGACCTGGCGCTGCCGGTCGTCGATGGACGACAGCACCGGCGACAGCACGCGGACGACCAGCGGCAGCGCGACCATGGCCTGGGCGATCGGCACGAGCAGCGCGGAGCTGCGCAGGTCCAACGGTGGTCGATCGAGGGTGATGAGGAAGCCGAAGCCCAGCGTCACCGCGGAGACCCCGAGCGGGAGCATGAACGCCCCGTCGACCCAGGAGACCACGCGCCGGGCGACCCCGCCCGGCGGAGCGGGACGGGTCGTCACGAGCGCGACGAGCAGGCCCAGCACGATCGCGATCACGGTCGCGTCGACCGCGATCCGCAGCGAGTTCTCGATCGCGTCGGTGACCGGCACCCGCAGCGCGTTCGACCCACCGTCCTGGGGACCGGCGGCCAGCGCCCGGTAGTGGTCGAGACCCCACCCGTCGGAGGTGCGCAGGGAGCGTCCGATCAGCGTGGCGACCGGCGTCACGACGAGCGCGACGACCCCGGTGAGCACCAGCAACGCCGGGACGTCCCGGCGCCGCGGGCGCCTGCGGGGTCGGCGTACGCGGGCAAGTCCGACCTCACCGGCGCGGGCACGGTGGGCCAGCAGGAGGAGACCGACCACCGCGAGGATCTGCAGCAGTGACAGCGCTGCCGCAGCCTGCAGGTCGAGGAAGCTCGTGGTGAGCAGGTAGATCTCGGTCTCGACGGTCGAGTAGCGCAGGCCGCCCAGGGTGAGCACGACGCCGAACGCGGTAGCGCAGAAGAGGAAGACCACGCTCGCCGCCGAGACGATCGCCGGGCGCAGCGCCGGCAGCGTGACCGTCCACCACACCTGCGACGGTCGCGCGCCGAGGGCGGCGGCGGCCTCCTCCCGGCGCGGGTCGAGGCCCTCCCACTGCGCCCCGACGGTGCGCACGACGACGGCGATGTTGAAGAACACCAGCGCCAGCACGATCGCCGCCGGCGTGCCCTCGAGTCCGAGGCCGCCGAGCAGTCCCGCCGACGCGAACAGCTGCCGGAAGGCGACCCCGACGACCACGGTGGGCAGCACGAACGGCACGACGACCACCGCCCGGAGCAGCCGCACGCCCGGGAACCGCAGCCGGGACAGGGCGTACGCCGCCGGCACCCCGAGCAGCACGGCAAGCACCGTCGCCGCCCCCGCGCTGAAGAGGGTGAACCCCAGCACCCGGTGCACCCGCGGGCGGGTCAGCACCTGTAGGACACCACCGGGGTCGAACGCGCCGTCGACGACGAACCCGCGCGCGAGCATGCCGCCGACGGGCAGCACGAAGAACACCGCCAGCACGGCCAGCGGGAGTCCGGCCGCCGCGAGACGCACGACCGGCAGGGTAGTGCGCCTCGGGCGACGCGGCGCGAGGGGCATCAGCGGGTGACGACCTCGCCCCACTGCTGCAGCCAGGTGTCGCGGTTCTCGGCGATCAGGGCCGGGTCGAGGTCGTAGGGGTCCTCCGCGACCCCGGCGAAGCGCGCCCACTCCTCGGGCAGCTCGACCTCCTCGCTGACGGGGAAGACATACATGTTCTCCGCCAGCGACGCCTGGAACTCCTCCCCCACGAGGAAGTCGACCAAGGCCTGCGCGCCCTCGGGGTTCGCCGCACCCTCGATCACACCGGCGTACTCCACCTGACGGAAGCAGGTGTCGAGCAGCGCGCTGGTGGTCGGCTCGTCGCCACCCTCGGGGACGGTGAACGGCGGGGATGACGCGTAGCTGAGCACGATCGGCCGGTCGCCGTCACCGCCGCCGGCGGTGAAGTCGACGGTGTAGGCGTCGGTCCATCCGGAGGTGAGCTTCGTGCCGTTGTCCATCAACCGCTCCCAGTAGTCCTGCCAGCCGTCCTCGCCGTACTCCGCGATCGTGGCGAGCAGGAAGGCCAGGCCCGGCGAGGACGTCGCCGCACCGGGGGTGACGAAGAGCCCCTCGTACGCCGGCTTCGTCAGGTCCTCGAGGGTGGCCGGGGGCGCGACGTCGTTGTCGGCGAACCAGGTGTCGTCGATGTTGACGCACACGTCGCCCTGGTCGATCGGGGTGAGTCGTGCTGCCGCGTCCGCGTCGTCGAGGACGTAGCGCTCCGCGCCCTGCGGGAGGGTCTCGGGGGTGTGCTCGGCGAGGATCTGCTCGTCGACGACGCGGCTCGCGAAGGTGTTGTCGATGCCGAAGACAGCGTCGCCGAGCGGCGAGTTCTTCGTCAGCACCAGCCGGTTGGTCAGCTCGCCGGCGTCGCCGGCGGCCTGGACGTCGACGGTGTAGCCGTGCTGGTCGGTGAACGCCGCCAGCACCTCGTCGGGCACGTTGAAGGAGCTGTGGGTGACGAGGACGACGGTGTCCGTCTCCTCCGCCGCCTGGTCGTCGCCGCCCCCGGTCGAGCAGGCCGCCAGCAGAGTCGCTGTGGCCGCCGCCGTGAGGGCGAGAAGGTGCTTGCGGGTTGGTCGTTCGGTCGCACGCATGCGTGGTCTCCCTTGGGTGGGAGGGGTTGAGCTCGACTCCCTACGACGGTGCTAACCGCGTCAGGTTCGAGGGTCTGCGGCCTGTTCCGCACTCTCAGCGCCCTGGATGGCGCTCCCCTGTCGTTCGCCGACCACGATAGTCCGCGCGCGGACGCGCGAGCAGCCGGGCCCACGGGTCGAACGGGATACGTCTCGCACGTCGATCGTCGGGATCAGCGTGTCTCACGTATCCCGTCGTGCAGTGGCGATGGTGTGACACGCTGCGCGGCGTGAACGTCCGCACCGCCGCCTTCGCCGACCTCGACCCGCTGACGGCGTACGCGATCTGGCGGTTGCGAGTCGACGTCTTCGTCGTCGAGCAGGAGTGCGCGTACCCGGAGCTCGACGGGCGTGACGCGGAGCCGACGACGCAGCATTGGTGGGTGCCGGGCGACGCCGACGGTGAGGCGCCGGTGGCGGCGTACCTGCGCGTGCTCGCCACTCCCGACCCGCACGAGGCGCGCATCGGTCGCGTCGTCACTGCCCCGGCTCACCGGGGACGCGGGTTGGCCGCGACGCTGATGCGCGACACCCTCGGTGCGCTGCGGGAGACGGGCGTGCGTTCGGTCGTGCTGGACGCGCAGTCCCACCTCTCCGACTGGTACGCCGCCCTGGGGTTCGACATCGTGGGACCCGAGTTCCTCGAGGACGGCATCCCGCACGTCCCGATGCGCCAGGAGCTCGCGGCCCCCTGATCAGTCCGGCAGGGTGAAGCTGAGCGTCTCGCCGTCGTCGGTGCGCCGCAGGTCGCCGCGCAGGGCGAGCAGCTCCAGGTGGGCGAGGGTCTCCATGCTGGCAAGCGCGCCGTTGAAGACGTCGAGCTCGGAGAAGTGCCGCCCGCGCTTGGTCCAGGTGAGCTCACCGGCCACGTCGTACGCCGTGCGCGCACCGCCGGCGACCGCGTCGCGCGACTGCACCAGCCGTTCCTCGTGGAAGGCCAAGAGCTCCTCGACGCGCTGGTGCGAGCTCATCCCCACGGGGCCGTGAGCGGGCAGGAGCGTCAGGTCGGGCATCGCGCGGACCTTCTGCAGCGACGCCATGAAGTCGCGCAGCGGCTGCGGGGCGTAGACGGGCTCGAACCCGACCGACGGCGTGATGGTGGGCAGCACGTGGTCACCGGAGAACAGCACCCCGGCGGTCTCGTCGGCGAACACGAAATGGCCCTGGGTGTGGCCCGGCGTGGAGACCGCGCGCAGCGCCCGGTCGGGCAGCTCGATGTCGTGGTCGGCCTCGAGCCACACGTCGGGGTAGCCCCACAGGTCGAGGTCGGGACCGTCCTCGTCGCCGAACTTCGCCCACTCCTCGGCGATGCTCCGCGCGCCGGCGCGCACCAGTTGGTCCAGCGTCGGGTCGCGGTCGAGCGTGGCGTCGTGCATGAGGTCGAGCGTCGGCTTGTCCCCGATGCCGAGGCTGACCTCGGCGCCGAACTCCTTGCCGATCACCGCGGCCTGGGTGTAGTGGTCGCGGTGCACGTGGGTGACCAGGAACCGGCGGATGTCACGGACGCTGAAGCCGATCGAGGCGAGCGAGGACTCCAGCAGCGTGCGGGCCTCCTCGATCGCCCACCCGCCGTCGACCAGCGTGAGCCCCTCGTCGGAGGCGAGCACGTAGACGTTGACCGCGCGCAGGCCGTCCATCGGCAGCGGCAGCGGGATCCGGTGGACGCCCGGTGCCACCTCGTAGGCGCCGGGCTCGGTCCACTCCCCCGAGCCGGTCGACTGGTAGCCGGTGGTCGCCGCTTCGTTGCTCATGCCAACTACTCTCCCAGGCCCGGTCAGGCGTCGGGCGTCAGGTCCGGCAGACCGAGATCGAGGTTCGGCACTTGCAACCCGCCGTCGACCTCCAGGATCTTGCCGGTGAGGTACGCCCCCGCGGGCGAGCTGAGGTAGAGCACCGCCGCGGCGATCTCCTCGGGCCGGCCCACCCGGCCGAGCGGGGTGCTGGACTCCATCTGCCCCATGATCTTCTCGTCCGAGGCGACGTACTCGAGCGCGGACGTCAGCACCGAGCCCACTCCGACCGCGTTGACCCGTACCAGCGGTGCGAGGTCGGTGGCGGCGAGCTTCGTGTAGTGGCTCAGCGCGGCCTTGGCCGTGCCGTAGGCGAGGTAGCCGCGACCGGCGACCCGGCCGATCACCGAGGAGATGTTGACGACCGATCCACCGCCGTCCTTCAGCAGGTGGGGTACGGCGGCGCGGGTGAGCGCGTGCGCGGTGTTGACGTTGAAGTGGAACGCGTCAGCGAGGTAGGCGGGGTCGGTGTCCATCAAGGCGTTCGGGATGCTGCCCCCGACGTTGTTGACGATGATGTCGAGGCGACCGAAGGCCTCGACCGCGGCGTCGGCGAGCCCCGCCGCGGCGTCGAGGTCGCTGAGGTCGGCCGGGACGACGTGGGCCCGGCGTCCGGTCGCGCGCACCTGTTCGGCGACCTTCTCCAGCTGGTTGGCATGCCGGGCGCTGATGACCACGTCGGCACCGGCCTCGGCGAGCGCCACGGCGGTGGCCGCACCGATGCCGCGGCCGGCGCCGGTGACCACCGCGACGCGATCGTCGACACGGAAGGAGTCCAGGATTCCCATCGGCGGAATGTAACAGGTTCTAGTTTGCGGCGAGGGGGATCCGCGGACCCGTCGCGGGGTGCTCCGAGAGCCAGCAGTGGGTGTAGGAGTAGATCGACGGCATGCACCGGTTGCAGTGGATGCAGGCACTCTGGGCGGTCTCGCCCTCCTGCATCCGCCGCAGCAGGTCCGGTTCGCGCAGCAGCGCGCGCGCCATGCCGACGAACGCGAAGCCCTCCTCCATCGCCAGGTCCATCGACGCACGCGTCGAGATGCCCCCGAGCAGGATGAGCGGCATCTCGAGCGCCGTACGGAACTCCCGCGCCTGCGGCAGGAGGTAGGCGTCCTCGTAGGGGTAGGACTTCATGAACTTCGCGCCGACGTACTTCATCCCCACGCGCACCAGCGGCGGCATCACCCGGCGGAACTCCTCGACCGGCGCCTCGCCGCGGAAGAGGTACATCGGGTTCAGCAGCGAGCTGCCCGCGGTCAGCTGCAGGGCATCGAGGTTCCCGTCGGCCTCGAGCATCCGCGCGACCTCGACGCTCTCGGGGAGGTTGAAGCCACCGGGCGCGCCGTCCTTCATGCCGTACTTCGCGATGAGCGCGACCTCATCGCCGACCTCGTCGCGCACAGCCCGGGCGACCTGCCGGGCGAGCCGCGCGCGGTTCTCCAGGCTGCCGCCCCACCGGTCAGTGCGCCGGTTGAGCACCGGGGACAGGAAGCTGGAGACCAGGTAGTTGTGGCCGAAGTGCAGCTCGAGACAGTCGAGGCCAGCGCGGACACCCAGGCGGGCGGCGGCGACGAAGTCCTTGGTCACCCGCGTCAGGTCGCGCTCGGTCGCCGAGCGGATGAACTGCATCGACAGCGGGCTCGGCATGCGCGATGCCGCGATGGCGTGCGCACCGTTGGAGCGGCCGTTGCCCACGGGCCCGGCGTGGCCGAGCTGACCGGAGACCAGCGCCCCGGCGGCGTGGACGGCATCGGTGAGCCGGACCAGGCCGGGCAGCGCCTCCTCGCGCAGGTGGATCGCGGCACGGTCGGTGCGCCCCTCGGGCGAGACGGCGAGATAGGCGACGGTCGTCATCCCGACGCCGCCCTCCGCCACCGCCACGTGGTAGTCGATCAGGTCGGGGCTGACCAGCCCGCCGGGCGAGCGGGCCTCGAAGGTCGCGGCCTTGATCGTGCGGTTGCGGAGGGTGAGCGGGCCCAGGCGGCCCGGCGAGAACACGTCGGTGGACACCGCGGAACTGTAACGCGTTCTCGTTCGTGGCGCGGGCTTCCGCCGCGGGCCCTCAGGCGTCGCCGGGGTCCGAGGGGCCGGTCCCGCCCGGGTCGGGGTCGGGCGACGGGTCCGGGTCGATGGGCGTGGGAGTCGGGGTGGGGGTCGGGGTGGGGCTGGGGGCCGTCGGACCAGGTGTGGTCGGACCGTCACTGGGCGAACGGGTCGGGGTGCGCGTGGGCGAGGGAGTGGGACGGACCGGCGGCCCGCCCGAGGGGCCGGTGGAGGGGCGCGGCGTGGGACTCACAGCCGGTGGGGTTCCCGGCGTGGATCCCGGGGTGGCTCCCGGTGGCGTGGTCGCGCTCGTGGGACCGGGCGCGGCCGGAGTGCCGGGGAGCGCCGGTGTCGTGGACGGCTCGTCCGCAGTTGTCGGGTCCTGCGCCGGGCGTGCGCGGCGCTTCTTGCGCCGGGGTGACGCGTCCGCGCTCGTCGGGCCGGCGGCGGGCGCTGATGCCGAGGGGGTGGCCGAGGGCGCGGCCGGGACCGGCGAGGTCGGCTCACGGTCCGTGGCCGGCGCCCGACCGTTGGTGACCGCGACGATGCCCAGCACCATGCCGATGACCACCACGACGGCTGCTGCCGACGCAGCCGGCACGAGCCACCCCGGTGGTCCGCCTCCACCCGTCCCGCGGGTAGCACCGGTGACACCAGCGACCGCAGGCGGCGGACCGGCAGGCACCGTCGGCGGTGGACCGGCCTCGCTGGCGACGAGCAGGGGCTCGTCGGGATCCGACGTTCCGGCTGCGTGCAGCGCACCCGCCGCGCCGCCGAGCAGCGCCGGCGCCAGCACCGTCCCGAGGTCGGCACGCAGGTTGCGCAGCCCCAGGTAGATCCCGCCGCAGTCACGGCACTGCTCGAGGTGGCCCTCCAGTTGACGGTCGGAGCGGGTGCGCCGCTCGACGTACGCCGGCAGCAGCTCTCGGGCGCGGGTGCAGTCCTGGCCGTGCACCACGGCTCGGTGCTCGCCGACGTAGGCCCGGCGGAGCCCGGCGCGGGCCCGGTGGGCCAGAGCGGCGACGGCGGGACCGTCGAGGCCGAGCAGCGTCGAGACCGACTCGTCGCTCTCGTCCTGCAGGCAGGTGTGCCAGAGCGCCACCTGCCAGCGTTCGGGAAGGGACGCGAAAGCGCGCGCGAGGACTGCCGCCTCGACGTGCTGCTCGGGGTCGGCGGGCGGGACGGCGGCACCATCGTGGCGAAGGTCGGCGTGCAGGTCGGGGTGCAGCTCGCGGACGGTCGTGACGAGGTACGGACGGAACGCCTCGCTCGGTCCCTCACCCCTGCGCAGCGCGTCCAGGACCGTGGTGAACGCCTCCGACGCGAGGTCCTCGGCGCGGACCTCCGGCACGAGTGCGCGCGCCACGCGCAGGGCGGCGGGGTGGTGGCGGGCGAACAGCACCGCGGCAGCATCGTCGTACCCATCGCGATAGCGCGCGGTGAGGACGGAGTCCGCGAGTGCGTCGGGCGCAGGGGGCGTCGCCACGCTTGGCACGCTAGGGCGCAGCGCATGCCCGCGGAACGAAAAGCCGCAGTCGGACCAGGCCGGGGAACCTCAGCCGTCGGCCGGCAGGACCGTCCCGGTGACCTCGGCGAGCTGCAACCACGACCCCGGCAGGGTGCCAGGAGCCGTCATCGCGATGGTGACCTCGTCCCCGTCCTCGAGGAACGTGCGCTCGACGTCCCCCACTCGCACGGGCTGGCGACCCCCGTGCGTCAGCTCGAGCAGACATCCCCGCTCGTCGTCACCGGGACCGCTGATCGTGCCGGAGCCGAACAGGTCGCCCGAGCGCAGCGGGAGACCGCCGGAGGTGAGGTGCACGAGCATCTGGCCGGGTCCCCAGTAGGTCGTGGCGTACGCCGGACGGCTCACCACCTCGCCGTTGATCCGGAGTTCGACGGCGACGTCGTAGCCGCCGGGACCGTTAACGGCCAGGTGCGGCAACGGCGGGGGCTGCTGGTCGGGGAGGGGGACGCGCGCCGCCTCGAGCGCCGCCAGCGGCGTCACCCAGCCCGCGATCGACGTCGCGAACGCCTTGCCCAGGAAGGGCCCGAGCGGGGCGTACTCCCAGCCCTGGATGTCGCGCGCGGACCAGTCGTTGAGCGCGACCACCCCGAAGACGTGATCGGCGAGCTGGTCCGGGCGCAGGCGGGTGCCCGGCGCGGTCGGCGGGCCGACGACGAAGCCGAGCTCTGCCTCCAGGTCCAACCGTCGGCTGGGTGCGTACTCCGCGCTGCGGCCCTCGCCGTCGGGCTGCGACGTGCGGCGCTGGCCGTACGGTCGGCGTACGGGGGTGCCGGAGACGACCACCGTGCCGGCCCGGCCGTGGTAGCCGACCGGAAGGTGGCGCCAGTTCGGCAGCAGCGGCTCGCCGTCGGGGCGCATGATCTCCCCGACCCGGCGGGCGTGGTGCTCGGAGCAGTAGAAGTCGACGAAGTCGGCCACGGCGAAGGGCAGGAGGGAGCGGGTGTCGGCCACGGCGTGCAGGTGTGGCGCGACGGCGTCGCGGTGGGTGTCGTCGGTGAGCAGGCCCGTCAGCCATTCGCGCAGCGCCGCCCACGTGGCCGGGCCGGCCGCCAGCAGCGTGCCGAGGTCGCGGCAGGCCAGCGCGGGCTGGACCTCGTCCGGCGTGGTGACGGCCGCGGCGAGGGAGGTCAGGGTCAGCACGTGCTCGCCGATCCGGGTCGCGACCTGGTGCCCGTCGCGATCGGCCAGGTCGGGCAGCTCGACGACCCCCAGCGGCAGGTGGTCGACGTCGTACCCGGACCCCTCAGCTCCCTCGACCCACGTCATCGGCTCAGCGTACGGTCGGTGCGTCGGATCCAGAGGAGGAGAGGTGCCCTACTACCGCCAGGTCGGCGCCGTCCCACGGCACCGCCACACCCAGTTCCGCACCCCCGAGGGGCGGCTCTACTACGAGGAGCTGATGGGCGAGGAGGGGTTCTCCTCCGACTCCTCGCTGCTCTACCACCGCGGCGTGCCGTCGGCGATCGTCGCCAGCGAGCCGTGGGAGCTGCCCGACCTGGCGACGCGGCCCAACCACCCGCTCAAGCCGCGGCACCTGCGCCTGCACAGCCTCACGGCGTCCCTCCCGCCCGACGACGTCAACGCCGTGGAGCACCGGCGGCTCGTCCTCGGCAACGCCGACGTGCGGATCTCCTACGGGATGGCCACCGTCCCCTCGCCGTACTATCGCAACGCCATCGGCGACGAGTGCGTGTACGTCGAGTCGGGCGCCGGCACGGTGGAGACCGTCTTCGGGGCGATCTCCTACACCGCGGGCTGCTACGTCGTCATCCCCCGCGCGACCACGCATCGCTGGATCCCCGACCAGCCGAGCCTGCTCTACGCGATCGAGGCGAGCTCCCACATCGGACCGCCGAAGCGCTACCTGTCCACGCACGGCCAGTTCCTCGAGCACGCGCCCTACTGCGAACGCGACCTGCACGGGCCGGCCGAGCCGAAGGTGTGCGAGGGCGAGCAGGTGGAGGTGCTGGTCAAGCACCGCGGGCCGGGCGCGAGCGGCGTGCTCGGCACCCGGCTCACCTATGCCACCCACCCGCTCGACGTCGTCGGCTGGGACGGGTGCCTGTATCCCTACACCTTCCACACCGACGACTTCATGCCGATCACCGGCAAGCTCCACCAGCCGCCGCCGGTCCATCAGGTCTTCGAGGCCCACAACTTCGTGGTCTGCAACTTCCTGCCGCGCAAGGTCGACTACCACGAGCTCGCCGTCCCCGTGCCCTACTACCACTCCAACGTCGACAGCGACGAGGTGATGTTCTACGTCGGTGGCGACTACGAGGCCCGCAAGGGCTCCGGCATCGGCCTCGGCTCGATCTCCCTCCACCCCGGCGGCATCGCCCACGGCCCCCAGCCGTCCGCGATCGAGGCCTCCCTCGGCGCCGAGCGCTTCGAGGAGTCGGCCGTCATGGTCGATACCTTCCGCCCCCTCGAGATCGGCGAGGCCGGCTGGGCCAGCGAGGACCCCGACTACGCCTGGACCTGGGCCGCCGACCAGGCCTGAAGGCTCACCCGTACTGCCGGACTACCGGACGACCGGCAGGTGGACCCGGATGTCGTCGAGCGCCATGACGCCGGGGAGCCGGGAGCCCATCGCGATGGAAGTGTCGTGGAGGGCGGTCGCCATCAGGTAGAGGTTCTGCCCCTTCGGCACGGAGACCCCGACTGCTGGCAGCTCCACCGTGCGGCGTACGCCGGAGACGGGGGTGCCCTGGCGCAGCGGCATGGTGTTGTTCTGCACCAGCTTGGCGTCCAACGGCGTGCGGCCGACGGCGAGGCCGAGGAAGGTCCGTCCGTCGAGGCCCAGGGAGGTGACCTTCGCGTCGAGGTTGACCGAGCCCGCGACCTTGATCGGGCCCTTGGCGATCGGCACCGAGACGGGGAGGCCGACTGCGGTCGGCGTCACGATCCGGGCGGCCTTGACGGTCCGGGTCGGCTTGCCGCCCGAGGGCGAGGTCAGGCACTGCCCGGTCGCCGTGCCGATGTGGACCTTGCCGCGACCGGCGACCGGGCGCCCCTTGCCCTTGAGGACGTGGTCGAAGAACCGCAGCGTCAGGTCGTCGAAGTCACCGCCGCCGAGCCGCTTGCTGCACGGGTCGGAGGTGACGTTGACGCCGGCGGGGAACAACGCCGGCAGCACGTGCCCGCCGTTGTAGCCGACGAAGACGCTCTGTTGACGCGCCCGCCTGGTCAGCACCGTGCGCCAGTTGCGCAGGCCCTCCTGCAGGTTGAACAGTCCGTCGGTCGTGCCCTGGCCGAGGAGCATCGGGATGTCGAGCTTGCGGCCCTGGCGCACGTGCCAGGACGGTCCGTTGCGCGTGAAGAACGGCCGCAGGTCCTCCATCAGTGGCAGCTGTCCCTGCGGCCACGTACCGGTTGCAAGACCCTCGACCAGGCCCTTGTAGATGTGGGGCGGGAGCGCGTTCGAGGGCAGGCCCGCACCCACCAGCACGGCAGCCCACAGGGTCCGCACCACGCCGTTCGGCGCGAGGCTGCGGTTGAGGTCGTGCCAGGTGATCTGCGGCGCCATGGCGTCGATCACCGGCTTCCCCCGGGCCCGCAGGAGCTCGAATGCGGCGAGGAACTGGTAGCCGCCGCCGTACGAGCCGCCGATCGTCCCCATGCGCGGGTCGCGCGGCCCGTCCTTCTGGACCCATCGGTAGCGCGCGATCGTGTTGACGATCCGGCGCAGGTCCTTGCCCTCGTACGCCGGGTGCATCACGTGCGAGAGACCACCGCTCTGGCCGAACCCGCGCTGGTCGATCGAGACGACGCCGTAGCCCGCGTCCGTCCATCGCTTCACGGCAGCCGGACTGGTCTGCCGCTTGCCGGCCCAGCCGTGGCCCTCGAGGAGCACCGGCACCGGCCGCTTCGCCGAGGCCCCGGCGGGCTTGAAGACGGTGAAGCAGATCTTCACCGGTCGCTTCGAGCCGGGCTCGGGGGCACTGTCGATACAGCGGTTGGCGACGCTCACCGCGGGCGCGGCGGAGACGGGCGGGGCGACGAGCAGCGAGCTGACCAGCACGGTGCCGATCGCGGCACCGATCACAGGGACGAGGGCGGTACGCAGGGACACAGTTCTCCTCGGGCAGGTAGTTGGTGACGACAACCGCCTCGACCGACGCCGGGTTACGCAGTCCCGCTCCCGGAGCCCGCCGTAGGTCTCAGGTTGGTCACGTTCGCGCGTTCGAGCACTGGCCCTCCCGGGGCTGTGTAATCTGCGTCACACCTCGCGCCGGTTCGCTGCTGCGCGACGGGTCACGACATCGAGTTCGGGAGGGTTAGTGCTGGCGGTCGCCAACCTCGAGGTCGTCTATGACGACGTCGTCCTTGCCCTGAGGGGAGTGTCGCTGGAGGTCCCGGACCAGAAGATCGTCGCGCTCCTGGGTGCCAACGGTGCCGGGAAGTCGACGGTCCTGCGGGCCCTGTCGGGCCTCCTCGACGTCCACGACGGCGTGATCCGCAAGGGCGGGGTCACGCTCGACGGCAAGCCGGTCGGCCACCTGCGTCCCGCTGCCATGACCAAGCGCGGCATCAAGCACGTGCTGGAGGGGCGGCGGATCTTCAAGGAGCTCACCGTCGAGGAGAACCTCCGGGTCGGGGCGCACGCCGCACCCCGGGAGACCAAGGCCAACCTCACGCGCGTCTACGACCTCTTCCCCCGGCTCGTCGAGCGCAAGGACGGGACGGCCGGCTACCTCTCCGGCGGAGAGCAGCAGATGCTCGCGATCGGTCGCGCGCTCATGAGCGGTCCCCGCTACCTCCTGCTCGACGAGCCCAGCCTGGGCCTCGCGCCGCTCGTCGTCGCCCAGATCCGCGACATCATCGTCGAGATCAACAACCAGGGCACCGCGGTGCTCCTCGTCGAGCAGAACGCCACGATGGCGCTGCAGATCGCCCACCACGGCTACGTGATGGAGACCGGTCGGGTCGTCATGGACCGCCCTGCCGCGGAGCTCCTCGCCGACGACGACGTCCGGGAGTTCTACCTCGGCCTGCACGGCGACGACGCCGAGGGTGGGCGCACCTCGTTCCGCGATGTCAAGCACTACAAGCGCCGGAAGCGGTGGGCCTCGTGACCCAGCAGCCGAAGCACGCGGCGGACCCGGTCCTCCGCTTCGACGACGTCCACCTGGCCTTCGGACAGGTCCGAGCGATCAACGGCGTCAGCTTCCACGTCGACCCCGACGAGCTGTTCGCGATCATCGGCCCCAACGGCGCCGGCAAGACCAGCGTGTTCAACGTGCTGTCCGGGGTCTACCGGCCACAGCAGGGACGGGTCTCCCTGCACGGCACCGACATCCTCAGCATGGCACCGCCGGCGATCGCCCGGCTCGGGATGGCCCGCACGTTCCAGAACATCGAGCTCTTCGCGAACCTCACCGTCCTGGACAACCTCATGCTCGGCCGACACCAGCACATCGGGTACGGCGTGTTCTCGGCGCTCGCGTGGGTGGGCCGCGCGCGCAAGGAGGAGCTGCGTCACCGCCGCGTCGTGGAGGACATCATCGACTTCCTCGAGCTCGAGCAGTGGCGCCGCATGCCGGTGGGTCTGCTGCCGTACGGCGTCCAGAAGCGCGTCGAGCTCGGGCGCGCTCTCGCGATGGACCCCAAGCTGCTGCTGCTCGACGAGCCGGTGGCGGGCATGAACCTCGAGGAGACCGAGGACATGGCGCGCTTCATCCTCGACATCCGCGAGGACCTCCACATCCCGATCATCATGGTCGAGCACGACATGGGACTCGTCATGGACCTCGCCGACCGCATCCTCGTCGTCGACTTCGGCACCCCGATCACCACCGGGACGCCCACACAGGTGCAGCAGCACCCCGACGTGATCCGCGCCTACCTGGGCGGCGACCTCGACACCACACCCGACCCCACCGCCGAGGCGTCCGGGACGGAGGTGCGCGCATGAGAACCACCCTCGTGACCCGAGTCCGCGATCGCGCGGCGAGCAACCCCGACGGGATCGCGCTGCGCCACAAGGACCTCGGCGTGTGGCAGGAGATCACCTGGTCGGACTACTGGGACACCATCGTCACCACCGGTCACGCCCTGCTCGCGCTGGGTGTCGAGCCCGGCGACCGGGTGTCGATCCACAGCGAGAACCGCCCGGAATGGGTCGTCCTCGACCTCGCCACCGTCGCCGTACGCGGCATCACCGTCGGGCTCTACCCCACGAACCCGGCGGCCGAGGTCGCCTACCTCCTGGCCCACAGCGGCGCCACGGTGCACTTCGCCGAAGACCAGGAGCAGCTCGACAAGTTCCTCGACGTGCGCGCCGAGTGCCCCGAGGTCCGCACAGTGGTCTACCGCGAGCCCCGCGGCATCCGCGGGCGCTACGACCTCCCCGGCCTGCTCGCGTGGGAGGACCTGCTCGCGCTGGGCGAGCAGCACCGGCGCGAGCACCCCGGTGCCGTCGAGGAGCGGATGGCTGCGGCCGAGGAGGACGACGTGATCACGCTCGTCTACACCTCCGGCACGACCGGTCCGCCCAAGGGGGCGATGCTGACCCACCGCAACGTGGAGTTCGCGATCGAGACGGCCATCGAGAACGAACAGCTGATCTCGCCGCAGGCCACGGAGAAGGACCTCACCTTGTCCTACCTGCCGTTGTGCCACGTCGCCGAGCGGTTCTTCACGACTTGGTACAACACCGCCACCGGCACCCAGGTCAACTTCGCCGAGTCGATCGACACCGTCCCGGCCAACCTGCGTGAGATCCAGCCCTCGTTGCTGTTCGCCGTCCCCCGCATCTGGGAGAAGCTGCTGGCGACCGCGCGCATCAAGGTGGACTCGGCGAGCCGGGCCAAGCGCGCCTACGGCCGGTTCTGGCTCCGCGAGGCCGAGCGGCTCGGCGCCACTCTCGCCGCGAACGGCGGGGCCCACACCCCCGGCACCCGGATCCGCGCCGCCCTCGGCTGGGTGCTGTTCTTCCGTGCCTTCCGCCAGCGCCTCGGCCTTGGCAAGGTCAGGTACGCCGCCTCGGGCGCAGCGCCGATCGCGCCGGACGTCCTGCAGTTCTTCATGGGCGTCGGTGTCCGGGTGCACGAGGTCTACGGGATGACCGAGAACACCGCCATCGCCACCGCCAACCGGCCCGGTCGCGTGCGCCTCGGCACCGTCGGCGAGCCGCTCGACGGCACCGAGCTGATGTTGCATCCCGAGACCGGCGAGATCCTCACGCGGCACGCCTCGAACTTCGCCGGCTACTGGCGCGACGAGGAGGCGACCGCCCGGACCGTCGACGCCGAGGGCTGGCTCCACACCGGCGACGTCGGCGAGTGGGTCGAGGGCACGCACATCCGTGTCACCGACCGGATGAAGGACATCATCATCACCGCCGGCGGCAAGAACGTCGCGCCGTCGGAGATCGAGAACGCGCTCAAGGCCTCCCCCTACGTCAAGGAGGCCGTGGTCATCGGCGACCGCCGCAAATACCTCACTGCACTGATCGGCATCGAGCTCGACACCGTCGGTGAGTGGGCGCAGCGCCAGGGGCTGGCGTTCACGACCTACCGCGACCTCGCCGAGAAGCCGGAGGTGCGCAAGTTCCTCCAGCGCGTGGTCGACGACGTCAATGCCAAGCACAACCCGGTCGAGCAGATCAAGGACTTCCGCATGCTGCCCAAGGAGCTCGACCACGAGGACGGCGAGCTCACCGCCACCCAGAAGGTCAAGCGCTCGGCCGTCGACAAGGCCTTCCACCACCTCGTCGCCGAGATGTACGGCGAGCAGCCCGCTGCTGCGGGTGCGAGCGGAGGCGGCCGATGAACGAGTTCCTCACCGCCGGCGGCGTCGGCCTGGGCAACGGGGCCGTCTACGCGCTGCTCGCCCTCGGCTTCGTCATCATCTACAAGTCGATGCAGGTGATCAGCTTCGCCCAGCCGGCGTTCATGATGGCCGGCGCGATCCTCGTCAGCTACCTCTCACCGCGCTTCGGCTTCTGGGTCGGCGCGCTGCTGGGCGTCATCGCGATCGCGGCCGTGGCCCTGATCGTCGAACGGGTCGCAATTCGACCGATGGTCGGCAAGGCGGTGTTCGTGATCGCGATCATCACGATCGGCGTCGACATCGTCGTGCGCGTGGTCGCCGGCTCCTTCGTGGGGGTGGACCCGCGCTCGATCGGTGACCCCTGGGGCCTGGAGGCCATCACGATCGGCGGCGTCCGCTTCCAGGAGCGCCACATCGCCGCGATCCTTGCGGCCGCGATCATCGTGACCCTGCTCTTCGCCTTCTTCCGCTACACGCGGATCGGCCTGGCCATGCGCGCCGCTGCGCTGGACCAGGAGGCCGCAATGGCCCAGGGCGTGAGCATCGGCACCGTCTTCGCGGTCTCCTGGGGCCTCGCCGGCGCCCTGGCGGCCGTGGCCGGGGTCTTCGCCGCCAGCGGCAACGTCATCGACCGGAGCCTGTGGATGCTGGCGCTGGTCGCGCTACCGGTGATCATCCTCGGCGGACTCGACTCCCTCGGCGGAGCTGTCCTCGGCGGGCTGATCATCGGCCTGGTCGAGGCCGTCGTCCGCACCTATCACTCGACCTGGTTTCCCTTCCTCGGCACCAACACCGGCTCGATCGCGCCGTACGTCCTGATGCTGCTGGTCCTGCTCGTGCGACCACACGGGCTCTTCGGCACGAAGGAGGTCGAGCGCGTATGACGACGATCCAGGAACCGCCCGTCGCCGATCGCAAGCCCCGCCGTCCCCGCCGCGCACGTGGCCGGACCGAGCTCTACACGAGCTACGGCCAGGAGATGTCGCTGCTCAACACCCGCGGCAAGCAGCTCGGCGTGCTGGCGATCATCGCGATCGCGGCGTACCTCCCGCTCGGCCTCGAGGACGACATGCTCGCCGTCCTCGGGGGCGGGCTGGTCCTCGCGATCGGCGCGATCGGGCTGAACCTGCTCACCGGATACGCCGGGCAGGTCTCGCTCGGTCACGCCTTCTTCGTCGGGCTGGGCGCCTACACCGCCGCCGTGCTGTCGGGCGATCCGGACGGGCGCTACCTCGGCTTCGGCATCACCAACCCGCTGATCTGGATCCCTGCGGCCGGCGCGGTCGCCGCGATCGCCGGGTTCCTCGTCGCGCCCCTGGCCACCCGCCTGCGTGGGCTCTACCTCGCGGTCGTCACCCTCGGGCTGGTCTTCATCGGCCAGTACTTCTTCCTCGAGTGGCGCAGCATGTCCGGTGGAGCGCAGGTCGGCCGGGACGCTGCGACACCGATCCTGTTCGGCATCGACCTGACGCGCAACGGCGCCTACAGCGACGAGCAGAAGCTGTTCTGGTTCTTCCTGGTCGTCCTCATCATCTTCGCCCTGCTCGCGCGCAACATCGCCCGCTCCAAGGTCGGGCGAGCGTTCTCCGCCGTCCGCGACCGCGACATCGCAGCCGGCGTGATGGGGGTGGAGCTGTCGCGCTACAAACAGATCGCCTTCGTCATCTCGTCCTTCTACGCGGGTGTGTGCGGCTCGCTGCTCTTCGTCCTCAACGGGCACGTCAGCGCCGAGCAGTTCGGGTTGTTGCTGTCGGTGCAGTTCATCGCGATGGTGCTCATCGGCGGCGTCGCGACCATCTCGGGTTCGATCATGGGCGCACTGCTGATCGCGCTGCTCCCCCAGATCGCCGCCGAGGTGCCGCACCTGCTGCCGTTCATCTCCTCCTCGGCGCGCGAGAGCCCCAACATCTTCGAGCTCGAGATCGCGATGTACGGCGTGCTCATCATCGCGTTCCTGCTCTTCGAGCCCCGCGGCCTCTACGGCATCTGGATGCGGATCCGCACCTACTGGAAGGGATTCCCCTTCTCCTACTGACTTCTCGCCGCCCGCCCACCCCCCGACTTGACCCGTTCACCTGAACGGGGCATGGATGAAAGGAACCACCCACCGTGAACACACCTCTGCGCAGGCTGGCCGTCCTGGCCGTCGCCTCCGCCCTCGTCCTCGCCGGTTGCGGCCGGGACAGCGGGAGCAGCGACGACGGCGACACCGCAACGGGTCCCGGCGTGTCCAGCGAGCCATGCCCCGACGCCATCGACGACAGCAAGGGCTGCATCTACCTCGGCGCCATCACCGACCTCACCGGTCCGTTCTCCGCCATCGGCATCCCGCTGCAGGACGGCGCCGAGGCCTTCTGGAGGATGGTCAACGAGGACGGCGGGATCGGCGACTACGAGGTCGACGTCACCACCCACCTCAAGGACAACGAGTACAACCCCGACCGGCACGCCCAGGCGTGGAACGAGATCAGCGGCGAAGTCCTGGCGCTGTCCGGCTCGCTCGGCACCGCGGCCACCGAGGCGATGATGCGCGACTCCGAGGCCGAGGAGCTCGTGGCCATGCCCGCCACCCTCGGGTCGAACTGGATCTTCGAGGACCGCGTGCTCGAGCTGGGTGCGCCGTACTGCGCGGAGGGCATGAACGCCGTCGACTACGGCATCGACGAGCTCGGTGCCACCAGCGTCGCCGCGGTCCACCTGCCCGGTGACTACGGCGACGACGTCATGGTCGGAGCGCGGATCGCCGCCGAGGAGCGCGGCGTCGACTTCACGGCGATCGAGACCACGGTGGGCGCCGACCAGCAAGCGGCCGCGGTCGCCGGCGTCCTGCGCTCGGGTGCCGACCTGGTCATCATGGGCACCACGCCGCTCGAGCTGGCGGCCGTCGTCGGGGGCGCGCTGCAGAACGGGTTCGAGGGCCGGTTCATCGGCGCCATCCCGACGTGGAACGCGGCGCTGCTGCAGTCCCCGGCCGGCGAGGCGTTGAAGGCGGCCTACACCTGGTCCAACCCGTTCCCGTCGTACGACGCCGACAGCCCCGGCCGCGAGGCCATGCGCGAGGCGGCCGGCGACGCGCAGCCCAACGACTACTACGCGATCGGGTTCAGCAGCCAGTACGTCATGAAGGCGGCACTCGAAGGAGCACTCGACAACGACGACCTCACCCGCGCCGGCGTGCTCGAGGCCGCGACGTCGATGACCGAGGTCGACAGCGAGGGCTCGCTGCCGGAGGGGTCGGGCAACTACGCCGGCGACCCGAACGAGGCGGTCGTCCGGGCGACCAACTTCTTCACCCCCGACGAGAGCGCCTCCACCGGGGCGTCGGTGACCGTCGAGTCCTACACGGGTCCGACCGCGGAGGGCTACGAGTTCACCGAGGCCTGCTACCTCATGAAGTGAGTCGAGGACCGCTCAGCTGAGCGGTCCTCACACGCACCAGGGGCGCGACCGGTGGTCGCGCCCCTGTTGCGTGTTGCGTGTGGAGCCCTCCGGGCTCAAGGTCACCGTCCGGTCACTGAGGTCTCGATACGGCGACCCCAACCCTTCGCACGCTCAGGCCTGGGTTTGCCTACTCGACCTGATCGCCACGACGCGCCCTCGCGAGCTCGGTCGCGCAGCGATCAAAGCAGGATGATCAGCAAGATGACGATGGCGATGATGAACGCAGCGATCGCAATGGTGCGGGTGTTCATGGGGGCTCCTGTTCCTTCGGTTGACGTCCCGGTGAGGTCCACCCGGACGGCGCTGACACGGGGTCTGCCCAGCGCCGGCACTTTCTAGTCCTGCCCTACGGTGATCCCGTGACCCGTGACCCGATCCGTGAGGCCCACCGGCAGTGGGTCGCCCACGGCTGGACCGATGCCGCCGACGGCATGGCGATGGTGACGTCGCTGGTCCGCGTGCACCAGCTCCTGCAGGCCCGCATCGACGCCGTGTTGCGGCCGCACGATCTGACGTTCGCTCGTTATGAGGTGCTGCGGCTGCTCGCCTTCTCCTCGCGCCAGGAGCTGCCGATGGCCCGGGTGGGCTCCCTGCTGCAGGTCCACCCCGCCAGCGTCACCAGCGCCGTGACCCGGCTCGAGGCCCAGGGGTTCGTCACGCGCACCCGCGGCGAGGAGGACCGGCGCCTCGTCCTGGCCGCCATCACCCCCGCCGGACGCGAGGTCGTCGAGAAGGCCACGGTGGGCCTCAACGAGACCGTCTTCGCCCAGCCCGGCCTCGCGGCCGCCGAGGTCGACGCGCTCACCGCCGCGCTGACCCGGCTGCGCGCCGCGGCCGGCGACCCCGTCAACTGACCCCGCCCCCGCACACTCCCCTACGTGAGCGTCCCCGCCACGCTCGTGTGGCGACGCTCACGTAGGGGAGTGACGCTTCACAAGGCGGGGCGAGAGGCGTATTCTGAAATTGATTGGACGTCAAACTATCTGACGTCAAAGCAACTTCGCGGAAGGCCACCCATGAGCTCGCTGCACGTCCCCACGCACCCGGTCCGCCTGGTCACCGCCTCGAGCCTGTTCGACGGCCACGACGCCTCGATCAACATCATGCGGCGGATCTTCCAGAGCCAGGGCTGCGAGGTCATCCACCTCGGGCACAACCGCTCGGTGCAGGAGGTCGTCGACGCCGCGATCGAGGAGGACGCCAACGGGGTCGCCGTGTCGTCCTACCAGGGCGGGCACGTCGAGTACTTCGAGTACCTCGTCGAGTCCCTGCGGGCGCAGGGCGCCGGGCACATCCGCGTCGTGGGCGGGGGCGGCGGCGTGATCGTGCACGAGGAGATCGACCGGCTGCGCAAGGCGGGCGTCACCATCTTCTCCCCCGAGGACGGCCAGCGCATGGGTCTGCCGGGGATGATCAACTCGGTCGTCGCCGACCTCGACTACGACGTCCTCGACGGGCGTACGCCGAGCGCCGAGCAGGTCCTCGCCGGCGAGCGTACGGCGATCGCGCGTGCGCTCAGCGCCGCCGAGCAGGGCCGCCTGGACCCGGCGTTGCAGGCAGCGCTCAGCGACGCCGCCGCGCGGCACACCGTGCCGGTCCTCGGCATCACCGGCACGGGCGGGTCGGGCAAGTCGTCGCTCACCGACGAGCTGGTGCGCCGCTTCCGCGTCGACCAGCAGGACAAGCTGCGCATCGCCGTGGTCGCGGTCGACCCCACCCGCCGCAAGGGTGGCGGCGCCCTGCTGGGTGACCGGATCCGGATGAACGCGCTCGACGGCGACCGGGTCTACTTCCGCAGCGTCGCCACGCGCGGAGCGCACGAGATCCCCGCGCAGCTCACCGACGTGATCACCGTGCTCAAGGCCTCCGGCTTCGACCTCGTGGTCGTCGAGACCCCGGGCATCGGCCAGGGTGACGCGGCGATCGTGCCGTTCGTCGACACCTCGCTCTATGTCATGACGCCGGAGTACGGCGCCTCGTCGCAGCTGGAGAAGATCGACATGCTCGACTTCGCCGACGTCGTGGCGATCAACAAGTTCGAGCGCCGCGGCGCCAAGGACGCCCTGCGCGACGTCGGTCGCCAGCTCGTCCGCAACCGCGAGGCGTTCGGCCAACAGCCCGAAGACATGCCCGTCTTCGGCACCTCCGCCGCGACCTTCAACGACGACGGCGTCACCGCACTCTTCGGGCACCTGCGCGGCCTGCTCACCCAGCACGGCCTCGGGCTCGACGACGGGGCCCTGACGCCGGTCGACGTACGCCACTCCTCGGGCATCCGGCAGGTCGTCCCGCCGGAGCGGGTGCGCTACCTGTCGGAGATCACCGAGACGGTCCGCGGCTACCACGCCCGCACCGAGGAGCTGGTGGCCGCGGCGCGGCGCGTGCAACGGCTGCGGGCGGTGGCCGAGGAGCTCCGTGGCCTCGATACACCCGCCTCCTCCGTCGGCGGGCACTCGACCACCCAGCAACCCGCCTCCTCCGTCGGCGGGCACTCGACCACCCAGCAACCCGCCTCCTCCGTCGGCGGGCACTCGACCAACGAGGTGGAGACCCTCCTCGAGCGTGCCGAGCGCGAGCTCGACGTCGAGGTCGCCGACGCGCTCGCGGAGTGGCCCGCGGTCGTCGCGTCGTACTCCGGCGACGAGCAGGTCGTGCGTGTGCGCGACAAGGAGCTCGTCACCCAGCTGACGCGTGAGTCGCTGTCGGGCAACAAGATCCCGCGCGTCGCGCTCCCCCGCTTCGAGGACCACGGCGAGCTCGTGCGCTTCTGGCGCCGCGAGAACCTCCCCGGCAAGTTCCCCTTCACCGGTGGCGTGTTCCCGTTCAAGCGCGACAACGAGGACCCGGCACGGATGTTCGCCGGCGAGGGCGACCCGTTCCGTACCAACCGCCGCTTCAAGCTGCTGTCCGAGGGCCAGCCGGCGACGCGGCTCTCCACCGCGTTCGACTCCGTCACGCTCTACGGTCGCGACCCCGACGAGCGCCCCGACATCTACGGCAAGGTCGGCACCTCCGGCGTCTCCGTCGCCACCCTCGACGACATGAAGGCGTTGTACGACGGCTTCGACCTCGTCGCCCCCACGACCAGCGTGTCCATGACGATCAACGGTCCGGCTCCGACGGTGCTGGCGTTCTTCCTCAACACCGTCATCGACCAGCAGGTCGACGCCTTCACCGAGCGCGAGGGCCGCGAGCCGTCGGAGGAGGAGCGCGCGATCCTGGCCGCCCACGCGGTGTCGCAGGTGCGTGGCACGGTGCAGGCCGACATCCTGAAGGAGGACCAGGGTCAGAACACCTGCCTGTTCTCCACCGAGTTCTCGCTGCGCTGCATGGCCGACATCCAGGAGTGGTTCATCGAGAACGGGGTGCGCAACTTCTACTCCGTGTCCATCTCCGGCTACCACATCGCCGAGGCCGGGGCGAACCCCATCAGCCAGCTGGCCTTCACCCTCGCCAACGGCTTCACCTACGTCGAGGCCTACCTCGCGCGCGGCATGGACATCGACGACTTCGCGCCGAACCTGTCGTTCTTCTTCTCCAACGGCATGGACCCCGAGTACTCCGTCATCGGCCGGGTCGCGCGCCGTATCTGGGCCATCACGATGAAGGAGAAGTACGGCGCCAACGAGCGCTCGCAGAAGCTGAAGTACCACGTCCAGACGTCGGGTCGCTCGCTGCACGCGCAGGAGATGGCGTTCAACGACATCCGCACCACCCTGCAGGCGCTGATCGCGCTCTACGACAACGCCAACAGCCTGCACACCAACGCCTACGACGAGGCCGTCACGACCCCGACGGAGGAGTCGGTGCGCCGCGCGCTGGCCATCCAGCTGATCATCAACCGCGAGTGGGGCCTCGCGATGAACGAGAACCCGCTCCAGGGCGCGTTCATCATCGACGAGCTCACCGACCTGGTCGAGGCGGCCGTGCTCGCGGAGTTCGACCGGATCAGCGAGCGCGGCGGCGTGCTGGGTGCGATGGAGACCGGCTACCAGCGTGGCCGGATCCAGGACGAGTCGATGCTCTACGAGCACCGCAAGCACGACGGCTCACTGCCGATCATCGGCGTCAACACCTTCCGTAACCCGGGTTCCGACGAGGGCACCCCTGTGAAGGTGGAGCTCGCGCGGGCCACCGACGCCGAGAAGGAGTCGCAGCTGCGCCGGGTCCGGGAGTACGCCGAGACCCACCGCGACGAGGCCACCGAGGCACTCGCCCGCCTGAAGGAGGCAGCCGCCTCGGGCGAGAACGTCTTCGCGGTCCTCATGGAGGCGGCGCGGGTCTGCACGCTCGGTCAGGTCACCGAGGCGTTCTTCGAGGTCGGGGGACAGTACCGGCGCAACGTCTGACCCCCCGGACGTCATACGCCTGTGGAGCTATAGCCCCGCGGGCGTATGACGTCCCACGGGGTCCGGCGGCGGCGTCGGGGATGATGGCAGCATGAACCGCCCCGTCCGCCTCCTGCTCCTGCGCCACGGCCAGACACACAGCAACGTGACCGGTGCGCTCGACACCGGCGAGCCCGGCCACGACCTCACCGACCTCGGCAAGGCCCAGGCCGCGGCCGCCGTGCGGGCCCTCGCCGACCAGGACCTGACCGGCCTGCACGTCTCCCGGCTGGTGCGGACGCACCAGACCGCGCAGCCCCTGGCGACCGCGCGGTCGCTCGACCCTGCGGTCACCGGCGGGCTCGAGGAGATCCGGGCCGGCGAGTTCGAGATGCGCAACGACCACGACGCCGTGGCCGGCTACATCGGCACCGTGGGTGCGTGGATCTCCGACGACCTCGACCACCGGATGCCCGGCGGGGAGAACGGCCACGAGTTCCTGAGCAGGTACGACGCCGCCGTCGAGCGGATCGTCACGGGCGCGTGGGAACGCGCCACGCGCACCGTGCTGCTGGTCAGCCACGGCGCGGCGATCCGCACCTGGGTCTCGCGGCGCGTCGACGGGGCGGAGGACCACCCCGAGGCCCGCGAGCGACTGGAGAACACCGGGCTGATCACCGTCGAGGGCGACCCCGCGACCGGGTGGAAGCTGCTCGACTGGCACTCCGAGCCGATCGGCGGGCGCTTCCTCGAGGACGAGGCGGCGCCGGACCCCACGGCCCTGCCCGCCGACGACTAGCGGCGACTAGGGTCGACGCTCATGAGCACGCACCCGTCCTACGCAGACCTCGCCAGCCTCCCTGCCTACGCCGAGCAGCCGGTCCCGACCCCGTTCGAGGATGCCAACGGCTACCTCAACGTGCGCCACTACCTCGGCATCGGCAGCGAGGGACTCGACGACTCCCTCGACGAGCTCGGGATCGCGTGGAACTGGCCGGTCAAGGAGGGGCGGGCCTGCCTGTCGGCCGAGCACCACATCACCTACCTCCACGGGCTGCGCACCGGTGACCGGATGTCGGTGCGGGTCCGGCTGCTCGGTCGCGCCGAGCGCGCCGCCCACACGGTGATCTACGTCCTCGACGACACCCACGAACGGCTGGCCTGCGTGATCGAGGAGATCTTCCTCCACGTCCTGGTCGAGGAGCGCAAGACGGCACCCTGGCCCGCCGACGTGGCAGCGGCGATGGACGCGCGCATCGCCGAGCACGCCCAGCTCCCGTGGCAGCCGGCGCTGTCCGGCGCGCTCGCGCTGCGGTGACCTCGCCCGTCCCGTGACGACCTGGGCCGACGACCTCGGGCACCCGTACGCCGGCCCGTCCCCGGCCACGCGGGTGGTGTCCTTGGTCCCGTCGCTGACGGAGACCCTCGCCGCCGTACGCCCGGAGGCGGTGGTGGGGGCGACGCAGTGGTGCACCCACCCCGCCGACCTCGACGTCGTCCGCGTGCGCGGGACGAAGAACCCCGACCTCGCGGCGATCCGCGACCTCGCCCCCGACATCGTGGTCGCCAACAAGGAGGAGAACCGCGAGCTGGACGTCACGCGGCTGCGGGACTCCGGTGTCCGGGTCTGGGTCACCGAGATCGACACCGTGCCTGACGCGACGGCCTCGATCGGGCGCCTGCTCGGCGCCCTCGGCTGGGCGCGTCCGGCGTGGCTCGACGAGGTCGAGGAGCGGTGGTGCGGCCCCCTCCCGCCCGTGACCGCCCGCGTCGCCGTCCCGATCTGGCGCGATCCCTGGATGGTCGTCGGTGGTGACACGTTCACCTCCGATCTGCTGCGCCGCATGGGCTGGGAGAACGTCTTCGCCGATGTCGCGCGCTATCCCACCCTCACGCCGGCCGACATCGAGGCCCGTCGGCCGGACCTGGTCCTGCTCCCCGACGAGCCCTACGTCTTCAGCGCCGACGACGGCCCGGAGGCCTTCGCAACGCCGACGCGATTGGTGAGCGGCCGCCTGCTGACCTGGTACGGACCCTCGCTCCTCGAGCAGATCGACACTCCCCGCACCGACGGGACCCCGGATCGTTAGTCTTCGCATCGACCCCCGGCACGGAGCCCGGGGCCCGGAGCGGCACGGAGGCGGCAAGGGTGGAGATTCTCGGGGGTCGCGGGATCCGCCCGTCCGACGCCGTCACCGCCGCCGGCCTGCTGCTGCTCACCGTGCTCGTGTTCCTCGACCTGCTCACCGGGGTCTTCCTCAGCGGCACCTACGCCGCCGGCGCGGTCGTCACGGCCACGGCAGCTCCCCCGCGCCGTACGGCGATCGTGGCTGTGCTGGCCGTGGTCATCGGGGGCAGCTCGGGGCTGTGGCACGACACCTTCGGCACCGAGGACTGGGTGCTGCGCGTGGTCGCCAACGTCATCATCGCGAGCACCGCGGTGAGTGTCTCCGCAGTCGGTCACGACCTGCGCAACCGGCTGCTGAGCATGACCACGATGATCCAGGAGCTGATCGACTCGCTCGCCGGCGAGCTGATCGGCGCGAGGACCGTCAAGGCGGTCAGCCAGGCGTTCGTGGGCAAGGCCGCGGAGACCATCGGTGCCGACCAGATCCGGGTGCACATCCTCGACCAGGACAAGGCGCTGCGCCCGCTTGCGTGGTACGGCAAGGAGCCCACGCTCGAGGTCGTCCCCGGCTCCGACCACCCCAAGGCGCAGGTCGCAGCGACCGGGATCCCGCTGCACGTGCGCGACGATGAGAAGCTGCGGACTCACTTCCCCGACCTCGTGCAGCGCTCCGACGGCCGCGTGCGCGGCCGCCGGTCCGTCCACGTGCTGCCGCTCATGAAGGCGGGTGTCGTGGAGGGCGTGCTGACGATGTCCTTCCCCCCGGGTGCCGGTGTGCCCCGGTCGCAGGACGCGTTCTTGCTCTCGATCTCCGGAGCACTCGGCGAGGCCCTGCACCGCGCCGCCGAGCTCGAGCGCGAGGACCTCGCCGGCCACCGCATGCAGCTGCTGCACGAGGCCTCCGCCACCCTCACCCGCAGCCTCGACGTCAACACCACCGTCGAAGAGGTCGTCCGTCTACTCGTCCCACGGTTCGCGGACTGGTGCGCGGTGACCCTCGAGCGCGACCAGGCGCTCGAGGTGGTCGCCCTGCGCCACTCCGACCCCGCGCGCACCCGGTGGGGCAACGACCTCGTCGACGCCGTCCTCCGTCCCGACGCCGACGCGCCGTTCGGCGTGCGCGGCGTCATGGCGACGGGTCGCAGCGAGCTGTTCCCCTTCATCCCCGCCGAGCTGCTGCGCACCGCCGCGACCAGCCGGGATCACCTGCGCCTGCTGCAGCAGTTCGGGATGCGCAGCGCGATGGTGGTGCCCCTGATCGGCCGGGCCGGCGTCATCGGCGCGGTCACCCTCGTGCAGGCCGAGTCCGGACGCACGTACGCCGCCGAGGACGTGGCGTTTCTCGACCAGCTCGCCGCGCTGGCGGCGCGGGCGCTCGAGACCGCGGTGACCTTCCAGGACCAGTCCGAACGCCTCGCCAGCATGACCGAGGTCGCGGAGGCGGCGCAGGAGGCCATCTTGGCCACGCCGCCGGAGCGGGTCGGACCCCTGCGCCTGGCCGCCCGCTACCGGGGCGCCGCTGCCGCCGCGCAGATCGGTGGCGACCTGTTCGAGGTCGTCAGCAGCGCCGAACGCACCCGCCTGCTCATCGGCGACGTCCGGGGCAAGGGCCTCAACGCCGTGCGCACCGCCACGATCGTGCGCGGCGAGTTCCGCGCCGCGGCGACCGATGCGGTCGACCTCGCCCAGCTCGCGCGCGAGATCGACCGCGGCATGCGCCCCTACCTCGCCAGCACCGAGGACTTCGTCACCGCCTGCCTCGTGGAGATCACCCACGACGGTTCCTTCAGCGCGGTCTCGTGCGGCCACCCGGCCCCGGTGGTGCTGTCCCAGGGCCGCGCGAGCGAGCTCGTCTTGGACTACGACCCCCCGCTGGGGCTGGGTGTCGACCCGACGATCGCCCACGGCCGGCTCGCGGCGTACGACCGGCTGGTGATGTTCACCGACGGTCTGATCGAGGCCCGGACACCGACCCGGGCGTTCGTGGACCCGCACCAGGTCCTGGCCGCGATGGGGGCTGCCCCCTTCGCCGACGCACTGGACGCCGGGTTCGCCTCGCTGCAGACCCAGACCGAGGGCACCCTCGACGACGACCTCGCGATGCTGATCGCGGAGTACGCGCCGCAGGACTGACCGGTCATCGGGCGGAGCCGGTGGTGCTCTCGTGCGGGTCCGCGCCCACCTCGATCCGCCCGTCGGGACGGGTGCGCACCATGCCCACGCCGCCGAGCTCGTGGTCCCACCGGTCGAGCCGCCGCACCGTGTAGCCGCGCTTCTCGAGCGCGGCGTGGACGTCGTCGTACAACGATCCCTCCAGCTCGATCGTGCGCGGCTCGACCTCGTGGGGGGCGAACGAGCTCGGGAAGTTCAACGACCGGAACCGCGGCGCCTGCACCGCCTCCTGCGGATCCATGCCGAAGACGAGGACGTTGAGCAGCACCTGCACGTTGGTCTGCGTCTGCACGTCCCCACCGGGTGTGCCGACCGTGATCCGGCCGCCGTCGGCCTCGTCGACCATCACCGCGTGCGGGGTGATGCGCGGCCGCTTCCCGGGCTCCAGGCGGTTGGGACTGGCCGGGTCGAGCCGGAACTGGTTCATGCGGTTGCCGAGGTTCAGCCCGGTGCCGGGCACCATCGGCGTCAGCGGGAAGTCGCTCGGAGTGATGGTGACGGCGTTGCCGTCGGCGTCCACCACGGCGAGGTGCGTGGTGTCCTTGCCGACCAGCGGCGTCGGGGCGTGCACCCCCGGGACGCGCTGGGCCGAGTCCAGCTCGCCCTCCGAGGGCATCCCGTCGTACGCCGTCTCCCGGATCTGTGCGCGACGGCGAGCGGCGTGCTCGTCCGACAGCAGCTCGGCAACGGGTACGTCGACGAAGGTCTCGTCGGCGACGTAGGCCTCCCGGTCGGCCATGACGAGGTCGATCGCCTGCAGCACCGTGTGGACGTAGTCGGCACTGTTGTGGCCCATCGCCGCGAGGTCGATCTCCTCCAGGACTTGCAGCACCATCGGGACGACGATGCCTTGCGTCCACGTGCGGTTGGTGTGGATCGTGTGGCCGCGGAAGTCGGCGGTCAGCGGTTCCTCCCACTCGCCCGCATAGCCGGCGAGGTCCTCGGCCGTGAACAGGCCACCCTCGTCGGCGTGCAGCGCGAGGATCGCCTCGGCGATCGGTCCTTCGTAGAAGTGGTCGCGCACGGCGCGCAACCCATCGATCCGGCCGCCACCGTCTGCCAGGACGGCCGTCTCGGCATCGGCGAGACCCTGGAGGGTGTCGGCCAGAAGCGGCCGGGTGAACCGGTCCCCGACGTGGATCGGTCGCCACCACTCGCCCTTGGTGAACTCCTCGGCGTTGGTCGGCAGGAGGAAGCCGAAGCCGATCCGCTCGATCAGGGAGAAGTCGAGGTTGTAGGCCATCACCTCGTGCACGGGGAACCCCTCGCGCGCGAGACGTACGGCGGGGGCGGCCAGCTCGGCGAAGGTCTTCGAGCCGTGCTCCTCGAGCAGAGCGACGAGCACGTCGGGCGAAGCGGGGAGCAGCTGTGCCCAGATGTCCATCTCCGGCACGGTCTCCCAGCCGCGGTCGCGGAACCGCTCGAGCGTCGCCGCGGCCGGCGCCGTCCCGGCGCCGGTGTAGCTGCGCACCTGCCCGGTGGCACCGTCGCGCACCAGCATCGGCGCGACACCCGGAAAGCTCGCCGCCTCGCCGAAGGTGACGTTGAGCGCCAGCAGACCGGCGACCGCGGCATCCGCCGCGTTGCCACCGTCCTCCAGCACCTCGCGCATCGCCTCGGCCGCCCACGGCGTACCCGCCACGACCGCGTGCTCGGTCCCGGTGGCCAGGGGGCGTTCGCGCCCCTTCGGGCTGGTGTAGTCCATCGGGTCGCGCGGCCCCTTGGGCAGAGCGGCGTACGCGCCCAGGGCGATCAACGCCAGGCTCAACATCACGATCGCCGCGCGGCGCACCCCGCGCCGTACCCGTCCCCTGCCCTGCTCGCGCACCCGCGCTCCTCTCGTCGGAGGACACCTTGACACGTGTCAACCGAGGAGGCGGTGATTATGCGCCGCTCGGCCAGGCCTCGGCGATCGCGCGGTAGCTGGCGATCCGGCGCTCGCGGTCCAGGCTGGGCGTCACCACGACGATCTCGTCGGCCTCCGCCTGCTCCTTGAGGTCCGCCAGGCGCGCGACGACCTCCTTGGCCGGACCGGTCGCGGCGCGCGGGTCCTGCGGCCGGCGGTGCCGGAGGAACTCCGCGGATCGGGCGAAGGCGGTGACCTCCTCCGGGCGCAACGGCGTACGGCGGTTGCGGCTGAGGTTGCGCATCGTCAACGCCCAGGCGGCCTCGAACTCCAGCACGGCGTCCTCGTCGTCGGAGGCGAAGGCCAGCACCGACATCGCCGACCAGGGGCGGGCGTCGGGGGTCGCGGGCGCGAAGTCGCGGCGGTAGTGGCGCAGCAGGTCGACGGCCAGGTCGGGGCTCTGGTGGTGGGCGAAGACCGCAGCCAGACCGTTGACCGCGGCGAACTGCGGTCCGTAGGGGCTCGAGCCGAGCATGAAGACCTCCGGGCGGTCCTCGACCACCGGAGCGGCCACCAGCTGGCGGTAGGGGTGACCGTCGGGGAACGCGGGTCCGGCGCCGAGGAAGGCCAGGAGCTCGGCGACCTGGCCCGGGAACTCCCTCGCGACGTCGGTCTGGGCGCCGCGGCGCAGCACGTGGGCGGTGAGCGGGTCGGTGCCGGGCGCGCGACCGAGGCCGAGGTCGATGCGGCCCGGATACATCGCCAACAGGGTGCGGAAGACCTCCGCCACCTTGAAGGGGGCGTGGTTGGGCAGCATGATCCCGGCGGCGCCGACCCGGATGCGGTCGGTCTTCGCGCCGAGGTGGGCGAGCAGGATCTCGGGGGCGCTGCAGGCGAGGTTCTCCATGTTGTGGTGCTCGGAGACCCAGTAGCGCCGGTAGCCGGCGTCCTCGACGGCCCGGGCGATCTCGACCGCCCCGGCGATCGCCTCGCTCGCCGGCTCGCCGTGCTCGATCCCGACGAAGTCGAGGACGGACAGCGGCAGGTCAGCGGTGGCGGCCATGACGGGACAGCGCCCCGGCGAGCGCCGATATTCCGACCCGGGTGCTCCGGCTCAGGTGCCGCAGAAGGTCTGGTAGCCCGGGTGGCCGCCCGGCGCGGGCTCGGCGTACGCCTCGAGACCTGGTCGTTCGACGAAGGGGCTGCGGATGACGTCGACCAGCTGCTCGACCGGTCCGAGGTCACCGGCGGTGGCGGCTGCCAACGCTTCCTCGACGCGATGGTTGCGCGGGACGTAGACGGGGTTGACCGCGTCCATCGCGTCGGCGTCGGGACCGAGCGCCCGCCACCGCGCGAGCCAGGCATCGATGCCGGCGAGGTCGAGCACCATTCCCCGGACCGGCTCGGCGTCGCCCCGCGCGGCCGACGCCAGGTGCCGGAAGAACGAGGTGAAGTCGAGTCCGTTGTCCTTCAGCAGCGGCAGCAGGTCGTCGACGAGCGGGTGTGCGAGGTCCTGCGGAGCGTCGGCCGGGATGCCGAGCTTCTCGCGCATGCCGGCGACCCAGGCGGCGGCGTACTGGGTGCGGAAGCCCTGCAGTACCTCGACGGCGGTCTCGACCGCCTTGTCCTGGTCGTCGTCGATGAGCGGAAGCAGGGTCTCGGCGAAGCGGGAGAGGTTCCACTCCGCCACGGGCGGCTGGTTGCCGTAGGCGTAGCGCCCGCCGTGGTCGATCGAGCTGAAGACCGTGGCGGGGTCGAAGGCGTCCATGAACGCGCACGGCCCGTAGTCGATCGACTCCCCCGAGATCGTCATGTTGTCGGTGTTCATCACCCCGTGGACGAACCCGACCAGCATCCAGCGCGCGACCAACGCCGCCTGAACGGTGACGACGCCCTCCAGCAGACCGACTGCCGGGTTGGCTGCCTCACGGGCGCGTGGGTGGTGCCGCTCGATGGCGTGGTCGACCAGGCGTTCCAACAGCTCCCGCTCGCCGTTGGCGGCGACGTACTGGAAGGTGCCGACCCGCAGGTGACTGCGTGCGACCCGGGCGAGCACGGCGCCGGGGAGCATGGCCTCGCGCTGCACGTCGCGGCCGGTCGCGACGACGGCCAGGGACCCGGTCGTCGGGATCCCCAGGGCGTGCATCGCCTCGCTGATGACGTACTCGCGCAGCATCGGGCCGACCGCTGCGAGCCCGTCGCCGCCGCGGGAGAACGGCGTACGCCCCGATCCCTTCAGGTGCAGGTCGCGCCACGAGCCGTCGGGGTGGGTCAGCTCACCGAGCAGGAGGGCGCGACCGTCGCCGAGGCGTGGTGCGTACCCGCCGAACTGGTGGCCGGAATAGACCTGGGCGACGGGATGCGCGTCCGGGGGCGGCGCGACCCCGGTCAGCAGCCCGACCCCCTCCGGGGTCCGCAGCGCGTCGGCGTCGAGGCCGAGCTCCGCGGCCAGTGGCTCGTTGAGCACGAGCAACCGCGGCTCGGGCGTCGCCTCCGCCTGCCACGGAGCCGTGAGCTCGGGCAGGGCGGAGGCGAAGTGGGCCGAGAGGTGGGGAAGCACGCTTTCAGCCTAGGTCGCGGACCTGAGGGGATCGCGCGTCCACCGACTCACCAAGGGCTGGTGCGGGCGAGCTGCAGCGCGCGCTGCATCTGGAAGGGGTCGTTCTGCATGTAGAGCCACGGGCGACCGAACCAGAGATAGGCGTCGGTGTGCTTGCGTGCCTTGACCCGGACGTCGCGCGGCAGGCGCCACTTGGCGTGCGCGACCGCCGTGGTCGGCGGGATGCCGAGCGTCACGCAGTGCTTGGCGCGCTTGGTGCGGCACACGTTGGCGTGGTCCTCGTGCGGTCCGCGCGCGTTGCCGAAGTCGAAGCCCTTGCCGTTGGAGGAGGTGTTCACCACGAACTTCTTGTTGCGGATCCCCATCCGGTTCAGCGCCTTGACGACCTTCGTCCCGTGGCGGACGTCCCACGCCGTGGGCGCGTAGTGCGTGGCGTTGAGGGCGAACCCGCGCACGTGCTTGACGCCTGCACGCTTGAGGATGTTGGCCGCCAGGCGGGGCTGGTTCTTCGGCCAGTCGGAGGCGCCGACGTCGATGTAGACGGCCGCGTTGGGCCGCTTCGACAACTCCTTCGCCGCGTAGGTCACCAGGTGGTAGGGGACCCGCGGACGCGGGCTACACAGCACGAACGGCAGGTCGGGCTGGAGGATGATGGCCGTGGGGGTGTTGCCGACGCCGCGGGCGAAGCCCCGGATCCAGCGCTTGTAGTACTGCTGCTCCGCCTTGTTGGGCGCACGGTTGCAGGCCTCGGTGTACCACGGCTGGAGCGCGAAGGCCGTCATCTGCACCAGGACCGACGGGTCACCTTCCTGGGCGTTCTCGATGTGGCGACGGACCGAGGCGGCGATCTGATTGGGACGGATCCATGCGCCGAACCACTTGGTCCGAGGACGCAGCGCGATCTTGCCCAACAGCGTGCGCTGCTGCCCTCGCGTCTTCGTGAACGGCTCCCACACCTGGTCCTGCGGGCCCATGTAGACACCCATGGTGCGTCCGGCAAGCGGGTTGGTGGGGTTCTGCTTGTAGGCGCCGAAGACGGGCGTGTGCCAGCGGCCGACCCCGACCTTGCCGGGGTAGCGGGTGCCGACCTGGCGCGGACCGAGCTTCGCCGCCGGTGCGGCGCCGTCGGCGGTGGTGAGGTCGGCGGTGCGGAAGTCGGCGGTGCGGACGGCGGTGGTCTCGGCCGAGTCCGGCGCCGTCGCGCCGGCGGCGACGGCGGTGCCGGGGACGGCGACCGCGAGGCTGCACAGCGCCGCGATCCAGAGAGGTAGGCGGGCAGAGGAGCGGGGCTTCGACATGGTTCTCCCGAGAAGTGTTGAGACAGCAGTTAGTCTACGAGCCGGGCGGGAGAGCCGGGCCCGATGCGGTGATGCCGGGGGGTACCCCAGCCCCTGGCGGCGTACGCGTCCTCGATCGCTCGGGCGACGACGGGGAGCCGGTCGGTCGCCACGAGCGCCACCGTCGACCCGCCGAAGCCCCCACCGGTCATCCGCGCCCCGAGCGCACCCGCCTCCTGGGAGGCATCCACCGCGACGTCGAGCTCGGGACAGCTGACCTGGTAGTCGTCGCGCAGCGAGCGGTGGGAGGCGGCAAGCGCGTCGCCGACCGCCACCCAGTCACGGTCCCGCAGCGCGGCAACCACGTCGCGGACCCGAGCGACCTCGGTGACCGCGTGCCGCGCACGCCGGCGGTTGATCGGGTCGGCGAGCGCGGCGACCGCGTCCGGCGTGGCCGAAGCCAGCAGATCGACTCCGAGGGCGGCGGCCGCTGCCTCCGCCTCCCGGCGCCGCGCGGCGTACGCGCCGTCCGCCAGACGGTGGCGGACACCGGTGTCGGTGACCAGCAGCGCGAGTCCGGCGTCGGCCAGGGCCAGTGGCACTTCCTGGGTGCGGGGCGGGTCGGTGCCGAAGTCGATCAGCAGGGCGGACCCCGGCGCGGCGAGCAGCGCGACGGTCTGGTCCATCCCGCCGGTCGGCGCACCGGCGACGTCGCGCTCCGCGCGCACGCATGCGGCGATCAGGCGGCGGCGTACCGGATCCGTGAGCCCGACCCCGAGCAGGCCTGCCACCGCCACCGCGGTCGCGCACTCGACCGCGGCCGAGCTCGACAGACCCGCGCCCAGCGGGACGTCCCCGTCGACCAGGACGTCGAGACCGGGCACCTCCCAGCCGTCCTCGGCGAGTGCCCACAGCACGCCGCCGACGTACGCCGCCCACCCCTGCAGCGTCCCGGGCCTCAGGTCTCGACTCGTGCCCTGCCAGGTCTGCTCGGCCTGGACGCTGCGCAGCACAACCCGATCGTCGTCCCGGCGGGCAAGGGCCACCGCCGTCCGCAGGTGCAGCGGCACCGGCAGGACCGGCCCGCCGAGGTAGTCCACGTGCTCGCCGATGAGGTTGACGCGACCGGGCGCGTCGGCGACGACCTCCGGTCGGCGCCCGAACGTCGCGACGAACCCATCCTGCGCGCGTCGCGCCGCTACAACCACGAGCCGAGGCTAGTGAGACGTGACCTTGGCCGCACGTCCTCGTTGTCTCCGGCGTGACGACATCGCGCTTCCTGCTCCGCTCCCTGACCGGATTCCTCGCGGCCCTGTTGGTGGTTGCGGGGATGCATCAGCCCGCCGCGGCCAACACCACCACGCAGGACACCTACACCGAGGTGTCCTCCGACGGGTCCGTCCTGAGCGGCCTGACGGCCTACGGCGAGGCGCTGGCAGTGCCGTCGATGGACAGCGGATATCGCCCAGCGACCATCGCGCCCGGCCCCGGCAGCGTCGGGTCCTGCCCGCCGGGCCGGTGCTACGACGTCGCGGTGCCGGTGCCGGACTCGATCAACATCCGGACCTCCGACGGCGGCGCGGGCAACATGTCCCGAGTCATCGTCCCGGCGGGCTACCACGCCCCGGAGAACCGCAACCGCGCCTACCCGGTCGTCTACGTCTACAACGGGGCGAAGAGCCCCTACGTCCGGTGGTCCGAGGCGACCGGCCTGGTCCCGATCGCCAGCGCCACCGACGCCATCTTGGTGATGCCCGAGGGCGGCATGAACGACGAGGCCGGGATGTTCTCGGACTGGAAGGACGGCAGCTTCCAGTGGGAGACCTTCCACACGAAGGTCCTGCCCGCCTTCATCGATCAGCACTTCCGCACCGCCCAGGGGGCCCGCGTCCTGGTGGGCGCCTCGATGGGTGCCCTCGGGGCCCTGAACTACGCCGCCCGCCACAAGGGCTTCGCTCAGTCGGTCCTGAGCATCTCCGGCTCGGTCGACAACTCCGACATGATCCTCAACGGCCTGCCGCCGGTGCTGTCTCCTTTGGGTGAGCTCCTGGGTGCGAGCAAGCCGGACCTCAACCGGGTCTGGGGCAGCCCGATCTTGGACCACGGCACCTGGCGGGCGCACAACCCGACCGCGCAGGCGCGCAAGTTCAAGGAGAACAACGTCGCGCTCTTCATCGCCACTGGCACGGGCTACCTCGACCAGAACAGCCCTGAGACCGGCGCACTGGTGCACAGCCCTTGGACCGAGCAGCTGCTCTGGAACGGCCACCGGAAGTTCCTCGCCTCGCTCAACCTCGCAGGCGTCCCCTACGAGGCGCGCATCCGCCAGGGTGGCGGCCACCACTGGAACTACTTCGACGAGCCCCTCCGCTGGGGGCTGCCCAAGTCGGTGAGCGCCGCCATCGCCCGCGCTCCGCAGCCGCTGAAGCTCGCCGACGCCCGCAGCATGAACTCGACGATCGCGGTCCCGCCGAAGCCCGCGGCACCCCCGGCCCCTTCCAACAGCTTCGCCGTCGCACACAAGGCCAAGGCATTCCCGAAGAAGGGCGCGCTGAGCGTCGCCGTCCGGGTTCCGGGTCCGGGCGTCGTCCAGGTGGCGCGAGCGCAGAAGAAGTTCCCGGTGCGCACCAACCGGGTGTCGGTGTCGAAGCGAGGCGTGCGCCGCGTGGCCATCCGCCTGACCCCGCAGGGGATCAAGCAGCTGCAGAACCGCTACGTCCGCGCCCAGCGCAACGGCAAGAAGGTCGCCAAGATGCCGGTGCGGGTCAAGATCCGCTACACGCCCGCGGGTGGTCAGCCGCGCACCGTGACGCGACGCTACGTCGTGCGGCTTCGCTGACCTGCTCGTGTCGAGGAACCCCCGTGGACCGCTGGTCCACGGGGGTTCGTCGTCGTCAGGACGCCTCAGCTGCGCGTGGCAGCGCGTCCCGTGAGCCGGCCCAACGGTCCTGTCCGCCCTGGCGCCACCCGCGCCAGGATGTCGACGGCGCGCGCATCCGGACCAGCCACGACCCGGGCCTGGTCCTTCTCGATGCCGCGGACGATGCGCCGGGCCAGACCCGCCGGCGAGCGCATCGCGAGCGGGGCGAACTTCGAGCGACCCAGCTCGGCCAGGAGTGCTGCACTGCTGCCGCGGGCGGTCTCGGTGATCCCGGTGCGATGCGCGCCGGGGAAGACGGTCGTGACGCCGACCTGGGTGGTGCCCAGCTCCCCGCGCAGGGACTCCGAGAACGAGCGGACGGCGCCCTTGGTCAGCGCGTACGCCGCGTTGTGCGGCAGCCCGAGCAGGCCGACCATGCTGGAGACGTTGACGATGTGCGCCTCGTCCTGCTGACGCAGGAGCGGGAGGAACGCGTGGCAACCGTGCACCACGCCCCACAGGTTGACCCCGACGATCCAGCGCAGGTCCTCGAGGGACTCGTCCTCGAAGGCTCCGGCCGAAGTGACACCGGCGTTGTTGACCAGGATGTGGCAGGCGCCGTGCTCCTGGACGACCTCCTCGGCCAGCGCCAGCATCCGGTCGGCGTCACGGACGTCGGCCACGTGGGTCGAGGCGCGGGTGCCGGCGCGACGTACGAGGTCAGCAGTCTCCTCGATGCCTTCGGGCCGGACGTCGACGAGCGCCACGTGCGCGCCGCGCTCCGCCAGCTGGCGGGCGACCTCCCGGCCGATTCCACTGCCAGCTCCCGTCACCACGGCAACGCGTCCACTGATCCTGCGCACGATGTCTCCTCGTCGGCTCGTCGGCGCCGTGAGGTCGGCGCCGCGCGACGAAACTGTAACGCGTTCTAGTAGGTGTTCGGCCCCCCGTCCGCCTCGTCGTTGCGCTCGTCGAACTCGCTGCGCGGGGGCACGTGGGCGAGGGCGACCTTGACCAGAGCCACCCGGGCGAGCACCTCCGCCGCGCGCCGCACCTTGCCGGTCCCGACGCCCTCGGAACCGACCTGCTCGACAACCTCTTTGATCTGCGCGTCGGACACCTGGGGGCGCTCGCCGATCGCAACCGGCACGTCGGGCAGCGCGGCGAGCACGGGCAGCACCTGGTCGCCGATACCCTGCAGCAGCTGGTAGCGGCGGTAGCGGTCCATCTCCCGCCAGACCTGCTCGGGGTCGGCCTTCCGCTTGAACAGGCCAGGCCGGCTCGCGGCCACCGACTTCGCGGCGCCGTGGAGCGCCTCGGTCAGCTCGTGCTCGGTCAGTCGCATGGCCCCAGCATCCCCCAGCCGTGACCGCGGCTCGCAGGGTGTGGCCAGGGCGTGTCGGGAAACCGTGGCCGTTGCGAGCGTCGTCCAGCGCGTGCGCCGGCAAGGCGCCCGAGCGAAGGCGGGCGTTAGCCCGTCGAGTGAGTGGCAACGCCGCCGGCGTGCGTGATGGGCGGCGCGCAGCAGGCCCAAAGGTTCTCCGACATGCCCTAGATTCGAGCCATGAGCGACGCCGTACGTCTCGTGGGGATCTCCGAGGAGCCGCTGTCGGTGGCGGACGTGCTGGCGAGCCTGGAGGACCCGACTGCCGGCGGGCTGGTGCTCTTCGTCGGACGCGTCCGCGACCACGACGGCGGGCAGGGGGTCGACGCGCTGTCCTACTCGGCCCACCCGTCCGCGCTCGACCGGCTGCGCGACGTGTGCGAACGCGTGGCAACGGAGTACGACGTCACCGGGCTCGCGGCCATCCATCGGGTCGGCGACCTGGCGATCGGTGACCTCGCGGTGGTGGTGGCCACCACCTCGGCGCACCGCGAGTCCTCGTTCGCCGCCAGCCGGGCGTTGATCGACACGCTCAAGGCGGAGGTACCGATCTGGAAGCACCAGCGCTTCAGCGACGGCACCGACGAGTGGGTCGGCTCCCCGTGAGCGAGCCGCAGTCGCCTGTGGCCCGGCTCGAGCAGGAGCGTGCGACCGTGACCCGCCGGTTGCGCGAGCTCACGGCCGACTTCGACGCCGTCGTGGCCGCCTCGCGCGACAGCAACGCCGACGACGAGCACGACCCCGAGGGCGCCACGATCGCCTTCGAGCGCTCGCAGACGGGCGCATTGATCAAGCAGGCGCGCGGCACCCTGGCGGAGATCGACGCCGCGCTCGATCGGGTCGGCTCTGGCGCCTACGGCACCTGCGAGTCGTGCGGTGGGCCCATCGGTGAGGGACGTCTCGAGGCGCGGCCCACCGCGCGCACGTGCATCGGATGCGCGTCGACACCCACCCGCTGATCCTCAGGAGTGCCCGCGAAAAGCACCCAGCCCGACCCCTACGGGGGTCGGGCTGGGAGGCGGAGCCGCCTGTCGGAATCGAACCGACGACCTTCTCATTACGAGTGAGATGCTCTGCCGACTGAGCTAAGGCGGCGCACGCCGGCGGCGTTCACCGCTGACGACCGAGGAAGGATATCGGACTCCCCCGCCGCGAGGACAATCGGCTCAGGCGACGCGGGCGGCGTCGCGGCGATCGGCCGCGGAACGCTCGACGGGAGCCTCGGACAGGAGAGGCTCGATCATCGTCTGCTCCGCGCCGCACCAGCACTCCAGCTGGTAGGCGAGGCCGTCCTCGTGCTCGCGCACGCTCAGGATCTGGCCGGGGAAGATGAGCATCCGGCGGTCGCACGCGGTGCAGTGGTGAGCAAACATGAGGTGACCTCCCTCGGTTCGAATCGATCAGGCTGACATTTCTATTATCCAAGCTGCAACTGATAGGGGTAGCCTCTCTTCCCTGCGGCTGATCAAGGCTGATCCTTGAGCTTGAAGTAACCTGGGTCACATGCTCTCCCTGCACCAGTTGCGCTGCTTCCTCGTGACCTATGAGCTCGGGTCGCTCACCGCCGCCGCGGAGGAGCTCGGTTATGCCCAGCCCTCGATCTCCGAGCAGATCCGCGCCCTGGAGAAGAGCCTCGACGCCCAGCTGTTCCAGCGAGTCGGGCGCGGCGTCACGCCGACGGCGGTCGCGGACGCGCTGCGACCGCACGCCGAGCGGACCCTCGCCGCCGCCGAGGACGCCCGGCAGGCCGTGCGCAGCGTGAGCTCGCTGGAGACCGGCACCATCCGGTTCGGCATGTTCGGCACCGCGCGGCTGTATGCCGGTGCAGGCCTGGTCGCCGACGTACTGGCTCGCCATCCCGGCGTACGCGTGGAGCTGGTCGGTCAGAACTCCACCGACGTGGAGGAGGAGATCAGGCGCGGACGGATCGAAGCGGCGATGATCGCGATCGCGTCGGTGCAGAGCGAGGGCATGGAGGTCACGCCGGTCTGTCACGACGAGCTGGTCTACGTCTCCGCCGACCCCGAGCGCACCGCATCACCGGTCACGCCCCAGCGGCTGGCGCGCGCCTCACTGGTGATGTCCGAGACCACCTGGCGCGCGACCGACTCCACCCGGACCATCCTGCGGCAGATGCTGCACGAGACCGGTCTCAACCCGGTGACCCGGATCGAGGTCGAGGACGTCGAGACCGCGGTCGAGCTGGTCGGCATGGGCCTTGCGGACTCGGTGATCCCCAAGGGTGCTGCCATGCAGCTGCTGCCGCGACTCGCGCCGCAGGCGGGCTGGACCTCCCTGCGACCCCGCCAGTTCGACTCGCTCGCGATCGTCCACCGCGCGGGAGCGGCTCTCTCACCGGCCACGCGGCTGATGATCGAGCTCGCGACGGCCCGCATCCGGACGGTCATCGACGAGGCCGACATCGCGATGCCGCGCCGCAAGCAGCGCCGCTGACAGTCGGGGCAGTCGGGGCAGTCGGGGCAGTCGGGCCAGCCCGGTCAGCAGTCCAGCGGACCCTCGGGCACGACGCCCTCGACGAGGTAGCCCTCGATCGCACCGTCGACGCAGGCGTTGCCCTTGCCGTACGCCGTGTGCCCGTCGCCGTCGCGGCGGATCAGCACCGCCGAGCTGAGCTGGGAGGCGAGCGACTCGGCCCATTCCATCGGGGTCGCGGGGTCGCGGGTGGTGCCGGTGACCAGCAGCGGGGCGGCGCCCTCGGCCGTGAACGGCCCGGACGGCCCGTCGCCGCGCACCGGCCAGTCCTCACACCCGGCCATGCCGGCGGCGAAGATGCGACCGAACGTGGGCGAGACCTCCTCGAAGGCGGCGTACTCCTGCTCGACCTCCTCGAACGGCACGAACGACCCGTCGTCGAGGCAGTTGATCGCCCCGATCGCCTCCATGAGGTTGCTCAGGTAGCCCTCGGGGCCCCGCATCGCGTAGGAGTCGGCGAGCGCCAGCAGCAGCTCACCGTCGCCGCTCTGCAGGCTGCGCAGGGCGAGGTTGAGGTAGGTCCAGTAGCCCTGGTTGTAGAGCGGAGCGATCAGGCCGTAGAAGCCGTTGCCGAAGCCGAGCTCACGGTCCCCGACAGCCAGCGGCTCCTCGTCGAGACCCTCCATCAGGTCCACGATCGTCGCGACCCCCTCGTCGACGGAGTCGCCGAGGAAGCAGTTGCCGGAGCTGACGCAGTTGTCGACGTAGGCCCGCAGGGCGGTCTCGAACCCCTTGGCCTGCGCCAGGCTCGTCTCGCGTACGCCGGCCGTCGGGTCGGTGGCGCCGTCGAGCACCATGCGGCCGACCCGCTCGGGGAACAGGTCGGCGTACTGCGCACCGAGGTGCGTGCCGTAGGAGGCGCCGTACCAGGTCAGCTGGTCCTCCCCCAGCGCCGCGCGCAGGATGTCGACGTCGCGCGCCGCCTCCTCGGTGGAGACATGGCGCAGCAGCTGCGGGTCGTTGGCGAGGCAGCCCTCGGCGAACTCCTTGGCCAGGCGCTCGGCCTCCTGCTGCTCCTCGGGGCTGTCGGGCAGCGGGTCGAGGGCGATGTAGGCGTCCAGCGTCTCGTCGTCGACGCAGTCGATCGGAGCACTCTGCCCGACACCACGCGGGTCGAACCCGACAACGTCGTACGCCCGCAGCACCTCGTCGCCGAGGATCGCGCTCGACAGCACCGCGAACTCCACGCCGCTCGCACCGGGGCCACCCGGGTTGACCACCAGGGAGCCGATCCGGTCGTCCGGCTCGACCGCTGCGACCTTCAGGACGGCGATCTCGATGGTGCGGCCCTTCGGCTTCGCGTAGTCGAGCGGCACCTCGTAGGTCGCGCACTCGTGCTCCCCGCACGCCTCCCACGCCAGCTCCTGGTCGTAGAACTCGGCCAGCGCAGGGGGCGTGGGCAGACCGGGCACGGGCTCGAGCGCCACCGGGTCGAGGGTGTAGCTCGGTGCGTCGTCGGAGCTCCCCCGCGCGGACAACAGCGCGGGCACGATGGTCGCGCCGACCAACCCCACCACCACGAGCACGGCAAGGGCGGCGACAATCCAACGACGGTGCTTGATCACCCGGTCAGCCTAGGCACCACCCCGTGACCGCCTCCCCCTGCCTCCACAGGGCCTGGTACGTCCCACCCGCCCCGCTGGCCTCACAATTCGCCACATCTGTGGCGACTTCGGCGCTTCCGCGCGATGTCAAGCTGCGTGGAGTCGTTCCAGTTCGGTTTGCGGTTCTTCTGCCTTCGGGAGGTTGATACCCACGACCTCCGATGGCGCGGGTGTGCGGGGTTGCCGCCGGAATCGTTCGGGGTGCTTCTCGTAATACGCCTGTTGGGTCTGCTCGCGTCGTGCCCAGGCGTGCCGCCAGGTGCCGTCGTGGACCTCATCCGGGGAGAACAATGCGATCCCGGAGTGCTTGTGGTTCTGGTTGTACCAGGGCACGTACCAGTCGACGTAGGCGCGCGCCTCGTCGATCGTCGCGAAGACGCCGGGGTAGTTCGGCCGGTACTTCATGGTGCGGAACTCCGACTCGGAGAACGGGTTGTCGTTGCTCACGCGCGGCCGATTGTGGGTCTGCGCGACCCCGAGGTTGTGGAGAAGGTCCTTCAATACCCCGGAGCGCATTGCAGGCCCGGAGTCGGCGTGCACCGCGTCGGGGATCCCGTGCTGGCCGAACGCGTCTTCGAACATCTCGACGGCGAGGTCGTCGACCTCGCGTTCCTCGACGCGGCAGCCGACGAGCTTGCGGGAGAAGATGTCGATGATCGAGTACGCCTTGAATGCGACACCGCGCCACGGGGTGCGCAGGTCGGTGATGTCCCACGACCACACCTGCCCAGGGCCAGTCGCTTCCAGCACCGGCGCCTCCCGTGCCGTCCGGCTGCTGCTGCCGCGCCGGGTAGGCGCGACCGGGCGGGCGGACTGATCCTCGATGTCCGCTGCGATCCGCCACCACGAGCGGCGGGAGGCGAGCATCACCCCGTCATCCCACGCGGACGCGAACGAGTGATCCACCGAGTGTCCCGCCGTCCAGCCGGCCATGATCCGGCGCGCGATCTGGGCGCGGTCGGCCTCACTGACCCGAGACGGGCACGCCCGGTCTTTGTGCGGTATCGGTTCGGCGACCTGCTCTCGCGGTTTCGACCGGTAATGCCACGTCGATCGAGCGACCCCTGCAAGTTCGAGCGCCTGCCGCTGCGACCCCATGATCGCCGTCAGCTGTCCGACGAGGTCGTTCTCGGCGTCGAGGAATCGGACGGATCGGTCGTCGGCCGGTTCACGGCGGGCTCTTGCTCGCTCATCTGATGCAAGAGCCCGATAGCTTTTCCCAGCGCCTCGTTCGTCTGCTCCAGTTCACACACTCGCGCGTTCAGCCGCGCGAGCTCTGCTTCCTGCGCTGCGCGCTCCCGGGCTCTCTGCTTCTCGATGCCGGTGCGCTTCTCCGGAGGGACGGTCACAAGGCCACCATCTCGCGGGATCAGCCCACGATCGAGATCCCCGTCGAACACCGCTGACCTCCATCGTCGGAGGCGGTCATAGGAAACTCGCTGACTCTTGAGCCAGATCGCCTTCTGCCCATGCGGCTGGATCTCGTACTGATGCACGAACTCACGGATCTGCTCCGTCGTGAACCCCGCACTGATCGACATAGCCGCCAACTCCCTCGCTGATCGTGAATGACTCACGACCAGCCTGGCGAAGAGGGTTCCGACGTGAAATGGAGGGGTCAGGCGTCGAGAACCTGTCGGAAGTCCCGCCACTCTCGGCCCCGGAGCGCTCATGGCCATCACACTCAACCCGTACGTCCACCTCGCTGGCGCCGCACGACCCGCCCCCGAGCAGTACGCCGCGCTCTTCGGCGGCTCCCCGCAGATCATGACCTACGGCGACGCCGGCGAGGAGGGCGAGCACGCCGGCCTGGTCATGCACGGCTTCCTCCGCACCCACGACGGGATGCAGCTGATGGTGTCCGACCGGCTCCCCGGCGAGACCGTCGCCAGCGGCGACGGCGAGGTGCACGTCCCGCTCGAGCAGCAGATGTGGGGCGACGTCTTCGGGCAGTGCCGCGACCGGTTCGGCGTCGTCTGGCTGATCAACATCGGCCAGTGACCGCTCCCCCAGGTCGAAGGGGGCTGCCTCAGACCCGCAGGCCCATCATCATCGACTCCAGCGCCAGCTGCGGGGGAACGTTGAACTCCAGCAGCTGCTCACGGGCGGTGAAGATCGCGTCGATGCGATGGAGGTGCTGCTCCGGCGACGAGCGGCGTGCCAGCTCGGCGATGTCGTCGCGCAGCTCCTCGTTGACCAGCTGGCCCGGCGCGCCCGTGGCCACGGCGATCACGTCGCGGTAGACCGACACGAGGTCCATCAGGGCCCGGTCGATGACGTCGAGCTGGCGTCGCTTCGCCCGCGTCTTCTGCGCCTTCTCAAGATCGCGCAGCGCCGGCGCGTAGGAGCGTGGCCGACGACCGCGGTCGACCACGCCGTGCACCTCGTCGAGGTCGGACTTCTCCTTGGCGTCGAGCACGGTGGTGATCGCGTCGGCCTCCGCCTTCGACACGTCCACGATCTCGGTGGCAGCGCGCAGGCACGCCCCCATCGAGGTCAGCCGTGCGGGCAGGGCGACGATCCGGTTGCGGCGTACGCGCGCGTCCTCGTCGCGTGCCAGACCGCGCGCGCGGCCGATGTGGCCCTGGCTCGCCCGCGCGGCGTACGCCGCCAGCGCCGGCTCGACGCCGTCGCGGTCGACGAGGTACTGCGCGACCTCCGCCGGGCTCGGCGTCGACAGCACGACGAGGCGGCACCGCGAGCGGATCGTCGGCAGGACGTCCTCGACCGTCGGCGCGCACAACAGCCAGACGGTGCGGTCGGTCGGCTCCTCGATCGACTTCAGCAGCGCGTTGGCGGCCTGCTCGGTGAGCCGGTCGGCGTCCTCGACGATCATGATCTGCCAACGCCTGCCCACCGGGGCGAGGGCGGAGTGGCGCACGAGCTCGCGCACCTCGTCGACGCCGATGGAGAGCTTCTCGGTGCGGGTGACGGTCACGTCGGCGTGGGACCCGGCGAGGACCGTGTGGCACTCATGGCACTCACCACATCCCCCGCTCGGGCACTGCAGCGCGGCCGCGAAGGCGACGGCGGCGTTGGAGCGCCCCGAGCCGGGCGGCCCGGTGAACAGCCAGGCGTGGGACATCTGGTGTCCGCCGGCGGCACGGCTGAGCAGGTCGACGAGCGCGGACTGCCCGACCAGTGAGGACCAGACGTCAGGCATCGTCGCTCGCCTCGACCTGGCCGGAGCGCGTGGCCTGGAGCAGGAGCGGCTCGACCCGGCGGCGGATCTCCTCGCTCACCTCCTCGACCGGTCGGCGGGCATCGATCACGACGTAGTGCTCCGGCTTGGCGGCCGCCATGTGGAGGAACGCCTGGCGCACCCGCTCGTGGAACTCCAGCGACTCGCTCTCGATCCGGTCGCGCCCCTCGAACCGGGACATCCCCTCGGCGGGGTCGACGTCGAGCACGATGGTGAGGTGGGGCCGCAGGTCGCGGGTCGCCCAGCGGGCGACCTTCTCGATCTCGGCCTGCGGCAGGGCACGGCCGGCGCCCTGGTAGGCCAGCGTCGAGTCGACGTAGCGGTCGGTGATCACGACCTCGCTGCGGGCCAGGGCGGGGGCGATCACGGTGTCGACGTGCTCGGCCTTGTCGGCGGCATACAACAGCGTCTCCGTGCGGTCGGACAGGTCGCCGGTCTCGAGCGACAGCACGATCTCGCGCAACCGTCGCCCGACCTCCGTGCCGCCCGGCTGCCGGGTGAGGACCACGGCGTACCCCTCCTCCTCCAGCCAGCGGCACAGCCACTCGGCCTGCGTCGACTTGCCGCCGCCCTCGCCGCCCTCGAGCGCGAGGAAGACGCCCGTGGCGGAGAAGAGCCCAGGGCTGCCGCCGAAGGCGCGCCTCAGGTCGGTGCGCAAAGGGACTCCGGAGCGATCATCCATCTGACGGTAGGAGATGACACCGACAACGGTCATCAGGACGGCCGCGATCAACAGTGTCCATGCCGCGCCGTTGTAGACCAGCACGCGGTCGGTGTTGGGCAGCTGGATGCTGTGCGCCCCGATCAGCCCGGCCACGAGCGGGGCCATGGCCAGCACCACCGACAGCGCCAGACGGATCATGGACCCGACGAAGGCGAAGGTGCGGCCGCGGATCTCGTCGGGGACCTCGAGACCGAGCATCGTGTTGCCGGTGATCCACGCGACGCCGGCGGCGAAGCCGACCAGCACTGTGACCGCCGTGACGACCTCGAGGCTCTGCAGGGCCGCGAGCGGGAACAGCAGCAGCCCGGCGGTCGTCAGCGCGACGCCGAACAACCGCCGGCGCGAGAGTCCCTGCAACAGCCGCGTGCCGCGCCACATGCCGAGGCCGAGACCGAGGAAGACCGCCGCGAAGAGCACGCCGTACGCCGGATCGCCACCACCGAGGTCAGCGACGAACGTGCGCGCCAGCGCGATGACCACGCCGCCGGCGGCGAACGCACCGATGATGCCGACGACGAGGCCCCGCACCAGCGGCGTGCCGCCGACGTACTTCCAGCCGTCGACGACGACCTTCAGGGGGCTCTCGCCGGTCTCCCCTCCGGCCGGCCCACGTGGGATGTCGCGCAGGCGTGCGATGACGATGCCGGAGACGAAGAACGAGACCGCGTTGAACAGCAGCGCGAAGTCCACGGGGTCGGGGGCCAGCCACCCGAACGCGTAGTCGTAGAACTGGCTGCTGAGCGTCAGCGCGGTGAACAGCAGCGCGGCCGGGAGCGCGGAGCCGTACGTCGTCGCGAGGCTGATCTGGTTGGCCGCCTCGAGGCGCGCACGCGGCACGAGGTTGGGCACGGTCGCGTCCTTCGCCGGGCCCCAGACGAGGCTGACCATCTCGATCAGCACGGTCGCGACGAAGACCCACCACAGGCTGCCGACCAGCGGGATGGACAAGAAGAGGGCCGCGCGGACGTAGTCGCCCCAGATGAGCACCGTCCGGCGGTCGAGGCGGTCGGCGAACCAGCCCGCGATGGGCCCCATCACCAGCGCCGGCAGCACCCGCATGAGGAGCACTCCGGCGATCGCGAAGTTGGCCAGGGCGTACTCGTCGGCTCCGCCGAGGACAGCGGCCAGCTCCCCGGACTGCTGGTTGGCGAGGGCGGTGAGCGCGAGCAGCCCGATCCAGTCGCCGAGGCTCGAGAGGCCCAGGCCGATCCACAGGTTGCGGAAGTCGCGGTACTTGAGGACCGCGGTCAGCGAGTGCGTCGAGGCAGCGCTGATCTCGGTCACGGGGTCACTCTAGGGCTCAGCCCTTCTTGGCCGCCTTCGTGGTGGTGGACTTCTTGGCGGCCGACTTCGTCGCCTTCTTCGCGGCCTTCTTCGTCGTCTTCTTTGTCGTCTTCTTCGCGGACTTCTTGCCGCCCTTCTTGGCCGGGCCCTTGGCCCGGCGCTCCGCCAGCAGCTCCGCCGCCCGCTCGAGGGTGACCTCCTCGATGGAGTCGTCCTTGCGCAGGGTGGCGTTGTATTCACCGTCGGTGACGTAGGCGCCGAAGCGGCCGTCCTTGACGACGACCGGCTGCCCGGAGACCGGGTCGTTGCCGAGCTCCTTCAACGGTGCCGACGCCGCCGCCCGTCCGCGCTGCTTGGGCTGGGCGTAGATCGCCAGCGCCTCCTCCAGCGTGATCGTGAGCAGCTTCTCCTCGGTGTCGATCGAGCGGGAGTCGGTGCCCTTCTTGAGGTACGGGCCGTAGCGACCGTTCTGGGCGGTGATCTCGTCCCCGGACTCCGGGTCGACGCCGACGACCCGCGGCAGGCTCAACAGCTTCACCGCGTCCTCGAGCGTGACGGTCTCCAGCGACATCGACTTGAACAGCGAGCTCGTGCGGGGCTTGGCCGACTTCGGCGCGTCCTCGGGGAGCACCTCGGTGACGTAGGGACCGTAACGGCCGTTCTTGGCCACGACCGGCAGCCCGGTGTCGGGGTGGTTGCCGAGCTGGGTCTCCTCGCCCGCCGGGTTGGCGAGCAGCTCGACGGCCTTCTCGACGGTCAGCTCGTCGGGAGGCAGGTCCTCGGGCACGTTCGCCCGCTTGGCGTACGCCGTCCCGTCGTCGCCGGGGCCCTCGACGTACGGTCCATAGCGTCCGACGCGCAGGTGGATGCCGCTGTCGGGATCGCCGACAGCGAAGGTCGCCAGCTCCTTGGCGTCGATCTCACCGAGCTCGGTGACCAGCCGCTTGAGGCCCTCGACGTCGCCGCTGCCGAAGTAGAACTCCGCCAGCTCGGTGTTGCGGTCACGCCGGCCGGCCGCGATCTCGTCGAGCGCGGCCTCCATCTGGGCGGTGAACTCGTACGACACCAGACGCGGGAAGTGCTCCTCCAGCAGGCGCGTGACCGAGAACGCGATCCACGCGGGCACCAGCGCAGTGCCCTTCTTGTAGACGTAGCCGCGGGCCAGGATGGTGCCGATGATCGAGGCGTACGTCGAGGGGCGCCCGATCTCGCGCTCCTCCAGCTCCCGGATCAGGGTCGCCTCGGTGTAGCGCGCCGGCGGCTTGGTCTCGTGCCAGGCCGCCTTGAGCGCCGCGGCGTTGACCGTGTCGCCCTCGGCGACGTTGGGCAGCCGCGACTCGCGGTCGTCGGCGTCGGCACCCGGCTCGTCGGTGCTCTCGACGTACGCCTTGAGGAACCCGTGGAAGGTGATGACACGCCCCGAGGCGGCGAACACGCAGTCCTCACCGGACGCCGCCTGCCCGCCGAGGCGGATGGACACCGAGCGGCCCTGGGCGTCCTTCATCTGGGAGGCGACGGTGCGCATCCAGATCAGCTCGTAGAGGCGGAACTCGTCGCCCGAGAGCCGGGTCTGCGCGGGCGTCTGGAACTGCTCGCCGGCGGGCCGGATGGCCTCGTGGGCCTCCTGGGCGTTCTTGACCTTGGAGGCATAGGTGCGGGGGGCGTCGGGGAGGTACTCCGCGCCGTACAGCTCACGCACCTGGTCACGCGCGGCGGCAACGGCCGACGTCGACAGCGTGACCGAGTCGGTACGCATGTAGGTGATGAAGCCGTTCTCGTAGAGCCGCTGCGCGGTCTGCATCGTGCGCGAGGCGCTGAACCCGAGCTTGCGGGAGGCCTCCTGCTGCAACGTCGTCGTCCGGAACGGCGCGTAGGGCTTGCGCGAGTAGGGCTTGGACTCGACCGAGCGGACCTCGAAGGCGGTGTCGGACAGCGCCTGGGTCAGGGCCTCGGCGCGGGCGCGCTCGAGGTGGACGACCTCGCCCTTGGCCGAGCCCTTCAGCTCGCCCTGGGCGGTGAAGCTCGAGCCGGTCGCGACCCGGGAGCCGTCGACGGAGTGCAGCTTCGCGGGGAAGATCCGTTGCTCGTGGCCGCTACCGGCGTCGAAGGAGCCCTCAATGTCCCAGTACGACGCCACCCGGAAGGCGATCCGCTCGCGCTCACGCGCCACGACCAGGCGGGTCGCCACCGACTGGACCCGGCCGGCGGAGAGGCCGGACATGACCTTCTTCCACAGCACCGGGGAGACCTCGTAGCCGTAGAGCCGGTCGACGATGCGCCGCGCCTCCTGGGCCTCGACGAGGTCGTCGTCGATCTGGCGCGGGTTCTCGACCGCGTGCCGGATCGCCGGCTCGGTGATCTCGTGGAAGACCATCCGGTGCACGGGCACCTTCGGCTTGAGCTCGTCGAGCAGGTGCCAGGCGATGGCCTCGCCCTCGCGGTCCTCATCGGTGGCGAGGTAGAGCTCGGAGGCGTCCTTGAGCAGGCTCTTGAGCTTGGCCATGTGGGGCTTCTTGTCGCGCGAGACGACGTAGACCGGCGCGAAGCCGTTGTCGACGTCGACCCCGAGCCGCGCCCAGCTCTGGTCCTTGATCTTGGCCGGGATGTCGGCCGCGCTCTGCGGGAGGTCGCGGATGTGGCCGATGGAGGACTCGACGACGTACTCGTCGCCGAGGAAGCCGCCGATCTTGTTCGCCTTCGTCGGCGACTCCACGATCACCAGCTTCTTGCCGCCCTTGGCGGCGCTCTTGCTCGCCACTGCTGTCCTCTGCTCCCTCAGATCACCGCGGGGACCGACCGGTCCGCCGTACGCCGGACCAGGGGCCCGGGCGTCCTCACGGTAGCGCCTCGCCGTGGAGGTCCCCGCCGGAAGGCTCCAGGTAGCCCTCCTCGACCAGCTCGCGCACCTGCGGGAGGTACGCCGCGAGCACGCCCTCGACGTCGCGCTCGAGCAGGTGGGCCAGTGCAGCCAGGACCTGGTCGACGCTGAGCTCGCCGTCGCACGCACCGACCAGACCGGTGAGCACGGTGTCGACGGTGCGCGCTCGGCGCATCGCGCGCTGCTGGCGCAGCACGATCGTCGACGGGTCGCCGGCCCCCGGCGCGCCGTGGGTCTCCTGGACGACGTCCTCGCGGCGCACCAGGTGCGCGGCGCGCAGGTCCGCGTCGGTCGTCGCCGCGAGCCAGGTGGCGCGACCGTGCCAGGCCTCGACCTCGGGACCGATGGGCTGTTCGACGTCGTGGTGCCACTGCTCGATGCGGCGTACGACGGGCTCGCCCCCGGCCGGTCGGCGCAGGTTGATCCACCCGAACCCGACCCCGGCCACCCCGCGCTGGTCGAGCCATGCGAGCCACGCGGCGTACCGGCGCTCGTAGTCGGCCACGTCGCCACCGGTGCTGGGGTGGTGCCCGGAGTCCTTGAGCCACAGCTCGACGTACTGGGCCGGGTCGAGAACCTCGCGCTGCACGACCCAGGCGGAGAGCCCCGTGTCCTCGATCCAGGACGCGATCCGCTCCTCCCACGCGCGGTCCGACGGCAGCTCCCAGTTGGCCAGGACCTGGCACCACCCGCCGGGGTTGAGGTAGGCCGACACCTCCCGCACGATCCGCTCGACCGCGCCGTCGCCCGGCATGCCGGAGTCGCGGTAGATGAGCAGGTCGGCGGCGTCGGTCGGGGGGCTGATCACGAACGGCGGGTTGGTCAGGACGAGGTCGAAGCGCTCACCGGCGACCGGCGCGAAGAACCCGCCGTCGCGCAGGTCCACCTCGACGGCGTTGAGCCGCGCGGTGAGCCCAGCCAGCGCCAGCGACCGGGCGGTGACGTCGGTGGCGACGACCCGCTGGGCGTGGGCGGCCAAGTGCAGCGCCTGGACGCCGCACCCGGTGCCGAGGTCGAGCGCGGCCCCGACCGGCGTCCGGACGGCCTGGTGGACCAGGGAGGTCGAGGCCGGGCTGATGCCGAGCACGTGGTCGGCGGCGACGGTGGTCGCGATGCCGTCCAGGCCGGGCGTGAGGTCGGAGAGGACCCACAGGTCGCGGGTGTCCTCGCCTTCGCTCGCGGCGTAGGGCCGCAGGTCGACCAGCGCCCGGACCCGGTCGCCCTCGTCGGCGACGATCCCCGCCTCGATCAGCGGGGCCAGCAGGGTGCCGAGGGCTTCGCCGGCGTCGGTGTGGGAGACCGGTCGCTGCATGAGCCACAGCTGCGCGAGCGTGCCCGCCGCGCCACCCGGGCCGGCGAGCAGTCCCGGGGTCGTCTCGTTGCGCTGCAGGGCGGCGTACGCCCGCTCGCCCAGCTGCTCCGTGATGCCGTCGACGGTGTAGCCGACCTCGGCCAGGCGGGCGCGCAGCGCCGTCAGCACGTCGTCGGTCAGCGGGTCGGTGAGGATCGGAGGAAGCACGGCCGCGAGCGTACGTCGTACCCCGGTCCAGGCCGGGTCGACGGCCGGACTGTGTACACGAACTTGCGCGACACGCCGACGGGAACGTGTACAAGGTGCCAGTTTCACTACACGTGTAGCGAAACTGGCACCCTGTAGCGGTTCGTCAGAGGGTGGGGGCGGTGGGCGTCGGCTCCCTGTGGTCCCCGGGGGCGGCGGGAGGCGCGTCGTCGCCGATGACCACGCTGCGCCGCTTCGAGATGACGATCGCGGCGGCGATGATCGCGACGCAGACGAGCGCGATGACGATCCGCAGCGAGGTGTTGGAGTCCTCGCCGTAGGTCATCTGCACCACGGCCGCGGCCACGAGCAGCGCGACCAGGTTCATCACCTTGAGCAGCGGGTTGATGGCCGGGCCGGCGGTGTCCTTGAACGGGTCGCCGACGGTGTCGCCGATGATCGTGGCCTCGTGGGCCTGGGAGCCCTTGCCGCCGTGGTGGCCGTCCTCGACCAGCTTCTTGGCGTTGTCCCACGCACCGCCGGAGTTGGCGAGGAAGACCGCCATCAGGGTGCCCGCGCCGATCGAGCCGGCGAGGAAGGCGCCCAGCGGGCCCGGGCCGAGGCCGAAGCCGACCGCGATCGGGGTGAGGATCGCCAGCAGACCGGGCGTGGCCAGCTCCCGCAGCGAGTCCCGCGTGCAGATGTCGACGACCTTGCCGTACTCCGGACGCCCGGTGCCCTCCATGATCCCGGGGATGTCGCGGAACTGGCGGCGCACCTCGAAGACCACGGCGCCGGCGGCGCGACCGACGGCGCTGATCAGCAAGCCGGAGAAGAGGAAGACCGTCGCGGCGCCGATGAGCAGACCCACCAGGTTGGCGGGGTCGGCGACGTTGAGGACGCCGAACAGCGCGAGCAGCTCGTTGCTGCCCAGGTCGGCGTCCTGCATGCCCTCCAGGTCCTGGGAGGCACCCACGATCGCGTCGCTGAAGGCGCCGAACAGCGCCGTCGCGGCGAGCACGGCGGTCGCGATGGCGATGCCCTTGGTGATCGCCTTGGTGGTGTTGCCGACCGCGTCGAGCTCGGTGAGGATCGCCGCCGCCTCACCGTCGACGTCGCCGGACATCTCCGCGATGCCCTGGGCGTTGTCGGAGACGGGCCCGAAGGTGTCCATCGCGACGATGACGCCGACGGTGGTGAGCAGACCACAGCCGGCCAGCGCCACCGCGAAGAGCGCCACCGTCACCGATGCCCCGCCGACGAGGAACGCGCCGAAGACCGCGGCGCCGATCACGAGCGCGGTGTAGACCGCCGACTCCAGACCGAGCGACATGCCCGAGAGGATCACGGTGGCCGGCCCCGTCAGTGACGTCTTGCCGACGTCCTGGGTGGGCCGGTTCTCGGTGCCGGTGTAGTAGCCGGTGAGGGCGAGGATCGCCGCCGCGAGCACGATGCCGATGAGCACCGACAGGGTGGCGATGAGCGCCGGGTTGCCGTCGAGACCAGCCGACCCCACCCCGATCACCGACTCGATCAACGAGCCGCCCTCGGGCAGGTCGGTCAGCCCGTCGAAGTCGGTCGGCAGGTAGACGAACGCCGCGATCGAGCACGCCACCGCCGAGACCGCGGCGGAGATGTAGAAGGCGCGGTTGATGGTGGTCAGGCCGTTCTCCCCGACGCGGGGGCGGCACAGGTAGATGCCGAGGATCGCGGTGAGCGCACCGATCGCCGGGACGATCAGCGGGAACACCAGACCCTCGGCGCCGAAGGCGACCTTGCCGAGGATCAGCGCGGCGACGAGGGTCACGGCGTACGACTCGAAGAGGTCCGCGGCCATGCCGGCGCAGTCGCCCACGTTGTCACCGACGTTGTCGGCGATCGTCGCGGCGTTGCGCGGGTCGTCCTCGGGGATGTTGTTCTCGACCTTGCCGACCAGGTCGGCGCCGACGTCGGCGGCCTTGGTGAAGATGCCACCGCCGACGCGCATGAACATCGCCAGCAGGGCGGCGCCGAAGCCGAAGCCCTCGAGGACCGTGGGCGCGTCGCTCCTGTAGATGATGACGACGACCGCGGCCCCGAGCAGACCCAGGCCGACGGTGGCCATGCCGACCACGCCACCGGTGCGGAACGCGACCCGCATCGCCGGGTCGCGACCCTCGTCGCGCGCAGCGGCCGCCACGCGGACGTTGGCGCGGACGGCGAGCCACATGCCGAGGTAGCCGATGGCGGCGGAGAAGCCCGCACCGACGAGGAAGAACAGGGAGCGACCGATCCGGACCGACGTGTCGTCGGCCGGCAGGACGAGGAGGAACAGGAAGGCGATGACGGCGAACACGCCGAGCGTGCGGAACTGGCGAGCCAGGTAGGCCGCAGCGCCCTCCTGGACCGCGAGGCCGATGGCCTTCATGCTCTCGGTGCCGTCCGGAGCGGCGAGGACCTCCGCCCGGAACCGGATGGCCATGGCGACCGCCACGAGGGCGATCACCCCCACGACCACCACGAGGGTGAGATTGCCGCCGGTCAGGTCGACGTCCGTGCTGCTGGCAGCCAGGACGTGGCCGTGGAACCCGTTCAAATGGTCCTCCTCGTGCCCGCGCCGAGTGCCGAACGGCGACTCACCCGCCTGCAGCGTGGATGGACCCCGTCCCTGGCTCCCCGGGCGTGTGCCCGGGGCGGAGCGCCCGCACTCGACTGTGTGATGTGGGTTACTCCACCGGGCCGCACACTCTCACGCCCGTGCGGGGAACGGAAGCACTGTGGGTGACGCGTGTCACACAGCGGACGCCGAAGCGCGCCGCCGCTCGCCCAGGATCGCGGGCGTGCGACGACGTGGTGCAGCGTCGAGAGCCTCAGCAGGAGGTCACAAGGACCCCGAGCTCAGTCAGACAGGCTCAATCAGGCGGGCTCACTCAGCAGCGAGTGCCGACTCCTGGCTGTCGTGGATCGTGAAGACCTTGGCCAGGCCGGTGATCCGGAAGATCTTGAGCAGCCGCTCCTGGGTGCAGATCAGCTGCATCGTGCCCTCGTGGCCACGGACCTTCTTCAGTCCGCCCACCAGGACGCCGAGGCCGGTCGAGTCGAGGAAGTCGACCTTCTCCATGTCGACGACGAGGTGGTACTTGCCCTCGGCGACGAGGTCGCTGATGGCATCCCGCAGCTTGGGCGCGGTGTAGACGTCGATCTCACCACCCACTTCGAGGATGGTGCGGCCTTCGCTCTCGCGGGCGTCGAGTGACAGGTCCACTCTCTACTCCTCCGTGTCTGGTCGCTCCCGTTGGGGGGCAGGCGGCCCCATCATTGCACCGTCGGCCCACACGGCTCCACCGGAGGTTCGCGCAACCCCCTGTCGGCGCGCTTTGTCACACTGGATCGGTGCCCGGATCCTCTGCTCTCGCGGCCGTCCCGTCCGGGACGGTGGGCGAGCGCGTGCTCGCCCGCGCCGGGGACCGCGTCGTCCACCGCCGGGTGCTGCCGCCGCGTGCGGCGCGCGCCACCGACTGGCCCGCCTGGGTGCCGCCGACGTTGCGCACGGCGTACGCCGCCTGCGGGGTGCAGACGCCCTGGATCCACCAGGCCGAGGCCATGGAGCACGCCCACGCCGGCCGGCACGTCGTCCTGTCGACGGGTACGGCGTCGGGGAAGTCGCTCGCCTACCAGGTCCCCGCGCTCACGGCCGTGCTCGAGGCCCGGCGGGCGCGCAACCGCCGCGGCGCCGGCGTGCTCTACATCGCGCCCACCAAGGCCCTGGCCCAGGATCAGCTCGCCGCCCTGCTCGCCCTCGACGTGCCCGCGTTGGCCGCGACGACGTACGACGGCGACACCCCGCGCGAGGCACGCACCTGGGCCCGCGACCACGGCGAGTTCCTGCTGACCAACCCCGACATGCTGCACCGCTCGCTGCTGCCCGGGCACGAGTCGTGGGCGAGGTTCCTCGGGATGCTGCGCTACGTCGTGGTCGACGAGTGCCACCACTACCGCGGCGTCTTCGGCGCCCACGTCGCCCACGTGCTGCGGCGCCTACGGCGGATCTGTCGCCTCTACGGCTCCGACCCGACCTTCGTGCTGGCCTCGGCCACCGTGGCCGAGCCCGCGACGTCGGCGTCGCGGCTGGTCGGCGCCCCGGTCCTCGCCGTCACCGACGACGGCTCGCCCCGCGGTCCGCTCACCCTGGCGATGTGGGAGCCGCCCCTCACGCCGGGCCTCGGCGAGAACGGCGCCCCCGTACGCCGCCCGGCCGGCGCCGAGGCCGCCGACGTCCTCACCGACCTGGTGGTCGACGGGGTCCGCACCCTGGCCTTCTCCCGGTCCCGGCGCGGCGTCGAGACCATCGCCCTGTCCGCGCAGCGCGCGCTCGCCGAGGTCGACCCGGTGCTGCGCGGCCGGGTGGCGGCCTACCGGGGCGGCTACCTGCCGGAGGAGCGGCGCGCGCTCGAGCAGCGCCTGCGCTCGGGCGACCTGCTGGGCCTGGCGGCGACCAACGCCCTGGAGCTCGGCATCGACGTGTCCGGTCTCGACGCCGTGCTCGTGACCGGCTATCCCGGCACGCGCGCCGCGTTCTGGCAGCAGGTCGGGCGGGCGGGGCGGGGAGGGCAACAGGCCCTCGGTGTCTTCGTGGGCCGCGACGACCCGCTCGACACCTACCTCCTCGGCCACCCCGACGCCCTCCTCGGCGCCCCCGTCGAGGCGACGGTCTTCGACGTGGAGAACCCCTACGTCGTCGGCCCACACCTGTGCGCCGCCGCGCAGGAGGTGCCGCTGACGCCCGCCGACGTCGCGGCCTACGGCCCCACCGCGCACGACGCGGTCGAGGCGCTGGCCGGGGCCGGACTGCTGCGCTGGCGCGACCTGGCGAAGCGCCCGGGGTGGTACTGGACCGATCGCCAGCGCGCCTGCGACCTCGCCGACATCCGGTCCTCAGGTGGCGCGGAGGTCCGGCTGCTCGAGAGTGGGACCGGCCGGGTGGTCGGGACGGTGTCGGGCGCCGCGGCGCACGCCCAGGCCCACCCGGGCGCGGTCTATCTGCACGCCGGCGAGAGCTGGGTGGTCGACGAGCTCGACCTGGCCGACGGCGTTGCGGTCATGCACCGTGACGAGCCGACCCACACCACCACGGCCCGTGAGGTCACCGACATCACCATCCTCGACGTCCACGAGCAGGTGCGCTGGGGAGCGGCCACGGTCGCGACCGGCCGGGTGCGGGTCACCTCGCAGGTGGTGGCCTACCTCGTGCGCGACATCGCCTCGGGTGCCGTGCTCGCCGAGAACCCGCTCGACCTCCCGCCTCGCGAGCTCGAGACCACGGCGGTGTGGTGGTGCCTGCCCGACGAGGTCGTCGCCGAGGCGGGCATCTCGGCGGTCGAGCTGCCGGGCGCGGTCCACGCCGCGGAGCACGCCGCGATCGGGCTGCTGCCCCTGTTCGCGACCTGCGACCGGTGGGACATCGGCGGCGTCTCGACGGCCCTGCACCCCGACACCGCCATGACGACGGTGTTCGTCCACGACGGTCACCCCGGGGGCGCCGGGTTCGCGGAGCGCGGCTACGCCGTCGCGCCGGCGTGGCTGCGCGCGACCCGGGAGGCGATCGCGCAGTGCGGCTGTCCCGACGGGTGCCCGTCGTGTGTGCAGTCGCCCAAGTGCGGCAACGGCAACCACCCGCTCGACAAGGCCGCCGCGCTCGCGGTCCTCGACGTGTTGTTGGAGCACGCGCCGGTCGGGGTATGACACGCCCGACCCCTCCCGCGTTCCACCGCGGGCCTGCGCAAAGGAGCTCGGCGTGCTCGCACTCGGCTTGATCCTCATCATCGTGGCGGCCCTGGTCGTCTTGACCGTGCTCTTCGGCGCCAACAACGCCTCGATCACCTTCGACCTGACGTTGTTCGACGTGCAGACGACCCCGTTGGGCGTGTTCTTGATGGGCGCCGCGACGCTCCTGGTGCTGGTGACCGGGCTGGCGCTGGTGCAGCGCGGCACCCGCAGCCAGCTGCAGCTGCGCCGGGACCGCAAGGAGCTCGCGCGACTGCACGCCCGCGAGGGACGCACCGGCGACGCCGGTGGCGCCACCGGCACCACGAGCAGCCCGACCACGGCGGAGCGCACGACGGCCACGGAGCCGGGCGGCGAGCACCGCCGTCCCCTGCCGGGCGAGGAGCCCGGCGCCCCGGAGGAGGGGCGCCGCCCGCCGGTGTGAACCACCGGCTGGACGGGCTGCGGACCGGCGGTCAGCCGGCCGGCCCCGCCCGCGCGTGGGCGGGGATCGCGAAGCGCCCCACCAGGCCCTCGCCGTGGTGGGCGACGCGGATGAGCACGTCCCGGTCCGACTGTGCGCACTCCATCAGCGAGGCGCGGTTGCGCTCGGCGACCTGAGCAGCGACAACGCAGGGATCGCGACCCTGCTGGAGCGCCTCCGCGCCGGCGAGCGCTGCGAGGTCGGCCGCGGACTCCATCTGCCGGCGTACGACGAAGACGCCCGCGAGCACGGTGATCGCCAGCACCGTCACCGTCAGCACGGCGACCAGCACGACCGCATAGACGGTGGCTGCTCCGCGCTCGGGCGCCACGGGTGACGTACGCGCGGGCGACCCCGACCGGGGCAGGGCGAGCGTCGTCATCCGGGACCACCGGAGGCCTCGGCCGCCGTGACCGCCTCGGCGGCCAGGGTCGGGCGCGGGAGGAACTGCAGGAACCTCGGCACCGACGGCTGGGCCCGCACGGTGACCGCGACGAGCCCGTCGCGGGTGTCGAGCTCGAATCGCGCGCCCTCCGGCGCGACGCGCCGACCCTGCGCCCAGGCCGCCTCGACCGGGTCGTCACGCGCGATGGCGCGCGCGGTCTCGCGGGCGGAGTCGACGAGGCGCACCTGGGTCAGCACCAACCCGGAGAGCCACACGAGTGCCAACGTGACCAGCACCAGGACCGGCAGCACCATCGCCGCCTCGGCAGTGACACTGCCGCGCGCTCCCCGGCCGGTGCGCGGCAGTCGGGAGCGGACGAACGGGATGTCGGGTCTCACCGGGCCTCCAGTCGTGGCGCCGTGCGCCGCGGGTCGTGGGACGAAGCGCTGGAGGCCGGTGCCGGCGGGCCTCACCCACCGGCACCGGCACGCAGTGTGAACGGGGCCGCGCGCATCGAGCGCGCGGGACGCTCAGAAGAACGACTTGATCAGGCCCATCACCAGGTCGAAGATCATCTTGAGCAGCGCCTGGCCGCCCTCGCTGGTGAGGAACTTGATCAGCACACCGGCGAAGCCGACGGCGCCGGCGGTCGCGACGGCGTACTCGGCCGTGGCCGATCCCCGCTCCGAGCGGGCTCGAGCGGTGCGGCCCGCGTGGGCAGCGAGGATGCCGGTGCCGAGCCGGCGGTTGCGGGCGACGGGTGCGTGGGTCATGACGTACTCCTCGTGTCGGACCGTCCGCCCACGAGCTCGCGGGCCGGACGGGTCGGTGTCGTGTTGATGCACCGACCTTCGTCCGGTTGCGCCTGCCCCGTGTCGCCTCAGCCGTCCGCTGGGGACGAACCCGCTCGGAGCTCTGCCTGGGGACCGGCGACGGCCCGCCCGGTCCGCCGTCCGGCTGCCGCGCCGCCGACGCTGGAGTGGCGGCTCGCGCTCAGCCGACCGCGCGCCGCGCCTTGGCGATGGTCACGAGTCCACCGACCGCGGTTGCCAGGCCGCCCAGCATCCCGCCGACCACGCCGCCCTGGACCATGCCACCCCAGACCCCTTCGCTCGGTCGCTGCGTCGGCGCGGCGACCAGCGGGCCGTCGGCATACACCGTCACCGCCATCGCGGCGAAGACCAGCACCACCAGCAACCCGATGACCACGGTCGCCACCTGCGTGGAGCGTGCACCGGTCCGCTCCGCCAGCTCGACGGCGTCGACCTGACGGCGCCGCGCGTAGAGCCCGGCTGCGCTCGCTGGGAGGATCGCCAGCATCACGAACAGCAACGGTGCGAGCAGCTGACCGACGACGGCCAGCACCAGCGCGGCGAAGAGCGCGGCGAAGATGCCGATGCTCAGACCGAAGGCGTTCGCCTCCATGAGGACCGCACGCTCGCGCTCGTCGCCGTACGCCCGGTCGACGTCCATCAACCGGTCGGCGAACCTGTCGAACGCCGACCTGGTCGATCCCTTGCCCGACGCCGTGCTCCGTGCCATCACTGCTCCCCTGTCTCGTCCGTCTCGTCGCCGAAGAGCACCTCGACGCTCGTCCCCAGCGCCCGCGCCAACCGCAGGGCGAGATAGACCGAGGGCGCGTAGTCGCCCTGCTCGATCGCGATCACCGTCTGCCGACTCACCCCGACGCCCTCGGCCAGTGCCGCCTGTGACAGGCCGTGATCACGCCGGTGGCGCCGGACGGCGTTGTGCCGCTCGGCGGCGGCGGTGCGGCCGGAGGCACGAGGACCCATGACCGCGATGTTAAGGATCCTTGACACTAGGTGTCAAGGATCCTTGACATTCGTCCCGACGAGACCAGTGCGCTCGGACTGCCCGGGTGCAGTCGGGTCAGCGACCGCCCCCGAAGAGCTCGGTCAGTCCGGCGGCGCCGAGCCCGGCGACGATCATGGGGATCACGCCGACCAGGACGAAGGCGGGGAGCATGCACAGCCCCAGGGGTGCGGCCGCGCGCGTGCTGACGCTGCGGGCCCGCCCCTCCGCCTCGGCACGACGCGTACGCCGCAGGTCCTGGGCGAGGTCGCGCAGGGCAGGCGCAAGCGAGGCGCCGGACTCCGTGGCCCGGGTCAGGGCTCGCCCCAGCGGCGCCCAGTGCGGGTCGGCACTCAGGTCGCGCCACACCTCCACGGGGTCGGCCCCCAGGACGAGCCGGCGACCCAGGACGACGAGGTCCTCCTCGACCGTGCCGCCCCAGGCGCGCCCGACCTGGTCGATCGCCCGATCCGGGGCGGCCCCGGCGGCCAGCCCGGCCGCGACCAGGTCGACGACCGCGGGCAGGGCAGCAGCGAGCTCCTCACGCCGCCGCCGGGCCGACGGCAGCTCCGCCGCCCGGATCATCCGGGTCAGCGCGACGGCGACGGTGACGCCCGCCATCAGCCCGAGCACTCCGCCGATGAGCAGGTAGACCCCGGCACCACCGCCACAGGCCCACCACGGTGCGGTGCGGTGCAACCGGTCCTCGTCGGCGCGTGCCTTGACACCGCCCGCGATGACGGACCCGCCCGGGCCGGGTCCGCTCGCGGACAGAGGTCGCCCGGGCAGGGGCAGACCGGACAGCGCCGCGACGGACAGGCGCCCGGGCGCCGGCACGAGCAGCGCCGTACCCACCGCCAGGACGCCGGCGACGAGGAGGGCCGTCACGGGACGGTCCGCGCGAGCCGCTCGATCCAGGCCACCCCGAGGAAGGCGAACCCCAGACCGACCCCGAGACAGAGGAGTCCCGGCACGGTCTGCAGCAGAAAGCCCCAGGGGTCACCACCGATGCCGGTGCCCAGGCCCAGGACCAGCACCGGCAGCACCGCCATCAGCCGCGCGGTCGCCCGTGCCGACGACAGCTCCGAGGCCACGACCAGCGCGGTCGACCGGTCGGCGCGCAGCGTGCTGGCGAGCTCGTGCAACGTGTCGGCGAGCCCGGCTCCCGAGCGCGAGGACACCTCCCACGCCGCAGCCACCACGCGCAGACCGTCGGCACCCGGCGAGCGCGCGGTGACCCGCAGTGCCGCGGGGACGTCCGCGCCGAGCTCCTCTGCGGCCGCCACCGGGGCCAGCTCCGGCCACTCGCGCGCGGCTTGGCGTAGCGCGTCCCGCGCCGGCCTTCCCGCGGCCAGGTCACCGGCGATCGTCGTGCACGCCTCGATGACCCGCACGGTGGTCTGCTCGGCGAGCCGGCGCTGACGGGTCATCGTGACGAGCGTGCGCACCCCGAGGGCGACGCCGGTCACGACGAGCACGAGCAACGTGGTCGCGAGGTCGGTGACGAGGACGACCGCCCCGACGACGACCACTGTCGGGAGCAGCACCCGCACGGGCTTCCGCCTCCTCGCCGCCGGGCGGGGCAGCACCTGCCGGGCCCGTCCGGTCGCGGATGCCGGGAGCGCGAGCAGCACGCCCACCACCAGGAGGACGACGGCGAGGGCCGCGACCGGGCTCATGGCGCAGCACCCTCCAGGAGCGAGGCGAGCTCGTCGGCACCGACACCGGCCACGACCTCGCCATCCGCCCGGAAGCTCACGGCCGGCACCACCTGCACCCACCCGTCAGGGGTACGCCGGACGACGCCCACCTCCTGCACCCGGCGTACGCCGTCGCGCCCGCGCCCCAGGTGGACCACGACGTCGAGCGCCGAGGCGAGCTGGCTGTGGGCGGCGTCGCGGCCCCATCCCGCCGCCAGCGCGAGACCCTCGATGCGTACCGGCACGTCGGCCGCCGAGTTGGCGTGGACCGTCCCGCACCCGCCCTCGTGACCGGTGTTCATCGCGGCGAGCATGTCGGTCACCTCGGCGCCCCGGACCTCGCCGACGACGAGGCGGTCCGGGCGCATCCGCAGCGCCTGGCGGACCAGGTCCTGGACGGTGACCTGCCCGGCGCCCTCGAGGTTGGCCGGACGCGCCTCGAGGCCCACCACGTGCGGGTGGTCGGGACGCAGCTCGCTGGCGTCCTCGACCAGCACCAGGCGCTCTGCAGGATCGGCGACCGAGAGCAGCGCGGACAGCAGTGTCGTCTTCCCGGTGCCCGTGCCCCCGCTGACGAGGAAGGCCCGCCGTGACCCGACGAGCAGCCGCAGGACCCGCGCGCCGGCCGGTGGCAGCGTCCCGCTGGCCACGAGCTCGTCGAGGGTGAAGACCCGGTTGCGGGGAACCCGCAGCGAGAGCGTCGTGCCGGGACGGGCCAGCGGTGCCAGGACGGCGTGGAACCGCGTGCCGTCCTGCAGGCGTACGTCGACGTACGGCGTGGCATCGTCGAGACGTCGTCCGCCCGCGGCGGCGAGCCGCTGGGCCAGCCGTCGGACGGCCGCGTCGTCGCTGAGGCGCACCTCGGAGCGCTCCAGTCCTCGTCCGCGGTCGAGGTAGACCTCGTCGGGACCGTTGACGAGGACGTCGGTGACGCCCGGCGTGCGCAGCAGTGGCTCGAGCACCCCGGCGCCGGTGACGTCGCGGGTCAGCGCGTCGTGGACGGCCAGCACCGTCGCGTCGCCCACCGGATCGCCGGACTCGCGCAGGGCGGCGGCGACCCGGGCCGGGCTCAGGCCGCTGCCTTCGCGGGCCAGCCGCGCCCGCACCGTCTCGACGAGCTCCGCGACCGCGCTTCCGCCCTCGCGATCGGCGCGCATCACGCCGCCTGCGCGGCCCACGAGGCGTGCGCCCGCTCGAGGACCGCACGCGCCACCCGCTCGAGCAGCCGGCCGCCGGCCCGTAGCGCACCGCCACCGAGATCGACCACCTCGGGCAGCCGTCGCAGCTCGGGCAGGTCGGCGATCAGGGGCACCCCGAGCGCCGCCGCGATCTCCTCCGCCCGCAGGCCCCGACTGCGTCCGCGCGTGACCAGGGCGAGCTCACGGGCATGCAGTCCGAAGACCGTGGCCACGCGATGGGTCGCCGCAGCGGCGGCGACCGTGCGCCCGCCCACGACGACCACCAGGTCACACCGGCCGGCAGCCTCGAGGACGGCGGGGGAGGTCGTGCGCGGCAGGTCGATGACGACGTGGTGGTGGCCGCGCACGGCTGCGGCAAGGACCGTGCGGACGGTCGCGACGTCGGGGCCGGCTCGTTGCGCGTCGAGGGTGGCGAGCCCGGACGGCGGACCCCAGGCGAGGACGCCGAGCTGCTCACGGCGCGGCACCGCATCATGCAACGCGCCGGCACCGAGTCGGCCACGGATCCCCTGCAACCCGTCCCAGCGCAGGCCGTCCTCGCGCTCGAGTCCCAGCACCCGGTCCAGACCGCCGCTCCACGGATCGAGGTCGATCGCGAGGCACGCGCCCTCGCGCGCTGCCGCCTCGCTGACGGCGGCTGCCACGGTGGTGGCTCCGGCTCCCCCGCTGCCGGCGACGACGCCGATGACACGGCCTCGCGGCCCGACGCCGGCGGGCCGGTCGGCGGCGTCGGTGAGGAGCTCGACCAGGGCGCCGTCGTCGTCGGGCAGCACCACGACACCGCGGGCACCAGCAGCGAGCGCGGCGCGGAACAACCCCGGGTCGGGCCCGTCACGGTGCCGGGTCACCACCAGCAGGTCGGAGCGCGCCGGCCAGGCGCCGTCGGCGACCACCGCCGCCACGTCGGACCCGACCAGGACCAGGGCGGCCTCGCGCCAGGTGGACGGCGTACCAGCGGAGTCGGAGACCTCCACCCCGACACCGGCTGCCGCGGCGAGGCGCTGGACGGCCGCACGCAGCTCGGGATCGGCCGTCACCAGCAGGACAGGGACGCTCGCGTGGGGTGCCGGGTCGGGGTCCGGGTGCCGGGAGACGCTCATGACCGCACCCTGCGGGCTCGCCCGACCTCCCGCCGGACCCGCGAGTCCGGCTGGGGACGACACCGCCCCTGGCACCGGTTGGGGACGGCGGACGGTCACGCCGGTCGGTGGCGCACGCCGCGTGGCCCTATCGTGGAGCCATGGCCCGTGCGACCGCGGCATTCTTCGACCTCGACAAGACCATCATCGCGAAGTCGAGCACGCTCGCGTTCAGCAAGCCGTTCCAGGCCGGCGGACTGATCTCCCGCGGCGCGATGCTGCGCTCGGCGTACGCCCAGTTCGTCTATCTCGTCGGGGGCGCCGACCACGACCAGATGGAGAAGCTGCGCTCCTTCATGTCCGAGCTCACCGCCGGGTGGGACGTCGCGACCGTGCGCGAGATCGTCGCCGACACGCTGCACAACGTCGTCGAGCCGCTGGTGTACGACGAGGCGGTCTCGCTGATCGAGGAGCACGGCCTGGCCGGTCGCGACATCGTGATCGTGTCGACGTCGGGCGCCGACGTGGTCGAGCCGATCGGCGAGCTGCTCGGCGCCGACACCGTCGTGGCCACGCAGATGGAGATCGTCGACGGCAAGTACACCGGTGAGATCAGCTACTACGCTTACGGGGAGCAGAAGGCGGTCGCGATCCGCGAGCTCGCCGAGCAGCACGGCTACGACCTCGCGCAGTGCTACGCCTACAGCGACTCCATCACCGACGTGCCCATGCTGGAGGCGGTCGGTCACCCGCACGCCGTCAACCCCGACCGCGACCTGCGCAAGGTGGCGACCGAGCGGGGCTGGCCGATCCTGGTCTTCTCGCGCCCGGTCGCGCTGCGTCCCCGCGTCCCCCTGCCGCCCACCAAGCCGACGCTCACCGCGCTCGCGCTCGGTGGTGCGGCGCTGGGCGGCGCGCTCTGGTGGGGATCGCGGCGCCGCGTCGACGGCGCCTGACCGAGCTCACGACGTACCGAAAACCCCCGTGGCGCTTGGGTTCTGATCGTTCGGGGCCACAACGACGACGGTTCTGTCAACAGCAGAGTGGGGCAGGGAAGTCAAGTCTTGCGAACCCCGGGAGCCCGGCGTACAAAGGACTCAGAACTCAACAGACGTACACATGAGCCAGGTACCCACGCGGCGATCTCCCTTCGTTGAGGGCGTCGTCCTCGGGCTTGTCCCGCGGCGACTTATGGAGACAGTGCACGCTTGGTAGCCAGGTCTCATGTGTCAGCAAGGAGCGTCGCAACTCAAGCAGTGCGGCGCTCCTTCGCTGCGTTCTGGGACGGCGCGTGCGGATCCCGCGCCGATCGCACCTGCACCATCTGCACCCCTCGTCGAACGAAACCGGGCGTTCGGGGCGGCAGTTTCGTTCGACCCTTCGATACGCCTCGTCCCTCGGCTACTCAGGACAGGCAAGCGGGCGTGTCGTTAGTCGGGCGGCCCTTCGATATGCCTCGTCCCTCGGCTACTCAGGACGAGTGAAACTGCCGCGCCGCTCAACCGCGCAGGGGGGAGGCCTCGACGCCGGCGGTGTAGGCCTCGACGGCGTAGAGCAGCCAGGCGTGCACGCCGGCCTGCCCGCCGTCGCGGTAGCCGCGCAGGTTGGACTCGTACGCCGGGCGCAGGCGCAGGTGGCCGGCCTCGGGGACGATCACGGAGGTGGGGTCGACGCCACGGGCGACCAGGACCAGGCGCTCGGCGGCGCGGGCGACGATGCCGTTGTGGGAGCCGAAGGGTGCGCCGGTGGCGATCTCGGCGTGCACGACGGCGGCGACCAGCAGCGCGGGCGCCTCGGTCGGGCCGGTGAGGGCGCGCGCGAGCGTGGTGAGCGCGCCGGCAGCGTCGGCGTCGCGCGGGCGTCCGAGCCGCTCGTCGGGCAGGTCGCCGGCGCCGGCGAGGGTGTGGATGCGGGCGAAGGCCTGCAGGGGTGCGGTGTCGAGCAGCGGCGCGAGGCCGAGCAGCTCGGCGCTGACCCGTACGGCGGCGCGGGCGACGTCGTCGGCAGCGCCGTCGCGCGCCTGCTCCAGCGACGAGCCCGACCCCTCGAGCACGGCGCTGGCGTGGGCGCCGACGAGCAGCGACTCCCCCGTCTGCTCGGGTCGCGTGCGTCGCAGACCGCGGTCGCGCAGCAGTGCGTCGATGCCGTCGCGACAGCCGGCGTACGCCGAGGGAACACCGTCGAGACGCAGCAGCGCCCCCAACGGGTCCGAGCGCGAGTCGGCGGGGGAAGAGGCGGCGCTGGCGGGACCGGTCACGGGCGCCAGGCTATCGGTGCCACATCGGGTAGCCTCGCGCCGATGGCCGACGTCCACCCCTCCCGCACCCCCGAGCGGGGCCGCTACGCCCGTTCGTTCGGAGCCGTGGCCGCGGACTACGACCGGGCCCGCCCGTCCTATCCCGACGACGCCGTCGGGTGGCTGGTCGGCGACCGCCCGGCGCGCGTGCTCGAACTCGGCGCCGGCACCGGCAAGCTCACCGAACGCCTCGTCGGACGCGGGCACGAGGTGCTCGCCACCGAGCCCGACGCGAAGATGCTGCGCCGGCTGCGCGAGCAGCACGCCGCCCCACCAACCGGGCTCGCCACCGCACAGGCGGCCGCCGAGCAGCTGCCGGTCGCGAACCGCAGCGTCGACGTCGTGGTCGCCGCCCAGGCGGCGCACTGGTTCGACCACGAGCGCGTCCTGGCCGAGGCCGCGCGCGTGCTGCGTCCGGGCGGAGTGCTGGCCTGGGCGTGGAACATCATGGACACCCGCATCCCCTGGGTACGCCGCCTGCGCGAGCTGATCGGGTCACCGGCCGAGGTGCCCCCGGAGCCGGTGGCGGCGCTCACGGCCTCCGAGCTGTTCGGCGAGGTCGAGACGGCGGCGTTCCGGTTCTGGCACCCCCTCGACCGCACGTCGCTGGCCGCGCTGGTCTCCTCGAACTCCGTGGTCTCGCTGGCGTCGGAGGAGCAGCGCGCGGAGATCCTCGACCGCGCGGACGCGCTCTACGACGAGTACGGCCGCGGCCCCGACGGGATGCTGCTGCCCTACCTGACGCACTCCTACCGCGCGACGGTCCTCGACACCGGCCCGGAGCCCGACGACGCCGGCGCCGACCCGCTCGGCACCGACGCCCTGCTGATCGACTTCCGCTGACGGGACGGGGCGAGCGCCATGGGTCTGTTCGGACGCAGTCTGTTCGGACGTAGTCAGCTCGGCTCGGAGTCCGACCGCGCCACCTTCCGGACGCTGCACACCGCGTCCCTCGCCGCACCACCGCTGCGCGACGGGCTCACGCGCTCCACCGCGGAGCGCAGCATCCGTCACCTGCGCTCGCTGCTCGGCGCGCCCGCCGTCGCGCTGACGGACACCGCCGACCTTCTGGCCTGGGACGGCAAGGCCCAGCACCACGCCCCCCAGACGGCGGCGCTCATCGCCCACGCCGACGAGGCCGGCGGCCCTGCCGTCGTCGAGCGCCGCACCATCACCTGCGACGACCCCGGGTGCGTCGTGCGCCAGGCGATCGTCGTCCCCCTGGTCGCCGACGAGGTGCCGGTCGGGACGCTGCAGGTGTTCGCCCCGCGTGCCTCCGCCGGGCTGGTGCGCGCCACCACCGAGGTGGGTCGCTGGGTCTCCGGCCAGCTGGAGCTCGCCGAGCTCGACGCGTCGCGGACCCGGCTGATCGAGGCCGAGGTGCGTGCCCTGCGCGCGCAGATCAGCCCGCACTTCATCTACAACTCCCTGTCGGCGATCGCGTCGTTCGTCCGCACCGATCCCGAGCGGGCCCGCGACCTGCTGCTGGAGTTCGCCGACTTCACCCGCTACTCCTTCCGCGAGCACGGCCAGTTCACGACGCTGGCCGAGGAGCTGAAGTCGATCGAGCGCTACCTGCTGCTGGAGAAGGCGCGCTTCGGCGAGCGGCTGCAGGTGACGCTGCGGGTCGCGCCGGAGGTGCTCCCGGTGACCGTGCCGTTCCTGTGCCTGCAGCCGCTGGTGGAGAACGCCGTACGCCACGGGTTCGAGCAGAAGGCCGGCACCGGCACCATCACCATCACCGCGGAGGACTACGACCGCGACTGCGTGATCACGGTCGAGGACGACGGCACCGGCGAGGACCCCGAGCGCATCCGGCAGGCGTTGGCCGGGGCGCTGGAGAGCGGCTCGGTCGGACTCGCCAACGTCGACGAGCGGCTGCGGGTCGCCTTCGGCGACGACTACGGCCTCGTCGTGGAGACCGCCCCGGGAGCCGGCACGAGGGTTATCGTGCACGTGCCGAAGTTCTCCCCCGGAGTGCACCCATGAGCCCTGTCCCGAGCCCCGTCCCGAGCGCCGCCCCGGACGCCGCGGCGCGGCTGCGCGTCCTGGTGGTCGACGACGAGCGGCACGCCCTCGACGAGCTCAGCTACCTCCTCGGTCTCGATCCCCGCGTGGGGGCCGTGCGCGCGACCGACTCCGCCGCCGAGGCGCTGCGGATCCTCCAGGAGGGCACGGTCGACGGGGTCTTCTCCGACATCCGTATGCCCGGGCTGACGGGGCTCGACCTCGCCCGCGTGCTCGCGCAGTTCAAGCACCCGCCCCCGGTCGTCTTTGTGACGGCGTACGACGAGCACGCCGTCGACGCCTTCGAGCTCGACGTCGTCGACTACGTGCTCAAACCCGTGCGTCCCGAGCGGCTGGCCGAGGCGGTGCGCCGGATCATCGACACCCGCGACACCTCAGCCCCGGACGTCGACGACACGATCGCGGTGGAGCTCGGCGGGGTGACGCGCTTCGTGTCGCGCGCAGACGTGCGCTACGTCGAGGCGCAGGGCGACTACGCGCGCTTGCACACGGCCTCCGGCAGCCACCTGGTGCGGGTCCCGCTGTCGTCGCTCGAGGAGGAGTGGGCGGCGTCCGGGTTCGTGCGGATCCACCGCTCGTTGCTGGTGGCGCTCTCGCACATCAGTGAGGTCCGCATGGACAGCGGGCGCTGCACCGTCGTGGTCGGCGACCAGGAGCTCGCGGTGAGCCGCCGGCACACCCGCGAGCTGCGCGACCTGCTCATCCGGCGGGCGCGGCCGCGCGCCGAGCGATGAACCCCGACCACCCTCCCGCGCGGGTGCGCGTGACCTCCCCACGGGCGCGCCGACCGCGACCCCCACGGCGTACGGGGGTGGCGGAGATCGACCGGCAGTCCCTCGTCGGCGAGGTCTACATGACCTCCCTGCTGCGGGCCCAGCTCCGGCTCGCCGTCATCGTGCTGGTGGCGCTCACCGTGACCGTCGGCGCGCTGCCGCTGGTGTTCCTCCAGTTCCCCGGCCTCAACGACATCCTCGTGCTGGGCATGCCGCTGCCCTGGGTGATGCTCGCGTTCGGCATCTACCCCGTGCTGGTGGTCCTGGGCTGGCTCTACGTCCGCGCCGCGGAGCGCAACGAGCAGGCCTTCGCCGACGTCGTCGAGCGTTCGTGAGCACCCAGCAGTGAGCACTGACCCATGAGCACCGGGCTGGCCGTCGTCGCCGTCACGACGGTCGTCCTGGCGACGCTGGCGATCGGCACCTGGGGCCTGCGGTTCTCACGGACGACCAGCGACTTCTTCGTCGCCTCCCGGACCGTGCGCCCGCGGCTCAACGCCTCGGCCATCGGCGGGGAGTACCTCTCGGCCGCCTCGTTCCTGGGCGTCGCCGGCCTCGTGCTCGCCTACGGCGCCGAGATGCTGTGGTACCCGGTCGGCTGGACGGCCGGCTACCTCGTCCTGCTCGTGCTGGTGGCCGCGCCGCTGCGCCGCTCCGGTGCCTACACGCTGCCGGACTTCGCCGAGACCCGGCTGGAGTCGCGCCCGGTCCGGATCGTGTCGTCGGTGCTGGTGGTCGCGATCGGGTGGCTCTACCTGATGCCGCAGTTCCAGGGCGCCGGGCTGGCGCTGCGCACGATCACCGGCGCGCCGTCTTGGCTCGGCGGCGTTCTGGTCGCCACCGTGGTCGTGGTCAACGTCTTCACCGGCGGCATGCGCTCGGTGACCTTCGTGCAGGCGTTCCAGTACTGGCTCAAGCTCACCGCGCTGCTCGTCCCCGCGTTCTTCCTGCTGCTGATCTGGATCGGCGACGGCGCCACCTCGCCGGCGACTGCGGGGGCCGCCGTCGGCGGTGCCGTGGTCGGCGACCTCTGGGCGCTGCCGATGGTCTCGGACCAGCCGTACGTCCTCTACACGACCTACTCGCTCATCATGGCGACCTTCCTCGGCACCATGGGCCTGCCGCACGTGGTCGTGCGCTTCTACACCAACCCCGACGGCCGCGCCGCACGGCGTACGACGCTGGTGGTGCTGGGACTGCTCGGGCTCTTCTATGTGCTGCCGCCGGTGTACGGCGCCCTCGGCCGGGTCTACGCACCCGACCTGGTCGGCGCCGGCGCCAGCGACACGGTCGTGCTCGAGCTGCCCGCGCGGATGATCGCCGGGTACGGCGGCGAGCTGCTCTCCGCCCTGACGACGGCCGGCGCGTTCGCAGCGTTCCTGTCCACCTCGTCGGGCCTGACGATCGCCGTGGCAGGCGTGCTCAGCCAGGAGATCACCGGCCGGCGGCTCGCCGGGGTCACGGCGTTCCGCGCCGCCGCCCTGATGGGGGTGGCGGTGCCGCTCATGCTGGCCCTGATGACCTCGGGGGTCAGCGTGGCGCGCGCCGTGGGCCTGGCCTTCGCCGTCGCTGCCTCGACCTTCTGCCCGCTGCTGATCCTGGGGATCTGGTGGCCCCGTCTCACCGACGCCGGTGCGCTCGCGGGGCTCGGGGTCGGAGGCGTGCTGTCCGGCATCGCCGTGGTCGACACCCTGGCCGGCACCGAGCGCACCGGCTGGGCCGACGCACTGCTGGCCCAGCCCGCCGCCTGGACGGTGCCGGCGGCGTTCCTCACGATGATCGTGGTCTCGCTGCTGACACCGCGGCGCCGCCCCGTCGGCGTACGGCGGTTCCTGGTGCGGTTGCACACCCCGGAGGCCGTGCCGCTCGACCGGGGCTGAGGGCTGACGCTCGAGCCTCAGCCGACCGCGAGCAGCGCCGGGAGCGCCGCCGCACGGGCGAGCGCGAGCTCGGCGACCAACGGGTCCGGCCCCAGCACCTGTGTCACCGGTCCCGCGTCCACTGCTCGTGCCTCGGCCCGAGCACGCCGGGCGAAGTGCCCCTCGGCGAGCAGATAGGTCGCCACCGGCATGCCGGGGCGCGCCACCTCGGCCAGTCGCGGCCCACGACCGGACAGGGAGGCCACCGCGACGGGCGCGTCCCACTCCTGCGCGAGAAGCTCGGCGGCACGGGCCAGGTCGGCGTCGACACACGGATCGGTGCTGCCGGCGGCGAGCAGCACGACCGGATCCCCGCGGCGCGCGCCCACCGCGTCCAGCCGTGCGGCCTGCACGCGAGCCAGGCGCCGGTCAGGACCCAACGCCGCGGCGAGCCGCGCCCGTCCGTCCGCCTGTGCTACCGCATGCGGCAGGTCGTGGCGCAGGTGGATGCCCCCGGAGAGCAGCAACGGCACGACGACGGTGCCGTCGGGTGCGGACGCAAGGACGTCGTCGAGCAGCGGCGCCGCCAGCTCGAGGTACGCCGCCCGGGCCGGGCGCCCGGACCGCGCCGCGACGAGCGCCGCGAGGTCGGCGGCCACCGCGTTCCCCGGTGCGTGTCGGGTGCCGTGGGCGGCGAGCACGATCGGCGGGCCGTTCATCCGCCGACCGCCAGGCGGTAGCCGCGTTTCACGACCGTCTCCACGGTCCGCGTCCCCAGCGCGGCGCGCAGCCGGGCGACGGCCATCTCGACGGCGTGCTCGGAGGAGGCGTTGCCGCGGGGCAGCGCGGCGAGCAGGTCGGAGCGGGAGACCACGTGGCCGGGGTTCACGAGCAGGCGCTGGAGGACCGCGAACGGTCCGGGGCTGAGCCCGACCTCGATGCCGTCGAGCAGCACCACGTCGCCGTGCAGCAGCAGGACGCGTCCGGCGACCTCGACGCTGAGACCGTCGCGGCGCGACGGGAGCTCGATCTCGAGCAGCCGGACCATCGCCCCGAGCCGGGAGCGCTCGGGTTCGATCGTCGGCACCCCCCACAGCTCGAACGCGGCCGAGGTGACCGGGCCGACGCAGGTCGCCACGACGTCGGCCTGGAACGCGGAGATCACGTCGTCACGGCGTCCGACCGAAGCGGCCGCCTCCATGAGCGCGGCGACCGCCGGGGCGGAGGTGAAGGTGACGGCGTCGAGCTCGCGGTCGGCGATGAGGTCGACCATCCGGAACATCGGCCCCGGGTCCTCTGCGGCGCGCACCCGGTAGACGGTGACCGTCGTGACATCCGCGCCCTGACGTCGCAGTGCGTGGGCGACCATCGACAGGGACTGCCCGTGCTCCTGCACGACGATCCGCGTGCCGCTGAGGTCCCGGCCGCGCAGGTGGTCGAGCACGTCGTCGAAGCACTCCGACGGCGGGCTCCACAGCTCCCGCAGGCCGTGGCGCCGCAGGGCGCCGACGCTCTTGGGTCCGCGCGCGACGATCTCGGCCGTGGCGAGGTGGGCGAGCAGCCGGTCGAGCTCGCCCCACGCGGCGGCCGCGTCGAACCATGCCCGCATCCCGATGCCGGTGGTGGCGAGGAACAGGTCGACGGGGCGGGCCAGCACCTCGGCGGTCGCGGTGCGCAGGTCGGCGTCGTCGACCTGGTTGGGCTCGGTCGACAATGCGGGCGCCCACTCGGTGGTCGCCCCGCGCCGGTGCAGCAGCGCGCGCTGCTCCTCGACCTTGCGCGCGGCCGTGACGCCGATGCGGAAGCCCGCGAGCGTGCGGGTCTGCTCCACGTCGACCTCCTCACCGTCGTCGGCGCCTCCCAGCCCGACCATCTGCCCGACCATCCGCCCGGCCGCCGGCTCCGCCACGCTCACGGGAGCCGCCCACCGACCTCGACGCGGCCCTCGACCACCCGGACGGCGTACGTCGCGACGCGCACCGTCGGGTCGTCGAGGCACACGCCCGTGCGCAGGTCGAAGGGCTGCTTGAGCATCGGCGAGGCCACGAACCAGGTGTCCTTGCGGGTGCCCACGATGCCACGTGCCAGCACCGACGCCCGCGCGTAGGGGCACCGGTTGTCGAGGACGAAGACCTGGTCGTCGTGGGTACGGAACACCGCCACGGCGCGACCGTGCACGAGTGCGGCGGCCCCACGCTCACGGTCGAGGTCCTCGAGGGCGCAGACCGGCACCCACTCCTGCGCGGGCGCGGTGTGCCTCACCGCGGGGCCCCCACCGGGATGGCGGCGCCGAGGTCGACCGGCTCGCTCGGCGCGGCCGGTCGGATCTGGCCGCGCTCGGTCGTGAAGGTGATGTCGGGGTCCGGTGTCTGCGGGGCGTTGACGAAGGACACGAAGCGCGCCAGCTTCTCCGGGTCCTCCAGGGTGGCGGCCCACTCGTCGAAGTAGCCCGCGACGTGGCGCGCCATGGCCTCCTCCAGCTCCTGGCCGAGGCCGAGCGCGTCGTCGACGACGACCTCGCGCACCCGCTCCAGCCCGCCGTCGAGGCTCTCGATCCACGGGGCGGTGCGCTGCAGCCGGTCGGCGGTGCGGACGTAGTACATGAGGAACCGGTCGAGGTAGCGCACGAGCGTCGCGGTGTCGACGTCGGCAACCAGCAGCTCGGCGTGCCGCGGGGTGGCCCCGCCGTTGCCGCCGACGTACAGGTTCCACCCCTTCTCGGTCGCGATGACGCCGAAGTCCTTGCCGCGCGCCTCGGCGCACTCCCGGGCGCAGCCCGACACCCCGCCCTTGAGCTTGTGGGGTGAGCGCAGGCCGCGGTAGCGCAGCTCGAGGTCGATCGCGAGCTGCACCGAGTCCTGCACGCCGTAGCGGCACCACGTCGAGCCCACGCACGACTTCACGGTGCGCAGCGACTTGCCGTAGGCGTGGCCGGACTCGAACCCGGCGTCGACCAGCCGGCGCCAGATCGCGGGCAGCTCCTCCATCCGGGCACCGAACAGGTCGATGCGCTGCCCGCCGGTGATCTTGGTGTAGAGCCCGAAGTCGCGGGCGACCTCGCCGATGACGATCAGTCCATCGGGGGTGATCTCCCCGCCCGGGATGCGCGGCACCACCGAGTAGGTGCCGTTGCGCTGGATGTTGGCCAGGTAGGCGTCGTTGGTGTCCTGCAGCGCACCGGTCTCCGGGGCCAGCACGTGCCCGTTCAGCTGGCTGGCCAGGATCGACGCGACCGTCGGCTTGCACACGTCGCATCCGCGCCCCGTGCCGTGGGCGGCGACCACGTCGTCGAAGCTGCGGTAGCCGTGCACGGCCACCACGTCGAACAGCTCCTGGCGGGTGAGCGCGAAGTGCTCGCACAGCGACCGGTCGACCTCGCGTCCGACAGCGGCGAAGTACTCCTCGACGACCGTCTTCACGGTGCCGACGCACGAGCCGCAGGTGCTGCCCGCCTTGGTGCACCGCTTCACGGCCGCCACGTCCTCACACGGCCCCGCGTCGTCGGACCCGTCGGTGAGCGCCGTGAGGATCGTGGCCTTGGAGACGTTGTTGCACGAGCAGACGACCGCGTCGTCGGGCAGGCCGAGCTCGAGCGCGCCGCGGGAGGCGGGGAGGATCAGCTCCTCGGGGTTGTCGGGAAGCAGCATGCCGCTGGAGACCAGGGGCCGCAGCACGCCGTACGCCGACGCGTCCCCGACGAGGATCCCGCCCAGCAGCACGTAGCCGTCGCGCGGTGCACCGTCGGCGTCGGGCCCGGCGGGCCCCACCACCAGCTTCTTGTAGAGGCCGCCGACCGCGTCGGCGAAGACCAGCTCGAGCGAACCCGGGGTGGTCGCGAACGCGTCGCCGAAGGAGGCCACGTCGACGCCGAGCAGCTTGAGCTTCGTCGACATGTCCGCACCGGTGAAGGCGCCGGCGCCCCCGAGCAGCGCGTCGACGACGATCTCGGCCATCGCGTAGCCCGGGGCGACGAGGCCGTACATCCGCCCGCCGGGGGCCGCGCACTCCCCCACCGCCCAGACGTGCGGGTCGCTGCTGCGGCACTGCTCGTCGACCAGCACGCCGCCGCGCTCCGCGGTCGCCAGGCCGGCGTCGCGGGCCAGCGCGTCGCGCGGACGGATGCCGGCGGAGAAGACGACGATCTCGGCGTCGAGCGGTTCGGCGTCGCGGAGCCCGAGCCCGGTGACGCGGCCCCCCTCCGTGGCCGGCGCGTCACCCAGGACCTCCGTCGTGGCGACCCCGGTGTGCACCTGCACGCCGAGGGCCTCGACGTGACGCACCAGCGTCGTGCCCCCGGCGTCGTCGAGCTGCACCGGCATCAGCCGCGGCGCCATCTCCACCACGTGCGCCTCCACGCCGAGCTGGTGCAGCGCGTTCGCCGCCTCGAGCCCCAGCAGCCCGCCCCCGATCACCACCCCGCGCGCGGGGCCACTGCCGTCCGGTCGCCCCCGACCGGCGGCGTCGCGGATCGCCTCGAGGTCCTCGATCGTGCGATAGACGAAGCAACCGTCCAGGTCCCTGCCAGGCACGGGTGGCACGAACGGCGCCGCACCGGTGGCCAGCACCAGCTCGTCGTACGTCTCTTCGGTCGCGTCGGACAGCCGCAGCCTCCGCGTCTCCGGGTCGATGGCGGTGACGCACACGCCGGTGCGCAGCTGCACCCGCGGGTCGTCGTACGCGCCCTCGGGGAGCAGGGACAGCGCCTCGGCGCCCACCTCGAAGAAGGAGGTGAGAGCGACCCGGTCGTAGGCCGGGCGGGCCTCCTCGCCGAGCACGAGGACGTCATGGGTCTCCACCAGCCCGCGCTCGATGGCGGCCTGGACGAAGCGGTGACCGACCATGCCGTGGCCGACGACGATGATCCGGGGACGGCGACCGGTGGGGGTGGGACTCATCGCAGGGTCCTTTCTCGGGAGGGGTGGGGCGGGGCATCAGGGGAGGCGTCGGGGGACGCGGCGGCCAGCAGCGCGCGCACGGTGGCGGCGCACCCGCCGCAGCCGGTGGTGGCACGGGTGGTCTCGCGGGCGCGGGCGAGCGAGCCGCACGCGCGGATCGCGCCGGCACTGACGCCGGCGCACGCACACACCTCCACGTCGTCGGGGAGGGCGGCGGGGCCCGCAGCGGTGGTCGTCGGGTCGGGCAGCAGCAGCTCGCCGGGCTCGCGGGGACCGAGGACGGTGCCGCGGTCGACGTACTGCGTGAGCAGGCCGACCCGCGAGGTGTCGCCGACGAGTGCGGCCGCCACGATCCGGCCGTCGCGGACGACGAGCTTGCGGTGCGACCCGGCGAGCGGGTTGGTCACCTCGACCACCTCGCCGGTGGCACGCTCGGGATCGCCGAGCACCGCGACGTCGAGGTCGGTGGCACGCAGGCGCGCGACCTCGCGCACGCCGTCGTACGTCACGTCGGCGCCGAGCAGCCGCGCCGCCAGCACCTCCGCCTGCTCCCAGCCGGGTGCGACGAAGCCCGCGACCCGGTCGCGGTGCTCGGCGCAGTCACCGATGGCGTGGACCGCCGGGTCGGTCACGGAGGTCAGGTGGTCGTCGACGACGACCCCACGGCGTACCTCCAGACCGCAGCGGCGCGCGAGGCGGGTCGACGGCCGGCTGCCCGCGGTCAGCACGACGAGGTCGGTCGACAGCACGTGGCCGTTGTCGAGGCGCACCCCGAGGGCGTGCTCGGCGTCCGGTGCCGGCACCAGGCGTACGGCGCGGGCACCGGTGTAGACGGGCGTGCCGAGGCGGGCGAGGTCGCGGGCCAGCACGCCACCCCCGGCCGGACCGAGCTGGCGGGAGAGCAGGTGCTCACCACCCTCCACGACCTCGGTGACGACGCTGTGGGCGCCCAGCGCCCGCGCCACCTGCAGACCGAGCAGCCCGCCACCGATCACCACCGCGCGGCGTACGGGCTCGGCTGCGTCGGTGAGCGCGGCGCGCAGCCGGCGGCAGTCGGCCAGGCTGCGGAAGGCGTGCACGCGCGGGTCGAGCCGGCCGTCCTCGAGGACGAGTCCGCGGATCGGCGGGAGCGTCGCGACGGCGCCGGTCGCGAGGACCAGGTGGTCGTAGCCCACCCGGCTCCCGTCCTGCAGCTCGACCTCGCGGGCCACGCGGTCGACGCCGTGCACCCGGACGCCGGTGCGCAGCTCGATGCCGTGCTCGGCATACCAGCCGGGCTCGCGCAGTGCGAGGGCGTCACCGTCGTGGGTGCCCTCGAGCACGGCGGAGAGCAGGATCCGGTTGTACGCCGGCCCGGCCTCCTCGCCCACCACGACGACGCTGCCGCCGTCGTCGATCCAGCCGCCGGCGACCAGCAGCTCGACGAGCCGCACCGCGACCATGCCGTGACCGACCACCACGACGCGGCGCCCGCTCACTGGATTACCTTCCTCAGGTCGGTGGCTTCAGATGGGTTGCCGGTACACCCCTGGTCCCCACCGGACCATCGCCACGGTCGCTCGACCTTCGAGGTCCAGCGTGAGTTCTGCGAGGTCCGGTGGCCCAGGACCCGCCGACCGGCTACAGGGCTATGCGCCGATGAGCGCCGATCAGTGAGCGACCGGCTGCAGGGTCCCGGGACCACCGGGTGTTCTCTCACTGCTCCAACAGCGAGGAACTGACCATGAGTGTGACCCCTGAAGCGACCCGACCACGAGTGTGCGCCGGTCTGGACTGGGCCAAGGACGACCACGTCGTGTGCATCCTGGACCCCGACGGCGAGGTGCTTGACCGGTTCACCGTCGAGCACACCGCTGCCGGCCTCAAACGACTCGTACGACGTCTGTTGGCAGCTGAGGTCGTCGAGATCGGCATCGAACGCGGCGACGGGCCCGTCATCGATGCCTTGCTTGCCACCGAGCTGACCGTGCTGGTGATCAGCCCCAACCAGGTCAAGAACCTCCGCTCGCGCTACGGCTCGGCCGGCAACAAGGACGACCGGTTCGACGCCTACGTCCTGGCAGATGTGGTCCGCACCGACCGCCGTCGCCTGACCCCGCTGACCAGATCGACCCCGGCCACCCAAGCGCTGCGCTCCAGCGTGCGTGCTCGTCGGGACCTGGTCGCGCACCGCGTCGCGGCAGCCAACCAGCTCCGCGCGCACCTGCAGGTCGTGTTCCCCGGCATCGTGGACCTGTTCGCCCACCTGGACTCCGCGATCAGCCTGTCCTTCCTGGAACGGTTCCCCACCCAGACCAAAGCCGACTGGCTCACCGCCGACCGGCTCGCAGCATGGCTGAAGAAGCTCGCCTACTCCGGGCGCACCGACCCTGCCGTGTTGCACCAACGGCTGCTCGCTGCGCCCCGCGGCACCACCGGTGCTGAAACCGGCCCCCATGCCGCAACCACGCTCGCGTTCGTCGCGGTCCTGCGGAGCTTGAACACCCAGATCGCCACGCTCGCGGACTCGATCGCTGAGCAACTCGACGTCCACCCCGACGCGCACGTCGTGACCTCGCTGCCTCGCTCCGGGACCGTGCGCGCCGCGCGACTGCTCGCCGAGATCGGGGACGCCCGCGGCAGGTTCCCCACCGCCGACTCCCTGGCCTGTCTGGCCGGCGTCGCGCCCTCGACGCGGCAGTCCGGCAAGGTCAAAGCCGTCACCTTCCGGTGGGGATGCGACAAAGAACTCCGCGACGCCCTGTGTGACTTCGCCGCTGACTCCCGACACGCCAACCCGTGGGCCGCCGACCTCTACAACCGCGCCAGGGCACGCAACCACGACCACCCCCACGCCGTCCGGATCCTCGCCCGCGCCTGGGTCGACATCATCTGGCGCTGCTGGCAAGACCGGGCCACCTACGACCCTAGCCAGCACCGAGCCTTCCAACGCGTCCTCAACGAACACCACCAAATCGCCGCCTGACGGCGCGGAGGTTGACACAGGGCAACTCACGCCGTCACCTCCGCGGCGCAGACCTTGAACTCCGGCATCCGGCTGGCGGGGTCCAGCGCGGCGTTGGTGAGCCGGTTGGCGCCGACCCAGTGGAACGGCACGAACACGGTGTCGGGGCGGATCGTGTCGACGACCCGGGCCGGCGCACGCATGCTCCCGCGGCGGGTGCGCACGGTGACCGGCTCACCGTCGGTCGTGCCGAGCCGACGGGCCAGCATGGGATGCAGCTCGACGAACGGGCCGGCGTCGGGCAGGTCCTTGATGCGGCGGGTCTGGGCGCCGGACTGGTACTGACCAAGCACGCGCCCGGTCGTCAGGTGCAGCGGGTACTCCGCGTCCGGCAGCTCCGCGGCGCCGCGGTAGTCGGTCACCAGGAACCGGGCGCGGCCGTCCGGGTGGCCGAACGCGTCGGCGAACAGCCGCGGGGTCCCCGGGTGTCCGCGCTCCGGGCAGGGCCAGAAGACGCCGTGCTCGGCGCGGATCCGGGCGTAGTCGATGCCGGCGTAGTCGGCCTTGCCACCGGCCGACGCCCGCGCGAGCTCGGCGAAGACCTCCTCGGGGTCGGTGGCGAACTCCACCGGGGAACCAGTCGCGGCCGCGATCGCCGCGATCACCTCGAGGTCGGTCCGCACGCCCTGCGGCGGGGCCACCGCCGCCTGGCGCAGGATCACCCGGCCCTCGAGGTTGGTCATCGTGCCGGTCTCCTCGGCCCACTGGGTCACGGGGAGCACGACATCGGCGATGGCGGCTGTCTCCGACAGCACCAGGTCGGCCACGACCAGCAGGTCGAGGTCCGCGAGCCGGCGTGCGACGTGGGTGGCGTGGGGCGCGGAGACGACGATGTTGGAGCCGAAGACCAGCAGCGCTCGCGGCCCGTCGGCGGTGCCCAGGGCGTCCAGCAGCTCGTACGCCGAGCGGCCCTTGCCCGGCAGCGAGGCGGGGTCCACACCCCAGACCCGGGCGACGTGGTCGCGGGCCTCGGGGTCGTCGATCATCCGGTAGCCGGGCAGCTGGTCGGCCTTCTGGCCGTGCTCGCGTCCGCCCTGGCCGTTGCCCTGACCGGTGAGGCAGCCCCACCCGGCGCCGTGTCGGCCGGCCTGGCCGAGGGCGAGGGCGACGTTGATCCAGGCCAGGACGGTGTCGGAGCCCTGCGAGTGCTGCTCGACCCCGCGGGCGGTGAGCACCATGACGCGTCCCCCGCGGCGGGTGGTGCCGCCCAGCAGGTCGGCCAGCGCCCGCACCTGCGCCGCCTCGACACCGGTGACCCGCTCGACGCGCTCGGGCCACCACGGCGCCACGGAGCGGCGTACGGCCTCGAAGCCGGTGGTGCGCGCGGCGACGTACTCCTCGTCCACTGCGCCCATGCCGACGAGCAGATGGAGGACCCCCAAGGCGAGCGCCAGGTCGGTGCCCGGCACCGGTTGGAGGACCAGGTCGGCCCGGTCGGCCGTCGCGGTCCGGCGCGGGTCGACCACGACCACCGTGCCACCGCGCTGACGCAACCTGTCCAGGTGGCGGGCGGCCGGCGGCATCGTCTCGGCGAGATTGGAGCCGGCGAGCACGACGACGTCGGCGTCCTCGACGTCGGCGAGCGGGAACGGCAGACCACGGTCGATGCCGAGCGCGCGGCTGGCCGCCGAAGCGGCCGACGACATGCACCACCGGCCGTTGTAGTCGATCTGGCTGGTGCCGAGCGCGACCCGCGCGAGCTTGCCGAGCTGGTAGGCCTTCTCGTTGGTCAGCCCCCCGCCACCGAAGACCCCGACCGCGTCCGGGCCGTGGGCGGCGCGGAGCGCGACCAGGTGCGTGGCGATGACGTCGAGCGCCTCGTCCCAGCTCGCGGGGCGCAGCTCGCCGCGGCTGCCGTCGGCCCGGGTCTCGCGCAGCAGCGGCGTGGTCAGCCGTTCGCGGTGCCCGCGCAGGCCGGTGGCGGTCCACCCCTTGCGGCACAGCGCGCCGTCGTTGACCGGGAACTCCTCCCACGCCGCGACCTCGAGGGACCGCCCGTCGCGGACCAGGCGCATGCCGCACTGCAGCGAGCAGTAGGGGCAGTGGGTCTGCACACTCGACGTCGCCACTCAGATCCGCTTCCCGGCCAGGCTCGGGGTCGACGCGCCGAGGGCGCGACCGCGGACGTAGAACGTCCAGGTGACCACGGCACAGATCGCGTAGAACGCCGTGAAGACAACGAAGGCGCCCTGCGTCGCGTTGCGGGGGTCGGCGACCCACGGCGCCGCGAACGCGAGCGGGATGAGGAAGCCGCCGATCGCCCCCACCGCGCCGATGACACCCAGGCCCGCCGACGACTCCTTGGTGGCGGCCACGAGGGCGGCCTCCCGCTCCGGGGTCCCGGCCGTCGTCGTCCGCTCGACCTCCGCCCGCCAGATCGACGGGATCATCTTGTAGGTCGACCCGTTGCCGATGCCGGCGCAGGCGAAGACCACGAGGAAGGCGCCGAGGAACCACGGGAAGACGGCCTGGTTCTCGGTCGCGATGGTCGGGTCCTGGCCGGGGTTCGGGGTCAGCTGCACGAGGGTGATGAGCACGGCCAAGGTCGCGACGATCAGGCCGGCGAAGGCGGCGAGCGTCACGCGGGCGCCACCCAGCCGGTCGGCGAGCCAGCCGCCGAACGGGCGGGTCAGCGAGCCGACGCCGGCACCCAGGAAGGCGTAGTAGGCGAAGTAGATGCCGGTGCCGAGCGGCGCCGGGTCGGGCACCCAGAAGTTCAGCTTGATGAGCAGCGGCATCGCCGCGGAGTAGCCGATGAACGAGCCGAACGTGCCGACGTAGAGCAGCGACATCACCCACGTGTGGGGCCGGCGTACGACGCGCAGCTGCTCGCGCGGACGCGACACCGCCGTGCCGAGGTTGTCCATCCACCGCCACGCCGCGAAGGTCGCCACCACGGCCAGCCCCGCATAGACGTACGCCGCCCGCTCCAGGTGGACCCCGCCCTCGCTGGCCCGCACCAGCCCGAAGATCCCGGCGCCGCCGACGATGACGGGCAGCAGCAGCTGGATGAGTGAGACCCCGAGGTTGCCGCCCGCGGCGTTGAGCCCCAGGGCCGCGCCCTTCTTGGCCGAGGGGTAGAAGAAGTTGATGTTGGCCATCGAGGAGGCGAAGTTGCCCCCGCCGAACCCGGCCGTCGCCGCGATCACGCAGAAGACCCAGAACGGCGTGTCCGGGTTCTGCACGGCCACCGCGAAGAGCAGTGTCGGCACCAGCAGCAGCGCCGCGCTGACCGCGGTCCAGTTGCGCCCGCCGAACCGCGGCACGGCGAGCGTGTAGGGCAGCCGCAGCAGCGAGCCCACCAGGTTGGGGACGGCCACCAGCACGAAGAGCTGCTGGGCGCTGAAGTCGAACCCCTGGGCCAGCAGGAACGCCGAGGAGACGCTCCAGATCAGCCAGGCGGAGAACCCGAGGTGCTCGGCGAAGATCGACCAGGCCAGGTTGCGCCGGGCCACCTGCCGACCGGTCCGCTCCCAGAACTCGGGGTCCTCGGGGCGCCAGTCGTCGATCCACCGGCCCGTACGTCGTGCCGGGTCCGGCACGGCAGGGGCTGCGGTCGCAGCAGACGCGGCCGTCGCCGCGCGGCCGGGGAGGGTCGGGCTCGTGGTCATCGCTTCTCCTGTGCGAAGGGGATGACCCGATGCTCGGCAACCGTCGTTTCGCCGGCGGTGCCCCGGCGTCACGCCGGGGTCAACTTGTCCTCACAGCCTCACAAAGGCTCACGGGGCCCGCCCGCCGACACCCTCGAGTCCGCTCGTCGCGGCGTACCCACCGCTCGGCCGATCCGCCCGGGACCACCGTGGGGCCCCGCCCTACAGTGAGCCCAGACACACAGAACCTTGACGCACCGTGGAGAGGAACGCCTGTGAGCGACGAGAAGCTGTCCAACCTCCTGCAGGAGAACCGCACCTTCGAGCCTCCGGCCGACCTCGCGGCCCAGGCCAACGTCCGCGCCGAGGACTACGAGCGCGCGACGGCCGACCCGGAGGCGTTCTGGGCGGAGGCGGCGCAGAAGCTGCACTGGGGCACGCCGTTCACCCAGGTGCTCGACTGGTCGGACCCGCCGTTCGCGAAGTGGTTCGCCGACGGCAAGCTCAACGTCGCCTACAACTGCGTCGATCGACACGTGCTGACGGGCAACGGCGACAAGGTCGCCTTCCACTTCGTCGGCGAGCCCGGTGACACCCGCACGATCACCTACGCCGAGCTCAAGGACGAGGTGTGCCAGGCGGCCAATGCCCTGGTCGACCTCGGGGTCAAGACCGGTGACCGGGTCGCGATCTACATGCCGATGATCCTGGAGACCGTCGTCGCGATGCTGGCCTGCGCCCGTCTGGGTGCGCCGCACACGGTCGTCTTCGGCGGCTTCTCCTCCGACGCGCTCGCCAGCCGGATCGACGACTGCGGCGCCGAGATCGTCATCACCGCCGACGGCGGCTACCGCCGCGGCAAGCCCTCGGCCCTCAAGCCCGCCGTCGACGAGGCGCTCGGCAAGGTCTCCGGGGTCCGCAACGTGCTGGTCGTACGCCGCACCGGCGAGGACGTCGACTGGACCGAGGGACGCGACGTCTGGTGGGACGACGTCGTCGCCGGCGCCTCGCCGGAGCACACCCCGCAGGACTTCGACGCCGAGCACCCGCTCTACGTCATGTACACCTCCGGCACCACCGGCAAGCCCAAGGGGATCCTCCACACCTCCGGCGGCTACCTCGTGCAGTCGGCGTACACCTTCTGGGCGACCTTCGACCACAAGCCCGAGGACGTCTACTGGTGCACCGCCGACGTCGGCTGGGTGACCGGGCACTCGTACGCCGTCTACGGCCCGACCGCGATGGGCGCGACGCAGGTGCTCTACGAGGGCACCCCCGACAGCCCGCACAAGGGTCGCTGGTGGGAGATCATCGCCGAGCACAAGGTGACGATCTTCTACACCGCCCCCACCGCGATCCGCACCTTCATGAAGTGGGGTCGCGAGATCCCCGACGAGTACGACCTCTCCAGCCTGCGGATCCTCGGCTCGGTCGGCGAGCCGATCAACCCCGAGGCCTATGTCTGGTACCGCGAGGTGATCGGCGGCGGTCGCACCCCGGTCGTCGACACCTGGTGGCAGACCGAGACCGGCGCCCACATGATCACCCCGCTGCCCGGCGTCACCGCGGCCAAGCCCGGGTCGGCCATGGTCGCCTTCCCCGGCATCTCAGCCGACGTGGTCGACGACCGCGGGCAGTCGGTGGCCGACGGCGAAGGTGGCCTGCTCGTCATCACGAAGCCGTGGCCGGGCATGCTGCGCACGATCTGGGGCGACGACGAGCGGTTCAAGGACACCTATTGGTCGCGTTTCGCCGAGCAGGGCTACTACTTCGCCGGTGACGGTGCGAAGAAGGACGACGACGGCCACATCTGGGTGCTCGGCCGCGTCGACGACGTCATGAACGTCTCCGGCCACCGGCTGTCGACCACCGAGATCGAGTCGGCGCTGGTCTCCCACCCGAAGGTTGCCGAGGCGGCCGTCGTGGGAGCCACCGACGACACCACAGGCCAGGCGGTCTGCGCCTTCGTCATCCTGCGCGAGGAGGCGGGCGACGGCGGCGTCGACATCGTCGAGGACCTGCGCACCCACGTGGCCAAGGAGATCGGTGCGATCGCCAAGCCGCGTCAGGTGATGATCGTCCCCGAGCTGCCCAAGACCCGCTCGGGCAAGATCATGCGCCGGCTGTTGCGCGACGTCGCCGAGAACCGTCAGGTCGGCGACGTCACCACCCTCGCCGACTCCTCGGTGATGGACCTGATCCAGCAGGGGATGTCCGGCACCAAGGAGGACTGAGGTCGCTCACCGGCTTCGAGCCGACGACTCAGCCCTCCTCGAGGACCGAGTCGTCGGTCTCGGGGCTGAACTTGTGCCGCGAGAGCACGGCGGCGCGGGCGATCGCCATGCCGCCGACGGCGGACGTGGCGAGCTGGAAGACGATCGCGATGATCGCGCGGACGGTCGCGTCCCAGCCCGGGTGGACCAGCGCTCCGCCGGCCACCACGAGAGCCACCCCGACCCCGGCGGCGGTGGCGACGGCCGAGGCGCGGGTGTAGGGGTCGGGCAGGCGCAGCGCCCCGATGCCGGCGGCCAGGAAGACCACCGAGCCGAGCACGCACAGCGCCTGGCCGGTCACGTCGACCCAGTTCATCTCGCCCCCCTGTTCAGCAGCCTGGCCAGTCCCAGGGCGGACAGGAACGCCACCACGGTGCCCACGAGCACCAGGTCGAAGACGCCGCCGCTGCCGGCGCGCACGCCGACCAACGCGATCATCGCGATGATCGAGAACGCCAGCAGGTCGGCCCCGACCGCCCGGTCCGCATCACTCGGTCCCCGGACGATCCGGTAGCCGGCGATCAGGATCGTGATCCCGACCCCGACCATCGCGATCTCCAGTCCGATCATCGCTGCTCGCCTTCCTGGGAGCGGGGGCTGCCGGTCAGGGTCGTCCCCCGCAGCATCCGGGTCTCCATGTCCACCAGGTCGCGGACGGCGCTCGCCGCGTCGGGGTGGTACATCGAGTGCACCAGCAACTGGCGCTCGCCCTCGGCATCGTGGACCACCCCGATCGTCAGGGTCCCCGGCGTGAGCGTGATCAGCATCCCGATCAACGCGGCGTGCCCGTCTCGGATGCTCTGCAGCGGCATCCGCACGACCCGGGGCGTCGAGCGGTGACCGGTGGTCAGGACGTCGCTGAGGACGGCCAGCGACGACGTGACGATCTGACCGGCGTACCAGACGAGGAAGCGGACGAACCGCCACGGAAGACTCCACGCGCTCATCGCAACACCGCCTCCACGTACGCCGACGGGTCCGCCAGGCCCTCGGCAGCGACGCCGGTCAACGCCAGCAGGCCCTCGGCACCCAGGCCCATCACCAGGCTGGTCAGTGCCAGGATGACGGCGGGAACGGTGAGCGCGGCGCCCACCCGGGGCGACGCCTGCGCCTGCTTCGGCGCGGTGAGCACCGCTGTGCCCCCGCCGATCTCGGGCGCGGGGAGGGCCTCGACGCCGGTCTGCCCGGCCGTCTCGGGCTCCGGTCCGCCGTTGGCGAAGACACCGTTCCAGATCCGCACCACCGACAGCAGGGTCACCAGGCTGACCGCGAGCACCACGACGGCCGCCACGACCTGACCGGCGTCGAGGGCCGCCATCACGATGGCCAGCTTGGCCACGAAGCCCGAGAACGGTGGCAGCCCCGCCAGCGACAGCGCGCCGACGGCGAACGCCGCCGCGAGCAGCGGCTCTCGTCGCGCGACGCCGACCACCCCACCGAGGCGTCCGGTGCCGTAGCGGACCTCGACCGCGCCCACGGCCAGGAGGAGCGAGGCGGTCACCACCATGTGATGCAGGAGGTAGTAGATGCCGGCGCCGAGGCCCGCGACGCTGAACAGCGCCACGCCCAGCAGGATGAACCCCGTCCCGCGCACCATGTTGTAGGCCAGGATCGCCCGCATCGTGTCCGCGCCCGCAGCGCCCAGGACACCGATCACCATGGTCACGCTGAAGACCGCGACGCCGACCCACAGGAAGCGGGTGTCGCCGTCGAAGGCGACCGCGTAGATGCGGTAGACGGCGTAGATCGCGACCTTGGTGTGCAACGCGGAGAACAACGCCGTCACCGCCGGGGCGGTGGTCGGGTAGCTGCGCGTCAGCCAGCCGTACGCCGGGACGGCGCCGGCCTTCATCGACAGCGCGAACAGGCAGATCGCCAGGGCAGCCGCGGTCCACCCGGACTCGCGGCCCGCACCGGCGAGCTCGGCCAGGTTGACCGTGCCGGCCGTGCCGTAGACCAGCGCCACGCCGGCGAGGAAGACGGTCGAGACGAAGAGGTTGACCGTGACGTAGATCCGCGAGCCGACGACCGAGCGGGCGGTGCCGCGTCCGCGCCGGGCCAGCACCAGCAGGCCGTACGACGGGAGCAGCATCACCTCGACGAAGACGAACAGGTTGAACAGGTCGGCGGTGAGGAGCGCTCCGTTGACACCGGCGACGAGCACCAGGACGAGGGCGGGGAACAGCGGGCGGGCACCGACGCCGCTGGCCATCGCGAAGGCCACGCAGACCAGGGTCACGAAGCTCGTGCCGAGCAACATGAGCGCCGTGAGCGTGTCGACGACGAACGGGATCGCGATGCCCGCCGGCCAGCCGGCCACCCCGTGGGCCAGCACCTCGCCCTCGGCGGTGGCGCCGAGGAGGACGGCAGCGACGGTTATCTGGCCGACCAGGACCGCCACGACCAGTGACCGCGCGATCAGGGAGGTGCCCCGCGCGGCGGCCACCAGGCCCGCGACGAGCAACGGGATCGCGACCAGCAGGGGCAGGGCGGACTCAGCGTTCGGTGCGGGCATCGCGCACCTCCTCGGGGGTCGGGTCCGGGCCCGGCGGATCGACCGGCTCGTCGACCAGGTCGTCGGTGACGTCGTCCCCCTCGCGCCCGGCCACGGCGAGCACGAGCAGGTAGATCGTGATCGCGAATGCGATCACGATGGCGGTGAGCACGAACGCGGCGGGGAGCGGGTCGGCGGTCGAGGCCGGATCGAGGATCGACCCCAGCGCCTCGCCGCGCCGCTCGGGCCCGCCCGCGGTGATGATCATCAGGTTCACCGCGTGGCTGAGCAGCAGGAAGCCGAGCGCGATGCGCACCATCTCGCGCTGCAGCACGAGGTACGCGGCACCGGCGACGAGGACGCCGATGGTCAGGGCGAGCACGATCATCGCTGCGCCTCCTTCGTCCGCCTCGGGATCCGGCGCGGGGCGCGGGCGGGGTGGAGCGGGCCGATGGAGATGGGCGGGGCGGGGGGACGCGGTCGCAGGTGGCGACCCTCGGGGACGTCCTCGGCGAAGGCGCGGAGGTCGTCGTCCTCGATCACCCCGTCGTAGTCGTCGGGTGTGTCCGGTGGTGCCCCCAGCAGACCCAACGCCGCGAGGATGACACCGAGGACGCCGAGGTAGACGCCGACGTCGAAGATCAGAGCGGTCGTGACGTGGATCCCGAGCACGTAGCCGTCCAGCGGGCGCAGGAACGAGCCGTCGAGGAAGCCGAGGAAGCCCGTGAGCACCGCCACCACGATGCCGGCTCCCGCGACCCGCAGGTAGGGCAGCCGGGGCCGGCCCTGCTCGTCGCTGGGCGCGGCCAGATAGGCGAGCGCGAACGCGGACGCACCGACGAGAGCCCCGATGAACCCGCCGCCGGGGGCGTTGTGCCCGCGCAGCAGGAGGTAGACCGAGCCGAGGAGCATGACCGGGATCCCGACCCGGGCGAGCACCGCGATGAACAGTGCGTTGGCACCGGGCTCGGCGAGATCGTCCCAGGCGGTCTCGCCGCGGCTGTCGGGCACGACCCCGGCGCGGACGGGCTGGCTGACGGTGCGCGGGCGAGCCACCGGACGCGCGCGGACCAACGCCAGGATCGACAGGGCCGCGACGGCGAGCACGACGAGCTCGCCGAGGGTGTCCAGCGCACGGAAGTCCACCAGGATGCTGTTGACGACGTTGTCGGCGCCGGTCTCCTGCTGGGTGGTGGTGATGTAGTACTCCCCTGCGGGCGACAGCGGCCGTCGTCCGGTGAACGCGAGCGTCGCGAGGGTGGCCGCGACGCCCGCGAGGACGGCGACGACACCTGCGCCCCGGCGCCGCGGGAGCGAGGCGGCCCGGAAGCCGCGCGGGAGTCGCGCGAGCACGAACACCAGCACGACGACGGTGAGGATCTCGACCAGGAGCTGCGTCAGCGCCACGTCGACCGCACCGAGCGAGAGGAAGAAGACGCCGACGGTGAAGCCCACGACGCCGGCGGCGACGACCGCGCCGAGTCGGCTGCGGGCGCGGATGACCGCGGCGGTGCCGAAGGCGATCAGGAGCATCAGCGCCACGTCCAGGACGACGACGTCACCCCCCGGCACGGGTACGGCGCCGGTGAGGAGCGCGGCGACCCCGAGCCCTGCCAGGACGGTGAGCGGGACGGCGAGATACGCCGCAGGCGCGTCGCTGCGGCTCAACGCGCCCACCCCGCGGCCGGCTGCGACCGTGGCGCCCTGCACGCGCGCCACGACCCCGACCCCGGTCCAGGGCAGCAGGGAGCGGCCCTCGATCAGGCGGTCGACCCGGGCCCGCTGCCAGGCGAGGACGCCACCCAGCGCGAGCACGACCAGGGAGACGACGAGCGGGGCGTTGACGCCGTGCCACAGCGCCAGCGGGTAGTGCGCTCCTCCGACGGTGGCCTGCTGCGCGTCCCGCACCCACGGGTCGACGAGCACGACACCCGGGCCCAGCACCAGACCCGCGAGGGCGGTCAGGTGGACCATGGCGGTCATCGGCCGCGTGCCGGCGAGAGGGGCGACCTCTCCCGGGGCGCCGGTGACGAGGCCGATCACCAGCCGGGCGCTGTAGGCGACCGTCAGCACTGCCCCGGCCGCCAGCACCAGCGTCATCAACCAGGCCGACCCGCTCGGCGCGTCGATGACGGTCTCGAGCAACTGCTCCTTGGAGACGAAGCCGATCAGCGGCGGTGCACCGGCCATGCTGGCGGCGGCCAGCGCGGCTGCGGCGGTCGTCCACGGCATGGTGCGCGCCAACCCGCCGATCTCGCGAATATCCCGGCTGCCAGCGCGCTTCTCCAGCAGGCCGACCAGCATGAACCCCGACGACTTGAACAGCGCATGGGCGACGACGTGGACCGCGGCGGCCCGCAGCGCGAGCGGCGTACCGACCCCGACCGCGGTGACGAGGAGCCCGAGCTGACTCACGGTGGAGTAGGCCAGCAGCTCCTTGAGGTCGGTGCGTTGCAGGGCGAACACCGCGCCCATGACCGCGGTGATCAGTCCCAGGGTGATGAGCATCGGCCCCCACACGTCGCTGTGCGACGCGGCCGGCGCGAAGCGCATGAGCAGGAAGATGCCGGCCTTCACCATGGCCGCCGCGTGCAGGTAGGCGCTGACCGGCGCCGGGGCGACCATGGCGTCGGGCAACCAGGCGTGGAACGGGAACTGCGCCGACTTCGTCAGTGCCGCGACCGCGACCAGCACGGCGGCGCCGGTGGCGAAGCCCGGGTCCTCCGCCCACGCGGGCGAGGCGAGCGCTGCGCTCAGGCTCGTCGTACCGGTGGTCACGATGATGAGCACGACCGCGGCCAGGAGGCACAGCCCACCCATGAAGGTGACGAGGAAGGTCCGGGTCGCGGGCGGGCCCGCCTGGGGCCCCGAGCGCAGGATGAGCAGGTAGGAGCAGAGCGTCGTGAGCTCCCACGCCACGAACATCACGACCAGGTCGTCGGCCACGACCAGCACCAGCATCGCCGCGGCGAAGAAGGTCATCAGCACGTAGAACTGCGCCGCGCCGCCACGGTCGTGGGCGGGGAGGTACGTCGCCGAGTAGATCAGCACGACCGCACCGATCAGCAGCACCACGAGCGCGAAGAGCAGCGAGAGCCCGTCGAGCCGCAGCGCGAAGGCAACGTCGAGGGACGGCATCCAGGCGACCTCGGACACCAGCACGTCGTCGGCGCGGGCGGCCAGCACCCCGGTCGTCACCCCGAGCGCACCCAGGGCCGCGCCGAGGACGATCCCGGCGCGCGCACCGAGCCAGCCAGCCACGGGCACGGCCAGCAGGACGACCGTCGCTGCGGCGACGACGATCCAGAGCAGGGTCACGAGATACCGGCCTTCGGAGTCGGTGGCAGAGCTGCCGACCAGTCTTCCCGGCGCACCGCAGAGCATCATAGCCGTCGTCCCTGAGCACCCGGACTGCGTGGGTTACGGTGACCCGTGGTGTGCCGGGAAGTCTGGTCGGCGGTCGATGACCCTTCCCTGTCAGGAGCGTCCATGTCCAACCTGCTCACCGTCCCCGCGAGCCCTCGATGACGGCCACCACGACCGACGGGATCATCACCGCCGCCCACACGGCTGTCGAGGACGACGTCACCGTCGTCTCGCTCCACGACCGCGCAGGGCGGGCCCTGCTGACGTGGAACGAGACCGGAGGCACCCGCAGCCAGGAGTGGTTGGCGCAGCTCCAGGTGTCCCAACGCCCGGCCGACCTCCAGCTGGACGAGCTGGTCGTAGCGGTGCTGTGCGGACCGGAGCCGACACTGGCGGTCTACGAGCCGTTCGTCGACGGGGAGCCGTCGTTGCTCTCCCTCTTCGAGCTGACGCTTCCCCTGCCGGTCACCCACGCTGCCGCCGAGCTCCATCGCGACGCACACTGAGCAGTGGCACTGAGTGGGGGCACTGAGTGGGGGCACTGAGTGGGGGGCGCGCGCCCACGTGGCTTAACGCCCGCCGTGCTGGGGCACCATCGCAGGGTCCGAGACACCGGGCCGATGGCGCGCGGAGCATCGCAGGGCGCATCGCCGCTAGGCTCGGCTCCGACTTCGAACGAGAGGCCGCTTCATGACTGCCGCAGAACCCACCCCGACCGTCGCGTCCACCGAGGACCCGACCATCGGGCGGCTGGTCGCCGACGCCACGCGCGACATCTCCACCCTGGTGCAGCACGAGATCGCCCTGGCGAAGTCCGAGCTGAAGGTGAGCGCCACGGCCGGCGGCATCGGCGTCGCCTTCTTCGCCGTCGCCGCGTTCCTCGGCCTCCTCTCGATCATCTTCCTCTCGATCGCAGGCGCGCACTTCCTCAGCATGACCGGGCTGCACCTCGCGTGGTGCTACCTGATCGTCTTCGGCGTCTACGCCCTGCTGATCGCCACGCTGGTGCTGCTCGGCATCAAGAAGGTCAAGAAGGTGAGGGCTCCGGAGCGCGCCATCCACCAGGCGCAGGAGACCAAGCTCGCGCTGACCAAGCGCGGCACCGCGGCCTGAGTCGTCGCCACACCACCCCAGCGGCCCCGGGAGCACGCGTGGACCCCGTGGACCTGTCCGGGCCGTGGACGCACCGCCGGGTCGCCGCCAACGGCGCACGCTTCCACGTCGCCCTCAGCGAGCCGGCCGGTGACCCGCTCGGCGAGGCACCCCTGGTCGTGCTGCTGCACGGGTTCCCCCAGCTGTGGTGGGCCTGGCGCCACCAGCTTCCCGCGCTCGCCGCAGCCGGCTACCGGACCGCCGCGCTCGACCTGCGCGGGTACGGCGGGTCCGACAAGACCCCCAACGGCTACGACCCCCAGACCCTCGCCGCCGACGTCGACGGCGTCATCGGAGCGCTGGGCGCCTCGCGCGCGACGCTGGTCGGGCACGGGTGGGGCGGGTACGTCGCCTGGGCGACGGCGTTGCAGCACCCGGAGCAGGTGGCGGGCCTCGCGGCGCTCGCCGCGCCTCACCCCGCGACGCTGATGCGTCGATTGCGCACTCGCGGCGGCCGTCGTGCCCTGCGGCACCTGCTGCGCATGCAGGTGCCGGTGGTCCCCGAGCGCCGGCTCGCCGACCCCGCGAGCGGCATGCTCGCCGAGCACCTCCTGGCCTGGTCGGGCACGACGTTCCCGTCGCCCGAGGAGCTGTCGGCGTACCAGAGCGCCTTCTCCGTCTGGCCCTCCGCGCACTGCGCACTGGAGTACCACCGCTGGCTGCTGCGGTCGCGACTGCGTGCCGACGGGCGGGCGTTCTCCGCGGCGATGCGCGCGGAGGTCGCCGTCCCGGTGCTGGAGGTGTACGGCGGACGCGACCCGGTCGTCACCCCGCCGCGCCGCCCACGCACCCCGGCCGGCGTCACGGGGGCGTACGACGTCCGCACCGTCCCTGCCAGCGGGCACTTCCTGCCCGAGGAGGCCCCGGCTGAGGTCACCGACCTGCTGCTGGAGTGGCTGGGGACGCTCAGGCACATCCCTGGGTGCTGACGGGGCTGTCGTTGCCGAGGCCGTTGGCCGCTGCCGAGGCGACCTGCTCGGCGGTCAGGGCGTAGCCGGTGTCGGGATCGCTCACCGACGCGGCGAAGATGACGCCGACGACGTCGCCGCGGCGGTTGACCAGCGGACCGCCGGAGTTGCCGGGGCGGACCAGCCCACGCAGGGAGTAGACCTCGCGCACGACCACGCCGTTGCCGTAGATGTCGGGTGACCGCAGCCGCTGCTCGCCGCGGATCCGGGCGGACTGGACGTTGTAGGGACCGTCGTTGGGATAGCCGAGCACCGCAGCGGGCTGGCGGGCCTCCGCGGTGCGCTCGAAGCTGAGGAAGGGGCGGCGTACGCCGTCGACGGCCAGCACCGCGACGTCGATGGCCGGGTCGTAGTGGACGACCGTCGCGTCGAGCTCCTCGTCACCGACGGTGACGACCGGGTCGCTGACCCCGGCGACGACGTGGGCGTTGGTCATCAGCCGGTCGGGGGAGTACAGGAAGCCGGTGCCCTCGACCCCGCGCCCGCAGCTGTTCTGCCCGCGGATCTTGAGCACGCTCTGCTCGGCGGCCTGCACGCCTGGCTGGCGACCGATCCGGCCGGGCGGCGGGCCGACGTCGACGATCCGCTCCGGCGCGAACGGCTCGAGGTAGCGCGGGAAGAAGCTCGAGCCGACGACGTCGTTGAAGGCCTGCAGCCCACGGTGGACGGGAGCCGGGACGACCTCGTCGACCTGGGCGAGCACCGCAGAAGAGCGCACGAGCGGGGTGACGGTGGGGATCCGGGAGCCGCTGACGGCCACGCCGAGGGCCCAGGAGACGAGGAGCACGGCCACCGCGCTGAGCGCCGCGCCGCCGACGGCGTCGAGGGCCCGCGCGGGCTGCCAGGTGACCTTGTCGCGCAACCGGCCCCCGGCGTACTGCAGGATCGCCTGACCGACCGAGGCGCACACGAGCACGACGAACAGCGCACCGAGCGAGACCCACACGGCAGGGGCCGCGGAGCCGAGCAGCTGCGGCGCCAGCCAGATGCCGAGGAGACCGCCCAGGAGCAGGCCGGCGGTGGCGAACGCGCCCGAGATGAACCCCTGCCAGTAGCCGGACAACGCATAGGCCAGCACGACTACGACCAGGATCCAGTCGAGTGCGTTCACGGCCTCTCCTCCCGCAGCAGGGCCTCGGCCCGGCGGATGCGCTCGGCAGCGCCCTCGGGCACGGCGAGCATATGAGGCGGCAGGTCGTGGACGGCGGCGCTGTCCTCCCACGGGCGCGTCATGCCGACGTAGTCGAACAGCCGCGCGATCAGGCCCGCGGTGAAACCCCAGAGGATGAGGTCCTTGTCGTCACCGATGAGGAAGCCCGGCCCGAGCCAGCCCGAGGGGTGGCGCACTCGGATGCGGTGAGCCGGGTCGAGCAGCTCCGCCACCGGGACCCGCAGCACGGCGTGGACCTCGTCGGGATCGACGACCGCCACGGGACACTCCTCGCGCCACCAGCCGATGACGGGCGTGACCGCGTGGTTGCTCGGCGGGATCCACAGCTCGGGCAGGAGTCCGACCACCTCGACGCCGGCAGGATCGACGCCGACCTCCTCCTCGGCCTCGCGCAACGCCGTGTGGAGGAGGTCGAGGTCGGTGGGGTCCATGGCGCCCCCCGGGAAGGAGACCTGGCCGGGGTGGGAACGCATGTGGTGGGCCCGCTCGGTCAGCAGCAGGTCGGGACCGGAGTCGCACTCCCCGAAGAGCATGAGGACCGCACTGCGGCGCGGGTCGGCATCCGGCGGGGGCAGGAAACGGGTCAGGTCGTGACCGGTGATGGTGTCGAGCGCTTCGCGCACCGGGATGAGCCAGTCCGGCAACTCGTGGTGCGGCGTCGCGGCCCTCACAGCGCGACCCCCAGGTGCTCACGCACGAGGTCCTCGAGCTGCTCGAGGCTGGTGATCTCGATGCCCTGGGAGTAGGTGATCGCGCCATCAGCGTCGATCATCACCAGCATCGGGATGGCGCGCACCCGCAGCGCGCTGCCGAGGGCGAGGTCGGTGTCGGCGAGCTGGGGGTACGTCGCGTCGTACTTCTCCAGCATCTCGATCGCTGCCACCGGCTGCGGGTCGCTCCAGTCGATGCCGAGCACGGGCACGCGGTCGCCGTGCTGGTCGTGGAAGTCGGCATAGATCGGCAGCTCGCGCGCGCACGGCGGGCACCACTCGGCCCAGAGGTTGATCACCATCGGCCCGCGCAGGGTGCCGACGTCGACCGCCTCACCCCCACCGAGGCAGGGCAGGACCAGTGACGGCAGCCCGTCCTCGGCCGCGGACTCGGCCGGGCCGGGCGCGCACGCCTCGATGCCGGCGCGCTCCTTGGCACGGCGCAGCTGCGGGGTGTCGACCACGATCCGGCTCGGCCCGAACCCGGCGCCGCCGGACCCGGACTCCGACTCGCTGAGCAGCTCACTCGTGGTGGGGGTGCCCGACGGCACGCCGGTCAGCCCCCAGACGACGAGGCCGCCGACACCGCCGACGAGCACCGCCAGCAGCAGCGCGCTGAACCACGGCGACGACCGGCGCGCAGGCGTGTCGGACGGGGCAGGGTGCACCGCTCCAGCCTAGGTGAGTGGCCCGACCGGGTTGCCGGGCCTACCGGGTCCTCAGGCCCGTCCCTCGGTGCGCACGAGCTTCTCCGCCTTCTCGGGGTCGGTGGGGCCCTCGCCGTACGACGGGCACCAGCGCGCGACCGGACAGGCGCCACAGGCGGGGTTGCGCGCGTGGCAGCGACGGCGACCGTGCCAGATCAGCCGGTGGCTGAGCATCGTCCAGTCGCGCTTGGGGAACAGCGCGCCGATCGCGTGCTCGACCTTGACCGGGTCGGTCTCGTCGGTCCAGCCGAAGCGGCGCACGAGCCGGCCGAAGTGGGTGTCGACGGTGATGCCGGGGACGTCGAAGGCGTTGCCCAGCACGACGTTGGCGGTCTTGCGGCCCACTCCGGGCAGGGTGACGAGGTCCTCGAGCCGTGCCGGCACCTGGCCGTCGTACTTCTCCACGAGGGCCTGCGACAGCTTGAGCAGCGACTCGGTCTTGGCGCGGAAGAACCCGGTCGGCTGGATGAGCTGCTCGAGGTGCTCGCGCTCGGCGCCGGCCATGGCGACGGCGTCGGGGTAGGCGGCGAACAGCGCCGGACGCACCGCGTTGACCCGCTTGTCGGTGGTCTGGGCCGACAGCACCGTGACGACGAGCAGCTCGAAGGCGTTCGCGAAGTCGAGCTCGCAATGCGCGTCGGGATAGGTCTCGGCGAGCACGCGGTTGATCTTGCGCGCGCGCCGGACCAGCGCCGTGTCGGGGCGTTCGGGCGATGCGGGGGCAGGACGAGCCACGGTCGCAGCCTACGTTCCCCCGCGCTCGCGCCCGTTCCTCCCACTGGCACGCAAGGTGGGCGGAATGTCACCCAGGCTCCGCTAGAGTCAGCGCCAGAAGAGAGGATGTGTGACGTGGACGACGTACTCCGCCAGGCCCCGCTGTTCAACGCGCTCGACGACGAGGCGGCGGCTGCGCTGCGCGCCTCCATGACCGAGTCCCGGTTGCGACGTGGCGAGGTGTTGTTCCGCGAGGGTGACTCCGGCGACAAGGCCTACGTCGTCCTCGAGGGCAAGGTGAAGCTCGGTCGCACCTCCGCCGACGGGCGGGAGAACCTCCTCGCCATCCTCGGCCCCGGGCAGATGTTCGGCGAGCTGTCGCTGTTCGACCCCGGCCCGCGCTCGGCCACCGTCACCGCCGTCACCGACGCCGCCTTCTCCTCGCTCTCCCACGAGGACCTCACCCGCTGGCTCGACGGCCGCCCCGCCGTCGCCCGCGGCCTGCTGACCCAGCTCGCCGGCCGGCTGCGCAAGGCCAACGACGTCGTCGCCGACCTGGTCTTCTCCGACGTCCCCGGTCGCGTCGCCAAGGCCCTCATCGACCTCGCCGAGCGCTTCGGCCGCACCGCCGACGACGGCACCCACGTCCACCACGACCTCACCCAGGAGGAGCTCGCCCAGCTGGTCGGCGCCTCCCGCGAGACGGTCAACAAGGCCCTGGCCGACTTCGCCTCCCGCGGCTGGATCCGCCTCGAGCCCCGCTCCGTGGTCATCATGGACCTCGAGCGCCTGGGGCGCCGCGCCCGCTGAGCAACGCTGGCGGGGGGCAGTTTCACCGCCCGTGCCGCGACACGCCCGCTGGTCGAACGAAACTGACGCCTCCGACGCCCGGTTTCGTTCGACGAGTGTGACGTCTGGGGCCGGTGTGATCGGCGTACGCCGCCTCGCCCGGCCGACGAGCTCACCCGCACGGGCCGATGCCGCGGCGAGCAACCCCCACCGCCGTACGCCGTAGGGGGGTGCGGTCGGCTGCCCTTCACGCCCCACGTGCGGCACCACTCGCGCCCCACGGGCACCATTCGTCGAACGAAACCGGGCGTTCAGCCGGGGAGAAACGTTCGACGAGCGGGCGTGTCGTTAGTCGGGCGGTGAAACTGCCCCCACCCTCCAACTCACAGCAGGGTCGACCAGTAGTCCCAGAACCGGATGGCGATGGCGCCGATGATGACGACGTAGATCAGCACCGGGCCGAGCAGGTGGTAGTCGCGCAGGGTGCGGGTGAGGCCGCTGCGGGCGAGGCCCGCGCCGAGGTGCCCGGCGCGCAGGTTGTGCAGGGTGGTGTACCAGAACATCGGGATGACGACGGCCCACACCACCATGCAGTAGGGGCACAGCGCGTCGATGGTGTAGATGCTCTGGTAGGCCAGCCAGCTGATGAACACCATGCCGGCGGTGACGCCGAGCTGCAGGCCGAGCCAGTACCACCGCGCCAGCCTGCCGCCGGCGAGCATCGCCATGGCGGAGGCCAGGACGAGCGGGAAGCCCGCGACGCCGAGGATCGGGTTGGGGAAGCCGAACAGCGCGGCCTGGTCGGTCACCATCACCGACCCGCACGAGAGCACCGGGTTGAGCGAGCAGGACGGGACGTAGCCCGGGTCCTCGGCGAGCATGATCCGCTCGATCAGCAGCGTGGCCGAGGCGACCAGACCGATCAGTGCGCCGATCGCCAGGAGCCACACGAGTGCTTTGCTCGGCTCGGTGCGCACGACGTCGTCGGCGGGGTCGGCGTAGGGGTCGTCGTGGGCCAGCTCCGACTCGAACTCCGAGTCAGGGGCCGAGTCGTAGTCGGTCGTGGTGCCACTCATCGACGCTCTCCTTGCGCGAGGAACTCCAGCTGGGCGCGGACGCTGAGCTCGGCGGCGCCCCACAGCACGGGGTCGACGTCGGCATACACCGTCTCCACCACGGTACGCGCGTCGGCCTCGCTCGCCCGCACTCCCAGGGAATTCACAGCTTCGCGCACTTGCTCGAGGCGCTGCTGGCGGTGGCTGCGGTAGTAGTCGAGCGCGGCCAGCGCATCGGTGATCACCGGGCCGTGGCCGGGCCAGATCGCGGTGGCCTCCTGTGCCTCGGCCAGCGCGTGCAGCCGGTCGAGGGAGTCGAGGTAGGCGCCGAGCTGGCCGTCGGGGTGGGCGACCACCGTCGTGCCGCGGCCGAGCACGGTGTCGCCGGTCAGCACCGCACGCTCGGCCGGCACCATGAACGACAGCGAGTCGGCCGTGTGACCGGGCGTGCCGACGACGTGCACCTCCAGCCCCTCGACCGCGACGACGTCACCGTCGTACAGACCCTCCGAGCCCAGCCGGTACGCCGGGTCCAGCGCGCGCACCCCACAGCCCATCCGCTCGGCGAAGGAGCGGGCCGCCTCGGAGTGGTCGTGGTGGTGGTGGGTGAGGAGCACGGCGGCGACCTCGCCTGCAGTCTCGGCGACCGCATCCAGGTGGCTGAGGATCTCCGGGCCGGGGTCGACGACGATCGACCGGCGGGCATCGGGCTCGCGCAGCACCCAGGTGTTGGTGCCGTCGAGGGTCATGATGTTGGGGTTGGGCGCGAGCACGCACTGCGCGCGTTCGCCGAACGACCCCCCGCTCCAGGTCGCCGCCGGGTCCGTCACACCGGGCTCCCCGGCCCGCGCCGGCGCTCGGCGACCAGCGGCCGCAGCCGGTCCGGCATCGACAGCGTCCAACCGTCCCCCAGCGCCTCGACGCTCGGGGTGAACATCGACGCCGTCCGCTGCCGGGCCTCGGCGAAGGCCGCGTCGGGGTCGGCGTACTGGCTGATGTCGAGGCAGGTGAGGTACGTCGGCGGCAGCATCGCCAGCGTGCCGGCGTCGGCCTGCTCGGCGGCCACCGCAGCCGGGAGCCACGTCACCTCCGACGACTCCCGCGACACGTCGCGGGTGCGCTGGCCCTCGGGCAGCCGCGCGACGAAGAACCAGGTGCGGTAGCGCTTGGGCTCGAAGACCGGTGTGAGCCAGGCGTCCCACACCTCCAGCAGGTCGGTGCGCAGCACAAGCCCGCGGCGGTGGAGGAACTCGGTCATCGCCAGCTCGCGCGACTCCAGCGCGTGCCGGTCGGCCTCCCAGTCCTCACCGGTGGTGTCGGCGACGACCTCGTCGGCGGTGCCGGCCAGCAGCACCCCGGACTCCTCGAACGTCTCCCGCACGGCCGCGCACACCAGCGCCCGCGCGGTCTCCTCATCGCAGCCGAGCCGCGCCGCCCACTGCTGCGGCGACGGACCGGCCCACGCGACCGCGGCGTCGAAGTCGCGCTTGTCGACGCCACCGCCCGGGAAGACCGCCATCCCGGCGGCGAAGTCCATCGAGACCTGGCGCCGCAGCAGGTAGGCCTCGGGGCCTTCGGGGCCCGGACGCAGCAGCACCACGGTCGCGGCGTCGCGCGGCTCGACCGGCGTACGCCGCCCGTCGTCGTACTCACGCGCGACCTCGAGCAGGTGCGCGGGCAACGGCACCGGAGGAAGCGGGATGCGCACGCTCAGACCTCGACCATCAGCTCGACCTCGACCGGCGCGTCGAGCGGCAGGACCGCGACGCCCACCGCCGAGCGCGCGTGCGCGCCCACCTCGGCGAACACCTCGCCCAGCAGCTCCGAGACGCCGTTGGCGACCTGCGGCTGCCCGGTGAAGTCGGGGGTGGAGGCGACGAAGACGACGACCTTGACGATCCGCTTCACCCGCGACAGCTCACCGATCTCGGCGTGCACCGCGGCGATCGCGTTGAGGGCGCACTGCCGGGCGCAGTCGTAGGCCTCCTCGGCCGACACCTCGCCGCCGACCTTGCCGGTGCGGATGAGCTGGCCGTCGACCATGGGCAGCTGACCGGAGGTGAAGACGTGCGAGCCCGAGCGCACCGCGGGGACGTACGCCGCCACCGGCGCGGCCACGGCCGGGATCTGCAGGCCGAGGTCGGCGAGCCGCTCCTCGGGGGTCAGCGCCGGGCCGGTCATGCGCTCTTGGGTCGCTTGAAGTAGGCGACCAGGTTCTCGGGGTTCATGCCCGGCACGATCTGCACGAGCTCCCAGCCGTCCTCACCGAAGTTGTCGAGGATCTGCTTGGTCGCGTGCACGAGCACGGGCGCGGTCAGGTACTCCCACTTGGTCATGCCCGCGACCCTACTCGGCCCGACCGATTAGGTTCGCCGGTGTGGACCCCGACCTCACCCTGCGGTACGCCGATCACGACGACGCGCTCGTGGACGTGCACCTGCCGCCGGCCCTGCGCGCTGCCGGGTCCCGCGACGCGGCAGCGACGCCACCGGCCCCGGTCGTCCTCCTCATCCACGGCGGCTTCTGGCGCGTGGCCTACGACCGCACCCACACCCGGCCGATGGCCCGCGCCTTCGCTGATGCCGGGGCCGTCGTGCTCACCCCGGAGTACCGCCGCGTCGGCGGCGTCGGGCGCCTCGCCGGGGGCTGGCCGCACACCTTCGACGACGTCGACGCCGCCTACGCCGTCGTCCCCAACCTCCTCGCCGGGGCCGGCGTCCGGCCGACCAGCCTTACCGTTGCCGGCCACTCCGCCGGCGGCCACCTCGCGCTCTGGCTCGCCAACCAGGCCGGCGCCGGACGCCCCGTCATCGACCGGGTCGTCGGGCTCGCTCCGGTCGGCGACCTGCAGGCGGCGTACGACGCAGGCCTCGGCGACGGCGCCGTGCAGGCACTGCTCGGCGGGCGACCCGAGGACCACCCCGAGCGGTACGCCGCCGCGGACCCGGCGCTGCGGATGGGCGACCGTCCCAGGAGTGCGGTGGTCGTCGTCCACGGCGAGGACGACGACATCGTCCCGCTGGCCAACTCCGAGGGGCTCGTCGCGCGACGCCCCTGGATCGAGCTCGTGCGCGCACCCGGCGGCCACTTCGGCGTGATCACCCCGGACAGCGCCGCCTGGCCGCGCGTCGTCGCGGCCGTCCTCGGGTCCTCGTCGTGACGGTCGCGCCCATCGATCCACTGCCCGAGCTCCCGGGCCGGCGACCACGACGCCTCTCCCCGCGCGCCGCCCATCTCTGGGACCTCGCGCTCACCGGCGTGCTGCTGCTCGGGGTCGCGGCGATGGTGGTCGCTCGCTTGGACCCGCTGCACGTCCTGCTGTCTGCAGCCCAGATCGCCCCGCTCCTCGTCCGGCGTACCCACCCCCTCCCCGCGTTCCTCACCGTCGCCGCCGCCTCCGCGCTCCAGGTGCCCCTGATCGACGAGCCGGTCTGGGGACAGGTCGCCTTCCCGATCGCCGTCTACAGCGCAGCGCGGTTCGGCCGCGCGTGGCACGGCCACCTCGCGCTCGCGGTCGGGATCTGCGCAGCGGCGGTCGCGGCGTACGACTGGAGCTGGTCTGCCGACCCGGACGTGCTCGACAGCACCTTCTGGGCCAACGCGACCCTCATCGCCGTCATCGTCGTCGCCTGCTGGGCGCTCGGCACGCTCGCGCGCGTGCGCCGTGCCTACATCGACCAGCTCGAACGCGGCCACGCCCAGCTGCGCGCCGACGCCCAGCAGCGCATCGAGCTCGCCGCCGCGGACGAGCGGGCGCGGATCGCCCGCGAGATGCACGACGTCGTCGCCCACGGGCTGTCGGTGATCGTCGTGCAGGCTGACGGCGCGAGGTACGCCGCCGCGCGCGATCCCGAGGTCGCCACCCGCACCCTGGGCACTATCGCCGCGACCGCGCGCGAGTCCCTGACCCAGATGCGCGGCCTGCTCGGGCTCCTGCGCACCGGGGAGCCGCTCGACGCGACCGCCGGCGCGTCCGCGCAGCTGCGTCCGCAGCCGACCCTCGGTGACCTGGACGAGCTCCTCGCCACCGTCGAGGGTCTGCACGTGGACGCCACGCTCCCCGACCCCCTGCCCGAGGTCTCCCCCGGCGTCGGCCTGGCCGTCTATCGCACCGTCCAGGAGTCGCTCACCAACGTGCGCAAGCACGCCGCGGCCGGCCGGGTGGAGGTGCGGGTCGCCGACGAAGGTACGGCGATCGTGGTCGAGGTCCACGACGACGGCAGGGGCGCGGCCACCGCGGTGAGCGACGACGGTGAGGGCCAGGGCCTGCGCGGGATGCGCGAGCGCGTCGCGGCACTCGGCGGCGAGGTGACGGCCGGACCCGCCCCCGGCGGTGGGTGGCGGGTGCGTGCCAGGATCCCGCTGGCGCCGATGAGCACGGTGTCGGCAACGGGAGGGGACCGCACGTGATCCGGGTCTTCCTCGTCGACGACCAGCACATGGTGCGCGCCGGCTTCCGGATGCTCATCGAGAGCCAGGACGACATGACGGTCGTCGGCGAGGCCGGGGACGGCAACGAAGCCCTCCAGCGACTGGCGGTGACCGGCACCGACGTGGTGCTGATGGACGTCCGGATGCCGCGCCTCGACGGCGTCCAGGCGACCGCCGAGCTCACTGCTCGCGGGGAGCTGCCGCGGGTGATCGTGCTGACGACCTTCGACCTCGACGAGTACGCCTTCGCCGCCATCCGCGCGGGCGCGTCGGCGTTCCTGCTCAAGGACGCCACCCCGCCCGAGCTGCTCACTGCGATCCGGTCGGTGCACGCGGGCGACGCGGTGGTGTCGCCGCGGGTCACCCGCCGGCTGCTGGCCCACTTCGCCGAGAGCCTCCCCGACCCGGCAACTGCGGGCCTCTCCGCCTCCGCTTCAGCCCACGACCGGCTCACCGCCCTCACCGAGCGCGAACGCGAGGTGCTGGTGCTCGTCGGCCGCGGCCGCTCCAACACCGAGATCGCCGAGGATCTCGTCGTGGCCGAGGCGACGGTGAAGACCCACGTCGGCCGCGTCCTGGCCAAGACCGGCTCCCGCGATCGGGTGCAGCTCGTGGTGCTGGCCTACGAGACCGGGCTGGTCAGTCCCGGGGAGTAGGTCTCGCGACCCTACGACCACGGTCGTACGCCGCCCCCGCCGTACGACCCAGGTCGCACCCCAGGACCCACCCGTGGACCGACGATTCGCGGCGCGCGCGCTCCTAGCGTCGCCACCATGACCACGCCCGCGACCAGGACCGCGTCCCCTTCTCCGCACGCCGCCTCCCCCGACCACCCCGCACCACCCGCCGTTCTCGCCCGCGACCTGACCCGCACCTACGGTCGGGGCGCGAGCATCGTCCACGCCCTCGACGGCGTCGACCTCGACCTGGCGGTGGGCCGCTTCACCGCGGTGATGGGCCCGTCGGGCTCGGGCAAGTCCACGCTGCTGCACTGCCTCGCCGGCCTGGACAACCCCACGTCGGGCTCGGTGCGGATCGCCGGCGCCGAGATCGGCACGCTCGACGACGACGCGCTGACCCGCTTCCGTCGCGACCACCTCGGCTTCGTCTTCCAGTCGTTCAACCTGCTGCCGATGCTCACCGCCGAGCAGAACGTCCTGCTGCCGTTCGAGCTCGCCGGCCGACGCCCCGACCGCGCGCGTTTCGACGAGATCGTCGACGTGCTGGGCATCCGAGACCGGCTCAACCACCGGCCTTCAGAACTCTCCGGCGGCCAGCAGCAGCGGGTCGCGATCGCCCGTGCCCTGGTGACCGACCCGAGCGTGATCTTCGCCGACGAGCCGACCGGCAACCTCGACAGCACCTCCTCCGCCGAGATCCTCGGCTACCTGCGGCGCAGCGTGCGCGAGCTCGGCCACACGGTCGTCATGGTCACCCACGAGGTCGACGCCGCGGCGTACGCCGACGACGTCCTTCTGCTCGCCGACGGCAAGGTCGCCGACCACCTCGTCGAGCCCGGCCGCGACGCCCTACTGCGCGCCCTGCGACGGGAGGCCTGAGATGCGGACCGTCGCCCTGGCGTCGGTGCGGCAGTACGCCCGCCGCTACGTCGCCGCCGCCCTGGCGATCGCCATCGGCGTCGCCTTCGTCGTGCTCGTCGACGCACTGGCCTCCTCCGCGCGCGCCGGGATCCAGTCCGACCTCGACGCGGAGTACGCCGGGACCGAGCACGTCCTGGTCGAACCGAGCGCTGCGGAGGCCGACCGAGCGCTGACCGCCGTCGCGGACGGCACCGGCACCGCGACCGTCGTCGCCTCGGCATACGTCACCGCCGCGGCCAGCGGCGTGCAGGTGCAGGACTACTTCAGCGTCGGTGTCGTGCCCGACGACCCGGCGCTGCGCTGGCAGCAGATCGTGAGCGGGGCGTTCCCCGACGGACCGGCCGAGGTCGTGCTCGAGCAGGGACCCGCCGAACGCGCGAGCGTCGGCGTGGGCGACACGGTCGTCCTGGGCGACGGGGACACCGCGCGTGAGCTGACCGTCAGCGGCCTGGTCCGCAGCACGGGGATGCTCGCGACCGCGCCGGCGTACGTCGACTGGTCGGCGCTGCAGACGTGGGAGTCCGAGACCTTCGTGCAGGAGGTCCGGCTCCGCGGGGTCGACGACGCCACGCTCGGCGCCGTGGCGCAGGCTGCGCCCGACTCCGAGCTCACCGACCGGGAGTCCCGCGTCGACGAGGTGTTGGTGCGCTTCAACAACGGCGTCGACGTGATCTCCGTGCTGGGCACGCTGTTCGCGGCCGTCGCGTTCTTCGTCGCCGGGCTGGTCATCTCCAACACCTTCGCGATCATGCTGGCCCAGCGCACCCGCGAGCTGGCGTTGCTGCGGTGCGTCGGCGCCACCGGTCGCCAGCTGCGCCGGTCGCTGCGCACCGAGGCCCTCGGCCTGGGGGTCCTGGCCTCGGCCGTCGGTGTCGCGGCGGGCGCGCTGCTCGCCCAGCTCGCCGTACCCACCATCGCCCTGTTTGCCGACGACCTGGCTCTCGGCGCGGTCTCGCTGTCCCCCCTGTGGGCCGGCGGAGCCGCGCTCCTGGGCACCGCCACCACCCTGGTGGCCACCGTGCTCCCGTTGCGGCGGGCCTCGCGGACCACGCCGATGGCCGCGCTCGCCCCGGCGGAGCTCGCCGAGGAGGAGCCCCGCGTACGCCGCACCCGCCTGGTCGGGGGCGGCGTGCTCGCCGCCGCCGGTCTCGCGGGTCTGATCGCCGCGGTCACCACCGGCTCACTCCCGGCGATGCTGGCGGGCGGCGCCGTGGGCGCGCTGGCCGTGCTCGTGCTGCTGCCGATCCTCGTGCCCGGACTGATCCGGCTCAGCTCGGGCCTGGTCGGCCGCTTGGGCGGACCGGCCCTGCGGCTGGCCTCTGCCAACGCCGTGCGCAACCCGCGGCGTACGGCGACCTCCACCGCGGCGCTGCTCGTCGGCACGACGCTGATTTCGGCGATCGTCGTCGGCATGGCCAGCGTCCGGACGACGATGGAGTCTGAGCTCGACCGCGACAAGCCGTTGGACGCGGTCGTGCTCGCGACGGACACCACGACCGACCTGACGGGGTACGCCGACCGGGTGGCGGCGCTCGACGGTGTCGACGCGGTCGCGACCCTGCCCGGAGCGGCAGTCACCGTCGACGGGTTCGAGGCCGTGGCGCTCGGCGTCGACGAGGCCGCCGCTGCGGTGCTGGCCACCGGAGCGGAGCCGACGATGCGTCCGGCGCGCGGCGCCGCGGCCGTGGGCGGTGGGGTGTTCGCCGACGGCGTCCCGGTCGGCCAGCAGGTCCGGGTGCGGGGTCCGGAGGGCGTGATCGACGTGCGTGTCGAGCTGGGCCGAGGGGCCGGGGCCGCGCTCCTGCTGCACCCCGACGACCTGCGCGCCATCGCGCCGGCGGCCAGTCCCCGGGCGCTGTGGGTCGACGCGGCCGACGACGCCGATGCCGCCGAGCTGACCGAGGAGCTCACCGCGGTCGCCCGCAGTGCTGGCGCCGACCTCACCAGCGAGGTGGAGGACCGGGCCTGGGTGACGCTGCAGCTCGACATCGTCCTCGGGGCCACCTTGGGGCTGCTCGGTGCCTCGGTGCTGATCGCGTTGTTCGGCATCGCCAACACGCTGGGCCTGTCGGTGCTCGAGCGCACGCGGGAGAACGCGCTGCTGCGGGCGCTCGGCCTGACCCGGCGTCAGCTCCGGGCGACCCTGGCCGGGGAGGCGGCGCTGCTCACAGGCGTCGCGGGCGCCGCGGGCGTGCTGATCGGGACCTTCTACGGCTGGGTCGGGGTGCGCACCCTCACCCAGGACATGGTCGACTCCATCGCCGTCGTCGTGCCCGTCGGCCAGCTCGCGCTGGTGGTGGTCGCGGCCGGGATCGCCGGGCTGGCCGCGTCGGTGCTGCCGGCGCGCAAGGCCGCGGCGACCGCCCCCGCGGCCGGCCTCGTCGCCGACTAACCCGGCGGCCGCGACGCCGAGCCGGCGCGGAAGGGCGGGCGCGGCGGCGGGGGGTCGTCGTTGTCGGCGACCTCGTCGGCGACGTCCTGCACGAGCTTCCGCCGCTGGATGCGGCGATAGCGCCGGTTCTCGGCGAGCAACGCCTTGGCGGTGCTGATCGCGATGAGCACCATGATGACGCTGAACGGCGCGGCGACGAGGATGGCCATCACCTGCAGGGCTTCCAGCCCGCCCGCGACGAGCAGCACGGCGGCCACGGCTCCCTCGAGGACCGCCCAGAACGCCCGGGTCACCTTCGGCGGGTTCATGCTGCCGCCGGACGCGAGCATGTCGACGACGAAGGAGCCGGAGTCGGAGCTGGTCACGAAGAAGACGACGATCAAGAAGATCGCCATGACGCTCAGGACCGTGCCCATCGGAAGGTTGTCGAGCATCTGGAACAGCGCCAGGTCGGTGCTCACCGCTCCGTCGGCGTCGACGATGCCGCCGTCGCCGAACATCTCGTGCCAGATGCCGGACCCGCCCATGATCGCGAACCAGATGATCGTGACCAGGGTCGGGACGAGCAGCACCCCGAAGATGAACTCCCGCACGGTCCGGCCCCGGGAGATGCGCGCGATGAAGATGCCGACGAACGGCGCCCAGCTCATCCACCAGCCCCAGTAGTAGGTCGTCCAGGCACCCAACCAGTCCTGACCGGCCTCTCCCTGGAACGAGTACGTCGTGAACGACAGCCGCAGGAAGTTCTGCAGATAGGAGCCGATCTGCTGCACGAGGTCGCTGAGCAGGAAGACGGTGGGACCGAGCACCAGGACGAGGAGCAGGAGCGCGGCAGCGACCGTCATGTTGAGGTTGGAGAGGATCTTGATCCCCTTGTCGAGACCGCTGAGCACCGAGACCAGCGCGATCGCCGAGATGCACACGACCAGGGTGATGAGCAGGATGTTGCCCACCTCCCCCACGACGCCGAGGAAGTCCAGGCCCGCGCCGATCTGGCTCACGCCGAAGCCCAGGGAGGTCGCGATCCCGAAGAGCGTGCCGACGATGGCCACGACGTCGATGACGTCGCCGACCCAGCCCTTGACGCGGTCGCCGAGCAGCGGCTCGAGCGCCCACCGGATCGACACCGGCCGGCCGCGGCGGTGGACGGCGTACGCGATCGCGAGACCGACGACGACATAGATCGCCCAGGCGTGCAGACCCCAGTGCAAGAAGGTGACGTCGAAGGCGTTGCGCGCCAGCGCCGAGGGCTCGCCTCCCACGCCCGGAGGCGGGGCGGCGAAGTGGTTGAGCGGCTCGGCGACGCCCCAGAAGACGAGTCCGATGCCCATGCCGGCGGCGAAGAGCATCGAGAACCACGAGCGCAGACCGAACTCCGGCTCCTCGTCGTCCTTGCCGAGCGTGATGCCACCCATCGGCGACAGCGCCAGCCAGAGGGAGAAGCCGACGAAGCCGGTGACGACCAGGACGTACCACCAGCCGAGCTGGGTCACGACGGTGGTGTTGGCGGCGGTGAGCGCGTCGCCCATCGGGCCTGGGAAGACGGCCGCGACCAGCACGAAGACGATCAGCAGCACTGCTGCGGGCACGAAGACGCGCGGCGCGGTGATGTAGCTACGCCAGCCGGCCGGAGGGGAGTCGGTGGTGTTCACGGACGGAGCGTGCCCCCACCCGTCGAGACCAAACTGGCGCTCATCCCAGCGGGGGCTCCGTCTTCTCCCGCACCTCGTCCTCGCTGACGCCGGGAGCGCACTCGACCAGCTGCAGTCCGTCCGGCGTCACGTCGATGACGGCCAGGTCGGTGATGATGCGCTGCACGACGCCGCGACCGGTGTAGGGCAGCGAGCACTCCTCGACGATCTTGAACGACCCGTCCTTGGCGACGTGCTCCATCAGCACGATCACCCGCTTCGCGCCGTGGACGAGGTCCATCGCCCCACCCATCCCCTTGACCATCTTGCCGGGGATCATCCAGTTGGCGATGTCGCCGGCGCGGCTGACCTGCATCGCGCCGAGGATGGCGGCGTCGATCTTGCCGCCGCGGATCATCCCGAAGCTCAGGGCGGAGTCGAAGTACGACGCCCCGCGGCGCACCGTCACCGTCTCCTTGCCGGCGTTGATCAGGTCGGGGTCGACCGCGTCCTCGGTGGGGTACGCACCGACGCCGAGGATGCCGTTCTCGCTCTGCAGCACCAGCTCCACGTCGTCGGGGACGTAGTTGGGCACCAGCGTCGGCAGGCCGATGCCGAGGTTGACGTAGGAGCCGTCGCTCAGCTCGCTCGCCGCACGCGCGGCCATCTGCTCCCGGGTCCAGGCCATGTCAGGCTCCTGCCTCGCTCGACCCGCTGGGGGTTTTCGGGGGGTCCACGGGGGGCGGAGCCCCCCGTGTGGTCTTCTTCTCGATCCGCTTCTCCGCAGCCTGCTCCGGCGTCAGCGCGACGACCCGGTGGACGAACACCCCCGGCAGGTGCACCTCGTCGGGATCCAGCTCGCCGGGCTCGACCAGCTCCTCGACCTCGGCGACGGTGACGCGGCCACACATGGCGGCGAGCGGGTTGAAGTTGCGCGAGGCCTTGCGGAAGACGAGGTTGCCGTGCCGGTCGCCCTTCCACGCCCGCACGAGCCCGAAGTCGGCGACGATCGCCTGCTCGAGCACGAACTCCTTGTCGCCCTCGGCGGTCGCGAAGGTGCGGGTCTCCTTGGCGGGCGAGGCGACGACCACGTTGCCGGCGTCGTACCTCCACGGCAGGCCGCCCTCGGCCACCTGCGTGCCGACACCGGTCGCGGTGAAGAACGCCGGTACGCCGACGCCGCCGGCGCGCATCCGCTCCGCCAGCGTGCCCTGCGGGGTCAGCTCGACCTCGAGCTCGCCGGCGAGGTACTGCCGGGCGAACTCCTTGTTCTCCCCGACGTACGACGCCACGACGCGCCGCAGCCGACCGGCGCCCAGCAACAGCCCCAGTCCCCAGTCGTCGACGCCGGCGTTGTTGGAGACGACCTCCAGGTCCCGGGTCCCCTGGTCGAGCAGTGCCCGGATGAGGACCGAGGGGATGCCGCACAGCCCGAACCCGCCCACCGCCAGGGTCACGCCGTCGGGGATGTCGGCGACGGCCTCGGCCGCGCTCGCCACTGTCTTGTCCATGCCTGCATTGAAGGAGCCCGCCGGCACGGCGTCAACGAACCGGTCACCGGCCGACCACCGTCGCTGGCGCGCGTTCACTGGGTGAACGCGGCGTACGCTGAGCGACGTGTCCCCCACTCCGCCCGCACACGCCGTCGGCCGCACGGCGGCCGTCCTACGCGCGGTCTCGGCGGCGGAGCCGGACGGCCGCACCACCGCCGAGGTCGGACGCGCCACCGGCCTGGCCCGCCCGACCGCCCACCGGTTGCTGACCGCCCTGCAAGCCGAGGGTCTGGTCGACCGTGCGCAGGCCACGGGTCGCTGGCTGCTCGGACCCGAGCTCTACCTGCTCGGCGCCGCCGCCCAGCCGCGCTACGACGTCACCGACCACGCCGGGCCCGTCGTACGCCGACTGGCCGAGGCGACCGGCGAGAGCGCCTTCTTCTCGGCCCTGCGCGGGGAGGAGACCGTCTGCCTGCTGCGCGAGGACGGCAGCTTCCCGCTGCGCTCCCACGTCCTCCACGTCGGCATCCGGTTCCCGCTCGGCGTCGCTTCGGCGGGGCTGGCGATGCTCGCCTACCTTCCCGACGACGAGATCACCGAGTTCCTGGCCCGCACCGACCTGACGGCGTACGGCGAGAGCCACGCCCCCGAGGAGGTGCGCCGACGCGTACGCCGGACCCGGCGCGACGGCTACGCCCTCAACCCCGGACTGCTGGTCGAGGGCAGCTGGGGCATGGGCTCCGCGGTCTTCGACGCCGAGGAGCGTCCGCGCTGGGCGCTGAGCCTCACCGGCGTGGAGCGCCGCTTCGATCCCGCCCGTCGCCGCGAGCTCGGTCCGCTGCTGCTGCGCGAGGCCCACGAGCTCGGCCGGCGGCTGCGCACCGCGGGACGCTAGACCGACAGCGGGTCTGGACCGGTCCCACTACGCTTCACGGCGTGAGCGACTGGCCAGACGTGGACCTCCACATCGTCACCGGCAAGGGCGGCACGGGGAAGTCCACCGTGGCTGCCGCGCTGGCCCTTGCGCTCGCCTCCCACGGCAAGCAGGTGCTGCTGTGCGAGGTCGAGGGCCGCCAGGGCATCGCGCGGATGTTCGACGTCGCACCGCTGCCCTACGAGGAGCGCCCCCTGGCGAGCGGCCACGGCAGTGACGGCACGGCCGGCGGCGAGGTGTTCGCGCTGGCGATCGACCCGGAGTCCGCGCTGCTGGAGTACCTCGCGATGTACTACCGCCTCGGCCGCGCCGGCAAGGCGCTCGACAAGTTCGGCGTCGTGGACTTCGCCACGACGATCGCCCCGGGCGTCCGCGACGTCCTGCTGACCGGCAAGGTCTACGAGGCGGTCAACCGCAACCGACGCACCAAGAACGCCCGGCACTACGACGCCGTCGTGCTCGACGCGCCCCCGACCGGCCGGATCGCGCAGTTCCTCAACGTCAACGACGAGCTGGCCGGGCTCGCCAAGGTCGGTCCGATCAAGAACCAGGCCGACACGGTGATGACGCTGCTGCGCTCGGAGCGGACCGCCATCCACCTGGTGACGGTGCTGGAGGAGATGCCTGTGCAGGAGACCAGCGACGGCATCGCCGAGCTGCGCTCGATCGGCCTGCCGGTCGGCGGCGTGGTCGTCAACCTGACCCGGCCCCAGGCCCTGGACGCCTCGGCTCGCGAGGCGGCGCTGGCCGGTGCACTTCCCGCGACCACCGTGCGCGCGGACCTCGAGCAGGCGGGTCTGCCCACCGACGACGCCCTGGTCGAGGCGCTCCTCGCCGAGGGTCGCGACCACGCCGAGCGCCGGCGCCTCGAGGACACCCAGCGCGAGCTGGTGGCCGAGATCGGCGTACCCACCTATGAGCTGCCGCGCCTGGCCGACGGCATCGACCTCGGCGGCCTCTACGAGCTGGCCGCCCGGCTGCGCGAGCAGGCGATGGCATGACCCGGCAGAGCAACCCGCGGGTCGGGCCGCTGGCCAGCCCCGACCCCCACGACGTCCCCGCGCTCGACGTCGACGCGCTCCTGGGCGACCGCAGCACTCAGATCATCGTCTGCTGCGGCTCCGGCGGCGTCGGCAAGACGACCACCGCCGCCGCGCTCGCCCTGCGCGCGGCCGAGCAGGGGCGCAAGGTCGTCGTGCTCACCATCGACCCCGCCCGTCGGCTCGCGCAGTCGATGGGGATCGAGGCGCTCGACAACGTGCCGCGTCCGGTGCCGGGGGTCTCGACGAGCTCGACCGACCAGGGGGGCGGCTCGCTCGACGCGATGATGCTCGACATGAAGCGGACCTTCGACGAGGTCGTCGAGTCCCAGGCCAGCCCCGAGAAGGCCCAGCAGATCCTGCAGAACCCCTTCTATATCGCGCTGTCGAGCTCGTTCGCGGGCACGCAGGAATACATGGCGATGGAGAAGCTCGGCCAGCTCCACCAGGACGCCCGGCGCACCGGCCGCTGGGACCTGATCGTCGTCGACACCCCGCCGTCGCGTTCGGCGCTGGACTTCCTCGACGCCCCCGAGCGGCTCTCGTCGTTCCTCGACGGACGGTTCATCCGGATCCTGCTCGCGCCGGCGAAGGGTCCGGCGCGGCTGATGACCGCCGGCTTCAGCATCGTCACCAACGCCGTCACCAAGATCATCGGCGCGCAGGTGCTGCGCGACATGCAGACCTTCGTCGCCGCCTTCGACACGCTCTTCGGCGGCTTCCGCCAGCGCGCGCAGAAGACCTTCGAGCTGCTCCAGGCGGACGGTACGGCGTTCGTCGTCGTCGCCGCGCCGGAGCCGGACGCGCTGCGCGAGGCGGCGTACTTCGTCGAGCGGCTCACCGAGGAGGACATGCCGCTGGCGGGACTGGTCGTCAACCGCGCCAGCCTCGCGCCGGAGGGTGCCACCCTCTCGGCCGAGCAGGCGCTCGCCGCCGCGGAGCGCCTGGAGGAGTCCGCCCCGGCACCGGTGACCGCCGGTCTGCTGCGGCTGCTCGCCGAGCGCCTGCAGCTCGTACGCCGCGAGCTGCACGTCCGCAGCCGGTTCAGCGCCGCGCACCCGGAGGTCGCGACCGCCGTCGTCCCCGCGCTGGCCACCGACGTCCACGACCTCGACGGCCTGCGGCAGGTCGGGGACCTGCTCGCCGGCCCCTGACCCGTCAGGCTGACCCGGCCGACCGGACTGGTGCCGGCCGGGTCAGGCGCTGCGGACGATCTCGGGCAGCTCCGCAGCGACATGATCGGCCTTGGCGGCCTCGAGCAGGCCGCGCCACGAGGTGACGTTGGGCCGGCGGCGCAGCAGCGCCCGCCGCTCGCGCTCGGTCATGCCGCCCCACACGCCCCACTCGATCTGGTTGTCGAGCGCTTCGGCGAGGCACTCGGCCCGCACGATGCAGGTGCCGCACCGGAGCTTGGCGCGGTTCTGCTCCGCACCCCGCACGAACAGGTCATCAGGCCCTGCCTGCTTGCAGGCCGCCTCGGACGCCCAGTCGTCGTTCCACGTCATGCTTGAGGTCCCCTCGCCGGGAGAGGGATCCGCCCCGATGCGGACCCGCCGAGTCGAAATGTCTGAGTTCAAGGTAAAGAACCGCGGCAGTGTGAGACCAGACACAACCGGAGCACGATCACGTAGTCACATATGACTAGACGAGGGTGACCAACGACCCATGGCGCTCCCGTACTCTGGAGCGCATGCGTCGTGACCGTCTCCCCGCGTCGGCCATCCTCTCCCACCTGGGGGTGATGGTCGCGGTTGCGGCCGCACTGGGGGTCCTCGTCGCCGGTCTGGCCCTCCCGTTCGCCGGCGTGGCCGGCCTGAGCGCGCGCACGGTGGCGCGCCAGATCGACAACCTGCCGGCCGAGCTGGAGGCGGAGCCGCTGCCCGAGCGCACCCGGGTGCTCGACTCCGAGGGCAAGCTGCTGGCGACGTTCTACGACGAGAACCGCGTCAACATCTCCCTCGACAAGGTCGCGCCGATCATGCGCGAGGCGATCGTGGCGATCGAGGACGACCGCTTCTACGAGCACGGCGCGCTCGACATCAAGGGCACGCTGCGCGCGTTCCTCACCAACCAGGCCAGCGACGACGTCGTGCAGGGTGGCTCCTCGATCACCCAGCAGATGGTGAAGCTGACGCTGGTCGCCCAGGCCGAGACGGCCGAGGAGCGCCGCGCGGCCACGGAGGAGACCTACGCCCGCAAGATCAAGGAGCTGCAGTACGCCATCGGCTTCGAGGAGAAGTACTCCAAGGACTGGATCTTGGAGCGCTACCTCAACCTCGCCTACTTCGGCGCCGGGGCCGAGGGCATCCAGGCGGCGTCGTACCGCTACTTCTCCAAACCCGCCAACAAGCTGAAGCTGCGCGAGGCCGCGTTGCTCGCCGGCCTCGTGCAGAACCCGTCACGCTTCGACCCCACCCGCAACCGGGAGGCGGCCCGCGACCGCCGCGACGTCGTGCTCCGCCGGATGGCCCAGCTGGGCATCGTCACCGACGAGCAGGCGCAGAAGGCGATCTCGCGCAACCTCGGCCTCAAGCCGCGCCAGACCCGCAACGGCTGCATCTTCTCCGCCGCGCCGTTCTTCTGTGACTACGCCCGGCGCTACCTGCTGGCCGACGAGTCGCTGGGCGAGACGCGCGAGGAGCGCGAGCAGCTCATCGACCGCGGGGGCCTGACGATCAAGACCACCGTCGACCTGCGCATGCAGCGCGGCGCCGACGAGGCCGCGGCCGCCAACGTCCAGCCGACCGACCAGGCCGTCGGTGCCCTCGCGATGGTCGAGCCCGGCACCGGCGCGGTCCGCGCCCTGGCGCAGTCGCGGCCGATGGGGCGTGACCGCAGCAAGGGCCAGAGCTTCCTCAACTATGTGGTCGACTCGGAGTACGGCGACGCCAACGGCTTCCAGCCGGGCTCGACGTTCAAGGTCTTCGTGCTGGCCACCGCCATCAAGAACGGCATGTCGCTCGGCACCCAGCTGTCTGTCCCGGCGCAGGGCTACTACCCGGTCAGCGACTACGAGACCTGCGACGGCCCCTACCAGGGCACCCAGATCTGGGAGCCGCGCAACTCGACGACGGGTGCCGGGACGTTCGACATGTACTCCGGCACCCAGAAGTCGGTGAACACGTTCTTCGCCGAACTCACCCAGCGCACCGGGCTGTGCGAGCCCTACGAGCTCGCCCAGAAGATGGGCGTCGCGCTCAACGACCCCGCGCGCGAGATGGTCCCGTCGTTCGCCCTCGGCGTCGCCGACGTGAGCCCGTTGGAGATGGCCGGCGCCTACGCGACGTTCGCGGCTCGCGGTGTGGCGTGCGCCAACACCCCGATCGCGGAGATCCGCGACGCGACCGGCGCCCTCTTCAAGGACTACCGCCCCGATTGTGAGCGGGTGATGCCGCGCAGCACCGCCGACGCCGTCAACGACATCCTGCGCGGCCTGCTGGAGCCCGGCGGTTTCGCCTATGGCTCCGCCCTGGGGCGTCCATCGGCAGGCAAGACGGGGACGACCAACGACAACCGCGCCGTCTGGTTCGTCGGCTACACACCGAACATGTCGACGGCAGCTGTGATCGCCGGAGCCAACCAGCTCGGCCAGCCCTCCTCGCTCAACGGCACGGTCGTCAACGGGCGCACCATCTACGGCGTCTCCGGTTCGGGTTACGCCGCACCCATGTGGGCCTCCGCGATGCGGGAGGCCATCGCAGTCCTCCCCGTGCAGGACTTCGTGGCCCCCGGCGCGGCGATCGTCCAGGGCCAGCAGGACGCCGTCCCGTCCGTCGGCGGGCTCAGCGTCGACGAGGCACGCCGGGTGCTCGAGGACGCGGGCTTCTTCCCCCGCGTGAGCTCGCCGGTCAACTCGAACTATCCGTCGGGCACCGTCGCCTACACCTCGCCCGGCAGCGGCGCCACCATCGGCACCGGCAGCACCGTCGTCATCTACCCCTCCAACGGCGTACCGCCGCTCCCCCCGCCCTCTGACGACGGGGATGGGGACGACGACGGCGACGGTGGTGACGAAGCCGGTGATGGTCGCGGCGGGGGCGACAACGCCGGACCCGGTCGCGGACGCGGCCGGGGTGGCGACAACCCGGGACGCGGCCGCGGTCGCGGCGGGGACGACTGACCCGCGTCGCAGACCCGACTCAGCCGGCGAGCTGGCGCTTGACCTCCGCCGCGACGAACGCGCCGTCGGCGCGGCCCTTCACCTTCGGCTGCAGCGCGCCCATGACCTTGCCCATCGCGCGCATGCCGTCGGCGGCGGCACCGGTGGACTCGATGGTCTCGGAGATGAGCGCTCGGACCTCGTCCTCGGAGAGCTGCTCGGGCAGGTAGTCGGCGAGGATCTCGGCCTCGGCCCGCTCCTTGGCGGCCGCCTCGGTGCGCCCGCCCTCCTCGAACGCGACGGCGGCCTCGCGCCGCTTCTTGGCCTCGCTGCTGAGCACGGTCACGACGTCCTCGTCGGTGAGCTCGCGCTGGGTCTTGCCGGCGACCTCGGCGTTGGTGATCGCCGTGAGCACCATCCGCAGGGTCGAGGACCGCAGCTCGTCGCGCGCCTTGATCGATGCGGTCAAGTCGGTGCGCAGGCGGTCCTTGAGATTGCTCATGGATGCATTGTGGCAGCCTGACGCCATGAGCCCGGCCCCCGATTCCGCCCGCGGCCCGCTCCGCGCGGTCGTGCGGGCGGGAGTTGCCGCGGCGGCCGTGGGGCTGGGGTGTGCGGCGTACGGCGCAGGGTGGGAGGTGCGCGCGTTCGTCCTCCGCGAGGCGGAGGTCCCCGTGCTTCCCCCGGGTGCGAAGCCGCTGCGCGTGCTGCACCTCAGCGACCTGCACCTGACTCCCGCGCAGGGGCGCAAGCGCGCGTGGTTGCGTGACCTCGCGAGCACGAAGCCCGACCTGGTCATCGGCACCGGCGACTTCCTCGCCCACCGCGACGCCGTCGGCCCCGTCCTCGAAGCGCTCGACGGCCTCCTCGACTCCCCCGGTGTCTTCGTCCTGGGTTCCAACGACTACTTCGCCCCGACCGGGCGCAACCCGGTGAAGTACCTGCTCCCCGACGACGGCCAGCGCCACACGACGTCCCCGAAGCTGCCCTGGCCCGACCTCGTCGCGGGGTTCACCGCCCGCGGCTGGCGCGACCTCACCAACCGCCACGACCGGCTGCGCATCGGCGAGACCGAGATCGCGTTCGCCGGGGTCGACGACCCCCACCTCGGGTACGACGACCTCGCCGCTGTCGCCGGTCCCGCGCCAGCCAAGGCGGACCTGCGTATCGGCGTGGCGCACGCGCCGTACCTCCGCGTCCTCGACCAGTTCACCCGCGACGGCTACGACCTGCTGATCGCCGGCCACACCCACGGCGGTCAGCTGTGCCTGCCGAGGTCGCGCGCGATCGTCACCAACTGCGACCTCGATCGCGCCCGCGCCAAGGGTCTGCACCGGCACCCGGCCGACTCCCCGCCCGACGACCCGGCCGGCGCGTGGATGCACGTCTCCGCCGGACTCGGCACCTCGCCGTACGTCCCGATCCGGTTCTGCTGCCGGCCGGAAGCCACCCTGCTCACGCTCGTCGCGCGCTGACTGCGTCCTGCTCGAAGATCGCAGTCACCAGGTGACTGGGATCCTCGTGTGGGACGCACCAGCCCTCCGTCGAGGGCGATTTCAGTCGGCCGTACCGGCTCGTATAGACTCGCCCGCGGCCTGTTCACGCAGGCTGATCGGGCTGTGGCGCAGCTTGGTAGCGCGCCTCGTTCGGGACGAGGAGGCCGCAGGTTCAAATCCTGTCAGCCCGACAAATCGGACACCCGGATCTGCACGCGCAGATCCGGGTGTTTCGCATCCGGCGCCAGTCGCTACCAGGTGACCTCGTGGCAGTCGGTCGTCGGGCGCTCCTCCACCTGGAGGGTCGCGTGCTCGATGCCGTGGCCCTGGCGCAGCACACGCTGAGCCGCAACCAGGACGCCGTGGCTGTCGGTGGCCGGATCCTCGTCCAGCACGAGGTGAGCGGTGGCGACGTGCATGCCCGAGGTCAGCGTCCACACGTGCAGGTCGTGGACGTCGGCGACGCCGGGCAGGGCAACGAGCTCGGCGGTCAGGCGCTCGACGTCGAGGTCGGCCGGGACGTGCTGGCCGAGCACGGCGAGCACCTGGCGACCAAGGACCACCGCGCGCACGGCGACGAAGACGCCGATGGCGAGCGCGACGAGGGTGTCCCACACGACCATGTCGGTGAGCAGGACGAGCCCGCCCGCCACGAGGACGCCGACGCTGCCCGCGGTGTCGGCCAGCACCTCGTAGTAGGCGCCCTTGACGTTGAGCGACTCGCGCGCGCCGGCCCGGAGGAGCAGCAGCGCGATCAGGTTCACCAGGAGACCGAGCACGCCGACGACCAGGACCGGTCCGACCTCGATGCTCACGTCGGCCCCGATGCGCCCGACCGCGGCGATGACGACGTACGCCGACACCCCCAGCATCAGCAGGACCGCCAGGCCCGAGGCGAACACCTCGGCGCGGTAGGAGCCATAGGTACGCCGGCCGGTGTGGTCGGGGCGGGTGGCGATCTTGGTGGCGATCAACGCCGCCCCGAGCGCCACCACGTCAGCGGCCATGTGCCCGGCGTCGGAGATCAGGGCGAGCGAGCCGGACCACAGCCCGGCGACGAGTTCGACCACGAAGAAGGCAGCGACCAGGACGAACGAGATCGCCAGCCGTCGGCGGTGTCGCCCGCCGGCGTGGGAGCTCGGACTCCCGGTCAGGTGACCGTGGCCGTGACCTGCACCCACTGGGCCTCCTCCCTCGACACGGCGCGCATCGACGTCGCGCCTTCCAGCGTAGGCCGCAACGACCCGCCCGGCTGTGACGTGTGCGACGGCGCCTCCGGTCGACCCTGCTCTGGCAGACTCCCCCCATGGCCGACCCGAGCGACGACGTCGAGGACAAGCTCTCGCTGTCGCGGCCCTTCGGGCGCCGCAAGAAGCGCTCGCCGCGCACCGAGACCGCGCCAACCCCACCGGCACCGCCCGAACCGCCACCCGTCGGCGCGCCGGCCGATGCGGCACCCGACGTGGTTCCCGGCGCACCTGTCGACGTCCCGAGCGGGATGCCCGCGCCCGACGACGCGACCAGGCCCGACGACAGCTCGCCCGCGGCGTGGGAGACCGGCCCCGCTCTCGACTCCGGACCGATCCCGGGATTCGTGCCGCCGCTCCCGCCGAGCGAGGACGAGGTAGCCGCTTCGACCGCGCCGCCCGCCGAGCCCGCAGCCGTCAGGGAGGCGGCGCCCCGCGCCGAGCCGACCGACCCCGACCCGGTGGAGCCCCCGCCCAGCGACATCACCGAACCGGCTCCCGTGCCGGCACCAACCGGCAACGGCCGGGACGGCGACGAGCGCGAGCCGGAGCCGTGGCGTCAGCGGGTCGACCTGCTGCCGATGCTCACCGGACGTGTCGCGGCCATCGTCGCCGGCATCGTGGTCGGCCTGCTCGGAGCCGCACTGACGTTCGCAGGCCTGAAGGGCTGCTCGGAACTGAAGGGCACCGCCTCCTGCGGCGGTCCGGGATTCTTCCTGCTGCTCGCGATCGTCGTGGTGATGGTGCTGCTGGGCGCCGTGCTGCTGACGGTGTGGGAGGTCTCCCGCCCGGGCAGCACGAGCATCCTCGGCGTCGCACTGGTGGGTGTGATCAGTCAGCTGTTCCTGGTCGACGTGCTGTTCTCGGCCTGGATGTTCGCGGTGATCCCGGCGCTCAGCGCGATCGCGTTCCTCGGCGCGTGGTGGCTGACGTCCTCCTTCGCGGAGGAGACGACCTAGGGCGACCTGCAACTCTGCGGTTGCGCTTCCCGGGCTGTATGTGCAACATTGGTGTTGCACTTGGTTCGCACCCGGTGGACCGCCGCCGAGAGGACACCCCCGATGACCGCAGCCCCCGACCGCGCCGGCTCCCCGATACCGGCCCAGACGGAGCTCCTCGAGCTCGACGTCCCCGACACCATCGAGCAGTCCGTCCGGATCGCCGCGCCTGTCGAGCGCGTCTGGGCGCTGGTCAGCGAGCCCGGTTGGTTCGCCAATGTCGACGCCCTCACCGCGCACCGCCTGGAGCGCGACGGCGACCTGACGACGGTGCACGACCCCGTCCACGGCCCGTTCGTCTTCCGCACCATGGCGCTCGAGCCGCCGACGTACGCCGCCTTCCGGTGGCTGGCCGACGCCGCGGACCCCGGCGGCGCCTCCACCCTCGTCGAGTTCACCCTCACGCCGTACGACGGCGGAGTGGAGCTGCGGGTAGTCGAGAGCGGCTTCGCCACCCTGCCGGGAGACGCGCGCAAGCGCCGCGCGGTCTACGACGAGAACGTCGACGGCTGGGAGACCGAGCTCCGGCTCGCCCAGGAGCACCTCGAAGCCGGCGGGGGCGCACTCAGTGTCGGCTGAGTCAGCCACCTCTGCCACGCCGACCCGCACCCAGGTGCTGGCGGCACTGGCCGACGAGACCCGCTGGGAGATCCTCGCCCGCCTCGGGGCTGCACCCGCGTCCGCCTCCGCCCTCGCCGCCGAGCTCCCCGTGACCCGGCAGGCCATCGCCCGCCACCTCGGCGTGCTCGAGGCGGCGGGACTGGTGAGGTCCGAGCAGGTCGGCCGCGAGCTGCGCTTCCAGGCACTCGGCGCTGCTCTCAGCGCGGCGGCGCGCGACCTCGAGGCGATCGCCGCCGGCTGGGAGCGGCGGTTGGACCGGCTGCGGGAGCAGGCCGAGCAGGGCTGACAATCGGACATTTCGGACAAAACCCGTGTCCGTGGGTGTCGATCGGGTACCTCATCGGGTCCGACATCGTCGACCCGAGAGGACCCCGTGCTGACGTCCCGTCTTGCCCGTCGTTGTCTCGCCCCGCTGGTGCTCATGGCTGCCTCGCTGACGCCGACGATCGCGCAGGCCGACCTCACGCAGGCCCAGGCCGAGCGTCGTACCCTCGCCTGGCACAACCAGGCCCGCGCCAACGCCGACCTCGTACGGCTACGGCAGGCGCCGTGCCTGAAGCGAACCGCGCGCGTGCAGGCGCAGCGTCAGGCCAACCAGCAGCGGATGTTCCACCAGCCGCTGCGCCCGGTCCTGAAGCGGTGCAACCTCCGGATGGTCGGGGAGAACGTCGCGCAGGGCTACCGCATGCCCGCCGGCGTGCACCGGGCCTGGATGCGCAGCCCCGGCCACCGCGCCAACATCCTGGAGCCCAGCTACCGCATGGTCGGGGTCGCGCGGGCGCGTGCCCAGAACGGCGACCTCTACTGGGCGGTGGTGTTCGGCCACCGCTGAGCGCGGGACACCCCGTGACCCCGTGGCGGCGCGCCGCTACAGGCGCGCGGCCAGCAGCTCCGCGATCTGCACGGTGTTGAGCGCGGCACCCTTGCGCAGGTTGTCGTTGGAGATGAACAACGCCAGACCCCGCTGACCGTCGACGCCCTCGTCCTGGCGGATGCGGCCGACGTAGGACGGGTCGGTGCCGGCCGCCTGCAGCGGCGTCGGGATCTCGGCGAGCTCGACGCCGGGGGCGTCCTTGAGCAGCTCGACGGCCCGCTCGACCGGCAGCGCGGAGGCGAACTCCGCGTTGATCGCGAGCGAGTGGCCGGTGAAGACCGGGACGCGCACGCAGATGCCGGAGACGCGCAGCTCGGGGATGCCGAGGATCTTGCGCGACTCGTTGCGCAGCTTCTGCTCCTCGTCGGTCTCGTTGAGCCCGTCGTCGACCAGGCTGCCCGCGAACGGCACGACGTTGTAGGCGATGGGGCGCCGGTAGACACCCGGCTCGCCCAGGTCGACGGCCGTGCCGTCGTAGGCCAGCTCGGTGGCCTTCTCGCCTGCGGTCGCGACCTGACCCGACAGCTCGGACACGCCGGCGACGCCGGAGCCGGAGACGGCCTGGTAGGTCGAGGCGATCAGCCGCACGAGGCCCGCCTCGTCGTGCAGCGGCTTGAGCACCGGCATCGCGGCCATGGTGGTGCAGTTGGGGTTGGCGATGATGCGTTGCTTCTCGCCGGTGAACGCGAGGTCGATCGCGTCGGGGTTGACCTCGGAGACGACCAGCGGGATGTCGGGGTCCTTGCGGAAGGCGCTGGAGTTGTCGACCACGACGACACCGGCATCGGCGAAGCGCGCAGCCTGCGCCCGCGACGTGGTGGCACCGGCCGAGAACAGCGCGATGTCCAGCCCGCTGGGGTCGGCGGTCGCCGCGTCCTCCACCGTGACCTGACGGTCGCCGAACTCCAGCACGGTGCCGGCCGAGCGGGCCGAGGCGAAGAACCGGATCTCCTCGATCGGGAACTCGCGCTCGAGCAGGATCTGGCGCATCGCGACACCGACCTGGCCGGTGGCACCGACGATGCCGAGGCGCACGGGGCGTCGGGGCTTGCCCTGAGCTTGTCGAAGGGTCATCGGCCGGTCCCGCCGTACACGACTGCCTCGACGTCGTCGGCGTCGAGGTCGAACGCCTTGTGGGTGGCCGCGACGGCGTCGTCGACCTGGGCCTCGTCGACCACCACGGAGATGCGGATCTCGGAGGTGGAGATCATCGAGATGTTGACCCCGGCCTCGGCGAGGCTGGTGAAGAACTTCGCGGTCACGCCCGGGTGGGAGCGCATGCCGGCACCGATGAGCGAGACCTTGCCGATCTGGTCGTCGTACTGCAGCGACGAGAAGCCGACGGTGTCCTGGATCCGGGTCAGCGCCGCCATCGCGGCCTGGCCGTCGGCGTGCGGGACGGTGAAGGAGATGTCGGTGAGGTTCGTGTCGGCGGCGGAGATGTTCTGCACGATCATGTCGATGTTGATCTGGGCGTCCGCCAGAGCCTCGAAGATGCGCGCCGCCTCCCCGACCTTGTCGGGCACCCCGACCACGGTGATCTTGGCTTCGCTGCGGTCGTGTGCGACCCCGGCGATGATCGCTTGCTCCATCGTCTCGTCTCCGTCTCGCTGGTCGGTGATCCACGTGCCGTCCTTGAGGGAGAAGGACGAGCGGACGTGGATGGGCATGTCGTAGCGGCGGGCGTACTCGACGCACCGCAGGTGCAGGATCTTCGCGCCGCACGCGGCCATCTCCAGCATCTCCTCGTAGGAGATGCGGTCGCGCTTGCGGGCGGTCGGGACGATCCGGGGGTCGGCGGTGAAGACGCCGTCGACGTCGCTGTAGATCTCGCAGACGTCGGCCTTCAGCGCCGCGGCGAGGGCGACGGCGGTCGTGTCGGAGCCACCGCGGCCGAGCGTGGTGATGTCCTTGCTCGTCTGGCTGACACCCTGGAACCCGGCCACGATCGCGATCGCGCCCTCGTCGAGCGCGGTCTGGATCCGGCCCGGCGTGACGTCGATGATCTTGGCCTTGCCGTGGGCGGCGTCGGTGATGACGCCGGCCTGGCTGCCGGTGAACGAGCGCGCCTCGTGGCCGAGGTTGCCCACCGCCATGGCGAGCAGCGCCATCGAGATCCGCTCGCCGGCGGTCAGCAGCATGTCCATCTCCCGGCCCGGGGGGAGCGGCGAGACCTGCTCGGCGAGGTCGATCAGCTCATCGGTCGTGTCCCCCATCGCAGAGACGACCACGACGACCTGGTTGCCGGCCTTCTTGGCGTCGACGATCCGCTGCGCGACGCGCTTGACGCCCTCGGCGTCGGCGACCGACGAGCCGCCGTACTTCTGGACCACGACACCCACGGGTGCTCCTGACGTGCGAGAAAGGCTGCGAACGCCTGCGATTCTACGGGCGTACGTCGGGCGTGCCCGGAGCGCCGACGCGGGCTGGACACCCCCGCGTGGCACCGGTCACAACGGCGTCAGGACTCGAGCATCTGCTCGGCCGCCGCGACCTGCTCGGACTCGCCTTCGAGGTCGATGTCGAGCCGGTCGTGGGCGACCACCGACTGCAGCGCACGCAGCGCGCCGCTGGCCTCGCCGCCCCACGAGGAGACGTAGGAGAACTGCCACCACCACAGGGCCTCGCTGATGCGGCCGGCGCGGAAGTGACGCAGACCGTGGGCCAGGGCGGCGGCCACGCTGGAGAGGTCGTCGGAGAGCCGGGAGGAGACCAGCTCGGGCGGGTGGACGTAGGGGTCGAAGACCTCGGTGTAGTCGTCGACGCCGTCGAGCAGCGTGGCCAGGCGCAGCCGCATCTCGTCGAGATCGGGGTCGGGCCCGGCGTCGGGCTGGAACTGCTCGACCGGCTCGAAGTCGGTCTGCACCCCCAGCCGCGCGCCCGCCAGGAGGACCTGGCTGACCTCGAGGAGGAGCAGGCCGATCGCGCGACCGCCGGCCTCGCCGCGGGCGATCGCCTGCAGGGCGAGCAGGAAGCTCTCGACCTGGTCGGCGATCTGCTGGGCGAAATCCTCGACGTCGCTGGTGACGCCCGGCTCGGCGGGCGGGTGGACCTCGTCCGTCGCGGGCAGGTGCTCAGTCGTCGACACTGCGTCTCCCTTCGAAGGCCCGACCCAAGGTGACCTCGTCGGCGTACTCGAGGTCGCCACCTACGGGCAGTCCACTCGCCAACCGCGTCAAGCGCAAGCCCAGGTCCTTGAGGAGCCGCGTCAGGTAGGTCGCGGTCGCCTCGCCCTCGAGGTTGGGATCGGTGGCCAGGATGATCTCGGTGATCTGGCCGTCGGAGAGCCGCTGGAGCAGCTCCTTGATGCGCAGCTGGTCGGGTCCGATGCCCTCGATGGGGCTGATCGCGCCGCCGAGGACGTGGTAGCGGCCGCGGAACTCCCGCGTGCGCTCGACCGCGACGACGTCCTTGGACTCCTCGACCACGCACAGCACCGTCGGGTCGCGGCGCGGGTCGCGGCAGATCCGGCACTGCTCCTCCTCCGCAACGTTGCCGCAGACCACGCAGAAGCGGACCTTGTCCTTGACCTCGGTCAAGACCGAGGCGAGGCGGCGTACGTCGGCCGGATCGGCCTGCAGCACGTGGAAGGCGATGCGCTGGGCACTCTTGGGCCCGACGCCCGGGAGCCGACCGAGCTCGTCGATCAGGTCCTGGACGATCCCCTCATACACCCTGGCTACCGCCGGGTCGCTGCTCGTCGGCGTGCTCGTCGGCGGAGTCGGTCTCGGCGTCGTCGCGCGCCGGGAGGCTGAAACCGGCGGGGCGGGCGTCGCCACTCTGGCCGGCGTCACCGCCGCCGAAGAGTGCTCCGAGGTCACCGCCCCCGAGCGCGTCACCGAGGCCGGCGAGGGGGTTCATCGCCTGTTGGGCGATGGACTCCGCCTGGGTACGGGCGACGCGGTAGGCGGCGACGATCATGTCGCCGAGGTCGGCGAGGCTCTCCTCGTCGTGGGCATCGTGGTAGCCGGCGTCGATCTGGACGCCCGCGAGCTCGCCGGTGCCGGTGACCGTCACCGTGACCGAGCCGACCGTGCCCTCGACGCGCTCGTGCTCGAGCTGCTGCTGGGCCGACACCAGCTGCTCCTGCATGGCCTGGGCCTGCTGGAGGAGGCTGTTCATGTCGAAGCCGCCCTCACCGAAGGGGTTGGTCATCGCGGGTCTCCTGGACTGGTCGGGGGCGTGGTTGGGGTGTGGCCGGGGCGCTCAGTCATGCGGGATCTCCTCGATGACGACGGCGCCGAGGGTGCGCTGCAGGAGCTCGGCGCCGGCCAGCCCCTGGTCCTCGGCGTCGGGGTCGTCGGGGTGGACGTCGTCGTCGGAGGGCCCGGTGGGTCCCGCCTGACCGGTGGGACCGTTGCGGGTGGCTTGGATCGCCTCCCGGGCGCGGGCGACGGCCTCGGGGTCGGTCGGGCGGTTGAGCTGGACCTCCGGAGCCGGCGGCGCCGGGGTCGGTGTGCTCCCCTCGCCGGGTGTCGGGGCCGGAGGCGGCGCCGCGCTAACGGGGCCGCCACCCGCCGCGGGGGACGCGGCGGCGTCCGGCACGCCGGCCGGGGTGGTTGCCGGCGCGGACGGCGCGGCAGCAGGGGGGCCGGCGGTGGGGGGCGTGGCCGTCGCGGGCCGGGTGATGCGCGGCTCGCTCGCGGGATCGGCCCCGGGCTGCACGGCGGGGTCGACGATGGCGTCGACCCGCCACTCGCGCCCGATCACGTCGACCGCTGCCTGGCGCAGGATCTGCTCGCTGCCGCTGGACAGGAACGAGTCGCGCGCGCCGGCGTTGAGCAACGCGATGGTCAGCGTCTGCTCGTCGACGGCGACGACCTGGGCGTTCTGGCTGAGCAGGATCCAGGTGAAGCGCCGCTTGAGCTTCACCGCGTCGAGGATCGCCGGCCACAGCCGACGGACGTCGGCCAGCCCGAAGCCGGTCGTCACGGTCGCGCTGTCGTCGGCGGCCGGTGGGTCTGCCGGCGGGGTCGGCTCGGCAGGCGTCGCGGGCTGGGCAGCCGGCTCCGCGACGTGCTCCTGCGTCGCGGGCGCGGTGGGCGTCGCGGTCGGCTCGGGCCAGGCGGACGACTCGGCCGCGGCCGCCGGTGCGGCCGGCGGTGCAGCGGCCGGTGCGGCGGGGGGCGCCCCGGCCTGACGGGTGGGCGCGGGGGCAGGGGCGGGCGACGCTTCCTGCGTAGGCTCCGCGGCCGGGGTGACCGGCGTGGGAGCGGGGCGCGGTGCGACCGGGACCTCTGCGGCGTACGACGGTGGGGGCGTGGGCTGCGCGGCGGTCGGGGTGCCCTCGATGCTCATGCGCCGCTCGATGCGGTCGAGGCGCGCGAGGATCCCGTCGGTCGAGTCGTCGGCGCCGGGCAGCAGGACCCGGGCGCAGATGAGCTCGAGCAGCAGCCGCGGCGCGGTGGCCCCGCGCATCTCGGTGAGCCCGGTGGCGACCAGGTCGGCGGAGCGGCTGAGGTCGGCGCGGCCGAAGCGGGCGGCCTGGGCGACGAGCCGCTCGGCGGCGTCCTCCGGCACGTCGATGAGACCCGTGGCCGGGGCGTCGGGGACCGCGGCGATGATCACGAGATCGCGCAGGCGGCGCAGCAGGTCCTCGGTGAAGCGGCGGGGATCCTGGCCGGTCTCGATCACCTTGTCGACGACCGCGAAGACCGAGGCGCCGTCACCGGCGGCGAAGGCGTCGACGACCTCGTCGAGCAGGCTGTCGGGGGTGTAGCCGAGCAACGCGGTCGCCAGGTCGTAGGTGACCCCCTCGGGGCCCGCACCGCCCATCAGCTGGTCGAGCACGGAGAGGGTGTCGCGCGCCGAGCCCCCGCCGGCGCGGACGACCAGCGGCAGCGCGGCCGGCTCGATGGCGACCTGCTCGGCGGCACACAGCTCGGAGAGGTAGGCCGAGAGGGTCCGCGGCGCGATCAGCCGGAACGGGTAGTGGTGGGTGCGCGAGCGGATCGTGCCGATGACCTTCTCGGGCTCGGTCGTGGCGAAGATGAACTTGAGGTGCTCCGGGGGCTCCTCGACGAGCTTGAGCAGGGCGTTGAAGCCCTGCGTCGTGACCATGTGGGCCTCGTCGATGATGTAGACCTTGTAGCGGCTCGACACCGGCGCGAAGAACGCCCGCTCGCGCAGGTCGCGGGCGTCGTCGACACCACCGTGGCTGGCGGCGTCGATCTCGATGACGTCGATCGAGCCGGGCCCGCCGCGCGCGAGGTCCTGGCAAGAGCGGCACTGGCCGCACGGCTCCGGCGTCGGACCCTGCTCGCAGTTGAGCGCGCGCGCCAGGATCCGCGCGCTGGTGGTCTTGCCACACCCACGCGGGCCGGAGAAGAGATAAGCGTGGTTGACGCGGTTGTTCGCCAGCGCAGCACGCAGCGGCCCGGTGACGTGATCTTGACCGATGACCTCGGCGAACGTCTCGGGCCGGTAGCGGCGGTAGAGGGCGAGGGGGGCGTCCACACGTGAACAGTAACCAGGACCGCCGACAACGGGGCACCCCGCCGTACGCCGGTCCAGAAGAGCGGTGAGAGCGACCCCACGGCGGGGTAAGGACGGGCATGACCGCTGACGCGCTCGAGCCCCACGCCCTGGTCCGCCTGCTCGGCAAGCCGACCGCGGAGTTCACCGTCACAGACCTCGAGCACGCGGTGGAGGAGCTCGGGTTGCGCCAGGTCAACTTGCGCTACGTCGGTGGCGACGGGCGGCTCAAGACCATCGCCTTCCCGATCAACTCGCGCGCGCACCTGCGCGAGGTGCTGACGTACGGCGAGCGGGTCGACGGCTCGAGCGTGTTCCCCGGCACGGGGACCGAGGACAGTGACGTGTACGTCGTACCCCGTCATCGCACCGCGTTCGTGAACCCGTTCGGCGAGCGACGGTCCCTGGACGTGCTGTGCGCGTTCTACGGCGCCGACGGCGAGCCGCTGCCGCACGCCCGCGAGCAGATCGTCCGCACTGCCGCTGAGGTGCTGCACGAGCAGACCGGCATGACGCTGGAGGTGTTCGGCGAGCTGGAGTATTACCTCGTCGAGGATCTCGACGAGCGCTTCGCCGTGGAGGAGGAGCGCGGCTACCAGGAGTCCGCGCCGTTCTCGAAGGGCCAACAACTGCGCGAGGAGGTGCTCGGCCACCTGTCGTCGATGGGGCTGGCGCTGAAGTACGCCCACGGCGAGGTCGGCAACATCCGCGAGGACGACCGGCAGCTGGTGCAGCACGAGATCGAGTTCTGGCCGGTCCCGGTCGAGGAGGCCGCGGACGCGCTGGTGATCGCCAAGTGGGTCGTCCGGGAGGTCGCCGACCGCCACGGAGTGGAGGTGACGTTCGCACCGACGGTGAGTTCCAGCGGGGCGGGCAGCGGGCTGCACGTCCACGCCCGGCTGGTCCGGGACGGGGTCAACGCCCTCGTCGACGACGAGGGCGAGCTGACCGACACCGGGCGACGGCTGATCGCGGGCCTGCTCGAGGCGGCGCCTGCCCTGACCGCGTTCGGCAACACCGTGCCCACGTCCTACCTCCGGTTCGCCGAGGGCTCCGAGTCACCCGAGGGCGTGTCCTGGGCCGCGACCGACCGCACCGGGCTGGTGCGGGTGCCGTTGGCGTGGGGTGGCGGGGTCCTGCCGCGGATGGTCGCCCACGCCAATCCCCACCACGCCGAGCCCGTGCCCGTGCCCGACGTCGGCCCGCAGACGGTCGAGCTGCGCCTGGCGGACGGCTCCGCCGACGTACACCTGCTGCTGGCCGGGATGGCGGTCGCGGCCCGCCACGGCCTCACCGACCCCGACAGCCTCGAGCGGGCTGCGCGGTGGAACGCCGACGACCACGACGACTTCGCGCAGCTGCCGTCATCCAGCGCGGCGTCGGCCGACGCCCTCGACGAGGCGCGGGACATGTTCGAGGCCGACGGGGTCTTCCCGGGCGAGCTCATCGACGCCGTGCTCGAGGACCTGCGCGCCAACACCGACGGCACCCTGGCGAAGAAGGCCGCCAAGAGCGACAGCGCCCGTGCCGAGCTGATCCGGAAGTACTGGCACGTGGGCTGACGCGGGCATAAGAAGGCCCCCCGCGCACCCGACAGAGCTCACTTACCCTTGCTGTCTTCCGACCCTGGGGGAGTTGGGCGAGATGCCGCCGCACGGGGGGTTGCCCCGAGTCTAGGCAGCGGGTCCAGCGGTTGTCGAAGCGGGGCGTACGGCGCGCGCATGCGGCCCGCGGGGGGCCGAAACCCGCACCAGATTTCTCGGGCACGACGGCCACCGGTAACCTCTGCGGCGGAGGTATCGCCTAGTGGCCTATGGCGCTCGCTTGGAAAGCGGGTTGGGTTAACGCCCTCGGGGGTTCGAATCCCCCTACCTCCGCCGAGTCGAGGCCGGTCGCGATCCGCGGCCGGCCTCGTCGCACGTCCGGGCTCGCTCAGCCGCGCGCGGCGGCGCGCTCGCGGCGGCGACCCACCTCGTACGAGGTGGTCGCGACGAGGAGCAGCAGGGTCAGCGGCAGGGCGAACCACAGCAGCGTCCCGCTCAGCACCGGCAGCGCGTCATGGCCGGTGGCGTCGAGGAGGACGTAGCCGACGTACGCCGCGAAGTAGGCCACCAGCAGCACGCCCTCCCACCGGGCGACCTCGAAGCCGGTGAAGACCAGGGGCAGCAGGACGACCGCGACAAGCACCATCACGGGGAGGTCGAAGTTCACGGCGGCCGGGTCGACGGGCACCCGCGACGGCGCGATGATCGCGGTCAGCCCCATCACGGCGCCGATGTTGAAGATGCCGCTGCCGACGACGTTGCCGATCGCGATCTCGCGCTCGCCGCGGATGGCGGCGATGACGGAGGTCGCGAGCTCGGGCAGCGAGGTGCCGATCGCCACGACCGTCAATCCGACCACCAGGTCGCTGAGCCCGAAGGCCGTCGCGACCTCGCGGGCGGCGGCGACGACGAGCTCGGCCCCGCCGAGCAACGCGGCGATGCCGAGGGCGATGACCAGCACGGCCATGGGCACACCGAGGCGGGGCTCGGCGGGGACGACGTCGGATCCCGCCACCGCGTCGGGGCCGACGGCCGGTGCGCGGGTCTGGCGCCGACTGGACCACACCGACCACGCGGTGTGGAGGACGAGGACAGCGAGGAGGAGCATTCCGTCGACGGTGCTGATCGAGCCGTCGAGGGCGAGCACGAGGAACAACACCGACATCGCGACGAGCACGGGGACGTCGATGCGGATCAGCGACGAGGTCGCCGCCACCGGCAGGATCACGGCCGCGAGGCCGAGCACCAGCAGGACGTTGACGATGTTGCTGCCGACCACGTTGCCGACCGCCAGGCCGGGCGCGTCCCGCAGCGCCGCGCCGACCGAGACCGCTAGCTCCGGGGCCGACGTGGCGAAGGCGACGATCGTCAGGCCGACGACGAGCGGCGAGAGCCCGAGGCGTACGCCCAACGCGCTGCCGCCCCGCACCAACAGCTCGCCGCCGACGACCAGGAGCACGAGTCCGGCGACGCCACCGGCCAGAAGGATGACGCTCATGGGCCAAAGCGTAGGGAAACCCACCTGACGCGCCGCTCCCCCGGGCCTAGCCTCGCGCCCATGTCGTCCTCGAGCCCGGCCGGGCCGACCCGGTACGCCCACCTGGCATTCAACGCCCCGATGTCCACGGCGCGGGCCGACGCGCTGGTCTCGCGGCTGGCGGCCACGCGGCCGACGCGGGTGGTCGACATCGGCTGCGGGTGGGCCGAGCTGCTGATCCGGCTCGCGGCACGGGCGCCGGGGGTCGAGGCCGTCGGCCTGGACTCCGACGGCGCGCTGCTCGCCCGCGGACGGGCGGCCGCGGCGGAGCGGGGCGTCGCCGTACGGCTGGTGGAGGGGCCGGCCGACGACCTCGTCGCGTCACTGGAGCCTGCCGACGTGGTGCTGTGCATCGGGTCGAGCCACGCGCTCGGCGCCGACCTCCCCGCGGCCCTCGCGGCGCTGTGGGAGCTGGTGCGGCCGGATGGACGGGTGGTGCTCGGCGAGGGGTTCTGGGAGCCGACCGGACCGGTCGACGAGACGCTGGTGTGGGACGACGTCCGGCAGCTGCCGGACCTCGCAGGGCTGGTGGATCGCGGCGTCGCGGCGGGGTTCGTCCCGCTGTGGGTCGAGCGGGCCAACGCCGACGAGTGGGACACCTTCGAGTCGGGCTACCTCGCCGACGTGGGCGAGTGGTTGGTCGCGGGTGCACCGGGGGCTGAGCCGGACGAGGTGGCCGAGCGCCGACGGGCGTACGACGAGCACCGCGAGCGATGGCTGCGCGGGTATCGGCACGGCCTGGGCTTCGCCTACGTCACCCTCGGACGGCCGGTCGGCAGCTGAGGCGGCGGCGACATGTTCGCCGGTCTGCGCTCACTCGAGGCACCCTCGTCGACCGAAACAGCCCGCGGGAGGGGTCCATTTCGGTCGACGAGCGGGCGTTTCGGTACTCGGGCGGTGAATCAGCCCGTCACCCCACCCGCCAGCCGCCGTCGGGGAGGTCGAGGGCGGGCTGGGGGCCCCAGGAGCCGCGGGGGTAGGGATGGACGTTGGGGCGATCGTCGAGGACCGGCTGGCAGACCTCCCACAGCCGCTCGATCTCGTCGGAGCGGGCGAACAGCGTGTGGTCGCCGCGCAGGACGTCGAGCAGCAGCCGCTCGTAGGCCTCCAGCCCCTCGGCCTCGGGGACCTCCTCGGCCAGGTCGAGGCGCATGGTCGCGGTGGCGAGCGCCATGTCGGGGCCGGGGCGCTTGCCGCGCAGCTCGAGCTCGATGAGCGGCTCGTCGGCCAGGTCGAGCACGAGGTCGTTGGGGCAGGGCCGGTCCTCGGGGGCGAACATCGGCGACTCGGGCTCACGGAACCGCACCGTGATCTGCCGGTGTGTGGCGGCCATCGCCTTGCCGGTGCGCAGATAGAACGGCACGCCGCGCCAGCGGTCGTTGTCGACGAACGCCTCCAGCGCGACGAAGGTCTCGACCTCCGAGTCGTCGTCGACCCCGTCCTCGTCGCGGTAGCCGACGTACTGCCCCAGCACCACCCGGCCCGGGTCGATCGGGCGCAGGTCGTCATAGACCGCGGCGCGCGCGTCCCGGATCGCCTCCTCGGAGAACGCGCCCGGATCCTCGAGCGCGACGTGCCCGAGCAGCTGGAGCAGGTGCGTGGAGACCATGTCGCGCAGGGCGCCGGTGGACTCGTAGAAGGACCCGCGCCCCTCGATCCCGATCTCCTCCGGGACGTCGATCTCGACCCGTTCGACGTGGTGGCGTCCCCAGGCGGGCTCGAAGAACCCGTTGGCGAAGCGCAGCGCGAGGATGTTCTGCACGGCCTCCTTGCCCAGGAAGTGGTCGATGCGGAAGACCTGGTCCTCCTCGACAACCTCGCGCACGGTCGCGTCGAGCTCCCGGCTGGACTCCAGATCGAGCCCGAACGGCTTCTCGACCACGAGCCGGGCCCGCTCGGCGAGGCCCTCGCGGCCGATCATCTCCACCATCGACCGCAGGGCCGACGGGGGCACGGAGAGGTAGAGCAGGCGGCGTACGTCGTCGCCCAGCTCCTGCTCCGCGCTGCGCACCGCCGCGGCCAGGTCGGACCCGTCGTCGGCCTGGGAGGCGCAGAAGCCGATCCGTCCCAGCAGTTCCTCGAGCACGTCTCGGTCCAGGTCGTCGACGGTCTCCTCGAGCCCGGCACGCACCTGGTCCCGGAACTCCGCGTCGGTGCCGGGCGAGTTGCGCCCGCTGCCGATCACGGCGTACGCCGCGGGCAACCGCCCGGCCGCGGCCAGCCGGTAGAGGCCCGGGAAGAGCTTGCGAGCAGCGAGGTCGCCGGTGGCGCCGAAGACGACGAGGACGTGGGGAGCCAGCGGCTCGGCCGATGCGGTGGTCACTCCCCAGGGTGTTCCCTCCTGCTCCCAGCCCACACGCACAAGGCTCCTACGCACGGGGGCCCACACGCACCGAGGCCCCCGGGTGCGGGTGCACGCGGGGGCCTCGGCCGGGAAGTCAGCGGGTCACTGGGTGACCTTCACCGTGATCCACGACGAGTGGACGTAGTCACCGAACGACGCGTTCGGCGTGTAGAACGCCTTGAACTTGTAGGTGCCGGGCTTCTTCTCCTGCACCTTCGAGGCGAACCGGTTGCCGAAGTCGTACTTGCCCTTGCTGGCGCTGGTCATCGTGACATACCACTTCGACGAGCTGCCGCCCTTGTTGCGGCCGCCCTGGTAGATGTCGACCCAGCCGACGTTGGCCTTCTTGCCCTTGTACTTCACCGTGCCGAACAGCGTCGGCAGCTCGGAGTAGCTCATCGACTTCGAGATCGTGAACTTCGTCTGGTTGACCGTGAGCGCGGAGTTGTAGACCGCGACGCGGGTCTTGGCGATCTTGTTGCCGAACTTGGCCCGGACGAGGTACTTGCCCGGCTTGAGCGACGACGGCAGGCGGTAGACGGCCTTGCCCTTCTTGAGCCGGACGACCTTCATCCGCTTCTTCTTGACGAAGAAGGCGACCTTGCCCTTGGCGGCCTTGCCGTTGTTGCGGACGACGGCGGTGACCTTCACGCCGGGCGCACCGTGGTGCGACCCCTTGGCCGAGCGCTTCAGGCCGATCTTGACCGCCGCGGCCTCGAACGTCGCGCTCGCGCCGGTGTCCGCAGCGCCGGCGGCACCCGCGGCGACGACGGAGGTCGGCACCACCAGCGCCACCGCGGTGACCGCGGCTGTGGTGATCTTTGACAGGACCCGCATGCTGACTCCTCATGAGTACATGGGGTGCGGTCGCGTCGTCGTCGCGCGTCTGGCGCCCGAGCGGCGGCACGACCGGAAATCCCCCGATTTGGTGTGTGCAGGACCCAACCTATCCCCTTCCGTCGGTCGGGATAATCGCGACATGCCTGCTTCCCGCGTCCTGCCCACCGAGGAATCCGCCGAGCTGCTGCGTCTGGTGCGCCAGATCGTGCGCGAGCAGCTCGCACCGCGCGCCGCCGAGGCGGAGGAGCACGCGGCGTTCCCGCGCGACGTCTTCGCCCTCCTCGGCGAGGCTGACCTGCTCGGGCTGCCCTACCCCGAGGCCCAAGGCGGCGGCGGCCAGCCCTACGAGGTCTACCTGCAGGTGTTGGAGGAGATCGGCAGCGCCTGGTCGAGCGTCGGTGTGGGTACGTCGGTGCACGCGCTGTCGTGCTTCGCCCTGGCCAACTACGGCACCCCGGAGCAGCAGGAGCGATGGCTGCCGGAGATGCTCGGCGGCTCGGTGCTCGGCGCCTACTGCCTCTCGGAGGCGCACGCCGGCTCCGACCCGGCGGCGATGCGCACCAAGGCGGTGCGCGAGGGCGACGACTACGTGCTCACCGGCGCGAAGGCGTGGGTGACCCACGGCGGCGAGGCTGACTTCTACACGGTGATGGCGCGGACGTCCGACCCCGCGACGAGCTCAGAGACCAAGGGCGGCGGCATCTCCTGCTTCCTCGTGCCGGCCGACGCCGAGGGGCTCTCGGCCGACCCCGCCGAGCGGAAGATGGGGCTGATGGGCTCGACCACCGCGACGATGCGTTTCGACGGCGTCCGCGTGCCGGTCGAGCGCCGCATCGGCGAGGAGGGGCAGGGCCTGCGCATCGCGCTGGCGGCGCTGGACTCCGGGCGGCTCGGCATCGCGGCCGTCGCCACCGGCCTGGCCCAGGGCGCGATCGACGCGGCGCTGGCCTATGCCCAGGAGCGCGAGGCGTTCGGCAAGCGGATCATCGACCACCAGGGGCTGGGCTTCGTGCTCGCCGACGCCGAAGCCGCCGTGCAGACGGCGCGCGCCATGACCCTGCACGCGGCGCGGCTCAAGGACGCCGGCCTGCCGTTCAGCCGGGAGGCGTCCATCGCCAAGCTGGTCGCGACCGACAACGCCATGAAGGTGACCACCGACGCCGTCCAGGTGCTCGGCGGCTACGGCTACACCCGCGACTTCCCGGTCGAGCGCTACATGCGCGAGGCGAAGGTGATGCAGATCTTCGAGGGCACCAACCAGATCCAGCGGATGATCATCGCGCGCTCCCTCGACAAGGGCGCCGACGCGACGATCCGGTCGCTCTGAGGTCTCGACCCTTCGACTCCGCTCAGGACACCGCTTCGCTCGACCGCCAGAAAAGCGCTCGACCGGCGGAGGGGTCAGCGGCAGTCGGCGCAGGTGCCGGTCAGCTCGAGGGTGTGGATGACGTCGGCGTAGCCGTGCTCGCGGGCGACGGCGTCGGCCCACTTCTCGAACGCCGGACCGTCGACCTCGACGGTGGCACCGCAGGAGCGGCAGATCAGGTGATGGTGATGGTGCGCGGTCTCGCACCGGCGGTAGCGGGCCTCGCCGCCCTCGGCGCGGACCACGTCGACCTCCCCCGCGTCGGCCATCGCCTGCAACGCGCGATAGACGGTGGCCAGGCCGACCGTCTCACCGGCGTCGCGCAGCAGCTGGTGGATGTCCTGGGCGCTGCGGAACTCGTCGGTGGTCGCGAGCACACCCGCGACCGCCCGGCGCTGGCGCGTGTCGCGCGGCGCGGCGTCGACCCGACTGACGGCCACCGATCCCTCCTGTGCTCCATGGTGCGAACCCACCCCGGCTGCAGATGACGGTGGGTCCGGGCGAACGTGCCGCCCGGACCCACTCTGCCAGAGTGCCGGCACCGCCGGCCCCCGCTCGTTCTGTCGCGTCAGTTGCCGGCGACGGTGCGCTTGAGCGCGGTGGCCGCCTTGAACCCGGGGGTGTAGGTCTCGGCGATCTGGATCTCCTCGCCGGTCTGCGGGTTGCGGCCGGTGCGGGCAGCGCGGTGGCGACGCTCGAAGGTGCCGAAGCCGGCGACGGTCACGGCGTCGTCAGCAGCCACGCGCTCCGCGATGGTGTTGAAGACGGTCTCGACGACCGCGGTGGCGGTGCTGTTGTCGAGGTCGTGCGCGTCGGCGACGGCGGCGGCGAGTTCGCGCTTGTTCATCCAGTGCCTCCTGGGCTGTGGTGCAAGAAAGGTCGTTCAGGACCCGCCCACACTAGAGGCAGCGAGGCCAGAACCCGATATCGGCTGGTCGGGACGACGTCGATGCGGTCGTCGGCGAAGCGCCCGACGCTCTCCATCAGCACCGTCATCCGCCGGCCCAACTCGGCGTCGTCGCCGCCGCTGCCATAGAACGCGTGCAGGTCGGTCATGCCCTCCTCGCGGAAGGTCTCCTCGACGATCGCGGCTAGCTCCGGGGTGGTCGCCTCGAGCCCCGAGACGACCCGGTTCTGCACGTAGCCACTCGTGTCCTGGGTCTCCAGCGCGACCGCGGTGTGGTCGCCCAGCCAGCGCTGGACGAACGCGTCGTCGTCGATGTCGGGACGGCGGCGGATCAGGGCGACGTTGACGAGGCCGGGATCGCGCTCCCCTGCGCGGCCGGCCACCGGCGCGAGCGGCACCACCGTCTCGACCCGCCAGCCCTCCACCCGGGGCGCGCGCCTCCTCAGCACCGCAAGAGCGTCCGCACCGACATCGGAGGTCGCACCCTCGACCAGGTCGGCGAAGACGAACGCACTCGGCGGCGTCTCGAACGTGCTCAGGCGCAGCTGTGCCGCCGCGACGTGATCGTCGTCGAGGTTGACGCAGATCCCGCTCAACCGCAGGGCTTTGAGTGCCTCGGCGGCGTCCGTGCGGAGCCAGTCGGCGTACGACGTCTCGGCGGGCCAGAGCGCGAAGGCCAACCGCGGGGTGCCGCCCACTCAGATCGCCGCGCGGCCGTCGTACGCCGTCCCGAGCTTGAGCTTCCAGCTGGGGATGTCCTTGGTCGAGTAGCTGAGCTCGAAGGTGCGCCGATAGCCGGTGTGGGCGATGCGCCACCCGTCGGAGGTGCGCACGTAGCGGTCGTCATAGAAGGCCGCGCCCTCGAGCACGTAGTCGAAGGCGGGCACGAGCACGCGGTCCTCGAGGTACCACGTCGCGCCGGCCCGGTCGGGGTCGCCGTCGAGGTGCAGGGTGATCTCGGGGTGGTGCACCTGGTGCAGGGAGATCAGGCCCGGGCCCATGTTGTCGCGCATGAAGGTGACGATGCCGTCGCGGTCGGTGAAGTCGAGCCCCCCGGCGTACGCCCCGGTCGCGTCGGGGACGAAGCAGGCGGCGAAGCCGTCCCAGTCCTTCGTGTCGAGGCAGCGCAGGTAGCGGTACTTCAGCTCGCAGATCGCGCGCCGGTCGGCTTCCTCGGCCAGCAGCCGGGCGACGTCGGACTGGTCGGTCATGGGCACTCCTCCGCACCGAACGCGGAACTAGAACGCGTTCTCGTTGGCCGGACGCTAGGGGGCGCCCGCGCGGCCGGTCAAGGGTGCGGCCCGCTGGCCAGGAAGGGGCCGAGAGTGTGGCCACTATGCTCGGGCAGCGTGATCTTCAAGCGCGTCGGCGACGGCCGGCCCTACCCCGACCACGGGCTCACGCCCCGGGAGTGGGCCGAGGTGCCGCCGCGCGCCGTGCGCCTCGACGAGCTCGTCACCACCAAGGACACGCTGCAGCTCGCCGCGCTGCTCGACGAGGACTCCACCTTCTTCGGCGACCTCTTCGCCCACGTCGTGCAGTGGCGTGACGACCTCTACCTCGAGGACGGGCTCCACCGCGCGCTGCGCGCCGCCCTGCAGCAGCGCACCGTCCTGCACGCCCGCGTCCACGTCGTGGAGGGCTGAGGCGTGCACCGGCGCACCGCCGTCTCGGCGACCACCCTGACCGTGCTCTCGCTGATCCTCGTGCTCGCGGCGGTGTGGGGTTGGAACGCGCTCTTCCCCGACCCGGCCGACGACGGCCCGGCCAACCCCGCCTTCGTCGCCCCCACCTGCACGCCGAGCACGGTCGAGGGTCGCCGCGTCCGCACCCGCGACATCACGGTGAGCGTCTACAACGCCGGCAACCGGTCCGGCCAGGCCGGCCGCGTCCTGACGGCACTGGAGAGCCGCGGGTTCCGCCCCGGCGCGCTCGGCAACGCCCCCGAGGGGACCGACGTCGCACGCGCCCAGGTGTGGGCGGCGAGCGAGGAGGACCCGGCCGCGCAGCTGCTCGCGCGCCACCTGGGACGACGTACGCCGATCGTGGTCCGTGACGGTATTGGCCCCGGGTTGACGGTGATGGTCGGCAACAACTGGAACCAGCTGGCGCGCGCCCCGCGTGCCATCAAGGTCGAGCCCGACGAGGAGACCTGCGCCTGACGCGGCGCACCCGGCTGCCCGACCCGCGAAACGAGAACTTGTTCTAGTTCCGCTCCCAGCCGTACCCTCCGCGCATGCCTGAGACCTCTGTCACGTCCGGTGCGGACACCGCCTCCGGGTGTGCGATCCCCGAGACCGTCCCGCTGTCCGCCGTGGAGTCGTTCACCGATGAGGTGGACGTGCTCGTCGTCGGCTTCGGCATCGCCGGTGGGTGTGCAGCGGTCCAGGCGGCCTCGGACGGGGCGAACGTGCTCGTCCTCGAGCGTGCGGCGGTCGCGGGCGGCACCACCTCGATGGCGGGCGGGCACTTCTACCTCGGCGGGGGTACGCCGGTGCAGGTCGCGACGGGCCACGAGGACTCGCCGGAGGAGATGGCGAAGTACCTCACCGCGGTGTCGCGGGACCCCGAGCCCGACAAGATCCGCGCCTACTGCCAGGACTCGGTGGAGCACTTCGGGTGGTTGGAGGCGCTCGGCTTCGCGTTCGAGCGCAGCTACTACCCCGAGAAGGCGGTCATCCAGCCCGGCACCGAAGGGTTGATGTTCACCGGCAACGAGAAGGTCTGGCCGTTCCGTGAGCAGGCTGTGCCGGCACCGCGCGGCCACAAGGTGCCCGTGCCCGGCGACACCGAGGGCGCGGCCATGGTCATCGACCTGCTGGTCAAGCGGTGCGGCGACCTGGGCGCGGAGATCCGCTACGAGACCGGTGCGGTCGCCCTGGTCGTCGACGACTCCCCCGACGGCGACGGGGCGGTGGTCGGCGTGCGCTGGAAGCGCTTCAAGGAGACCGGCTACATCCGGGCCGGCGCCGTGGTGCTCGCTGCCGGCGGGTTCGTGATGAACCCCGACATGGTCGCCGCGCACACGCCCCAGCTGGCCGAGAAGCCGTTCACGCTGGGCTCGACGTACGACGACGGCCTCGGCATCCGGATGGGCCGCTCGGTGGGCGGTGCCACCAAGCACATGGACCAGGCGTTCGTGACGGTCGCGTTCTATCCGCCCAGCTCGTTGCTCAAGGGCATCATCGTCAACAAGCGTGGCGAGCGGTTCGTGGCCGAGGACTCCTACCACTCGCGCACGTCCGGCTTCGTGCTCGACCAGCCGGACGCCGCGGCGTACCTCATCGTGGACTCCGAGCACATCGAGCACCCGAAGTTCCCGCTCACCCCGTTCATCGACGGCTGGGAGTCGGTGGCCGAGATGGAGGCGGGCCTCGAGCTGCCCGAGGGCTCCCTGCAGCGCACGCTGGAGCGCTACAACGAGCACGCGGCCCGCGGCGAGGACCCCGACTTCCACAAGCACCCCGACTGGCTGGCACCGCAGGACGCCGGGCCGTGGGGCGCCTTCGACCTGTCGCTGGGCAAGGCGTTCTACGCCGGCTTCACGATCGGTGGGCTGGCGGTCACCGTCGACGGGCAGGTGCGGCGTGAGGACGACTCGCTGGTGCCGGGCCTGTACGCCGCGGGGTCGTGCGCGTCCAACCTCGCCCAGGACGCCCAGGGCTACGCGTCGGGCACCCAGCTCGGCGAGGGCTCGTACTTCGGCCGTCGTGCCGGCGCTGCCGCGGCGGCTCGTCGTACGCGCTGACGACGCCCTGACCGGCACCGCCAGGGCGTGGGGCACAGTGGCCCCATGAGTTCCGCAGACGCTCAGCGCTTCGCGGCGGCCAGCCGCGCCGACGTACCCCCGTTCCACGTGATGGACCTGCTCGCGGCGGCCGGGGAGCGCGGGCGCACCCACGGCGACGTCCTCAACCTGGTCGCGGGCCAGCCGTCGACGCCGGCGCCGACGCCCGTGCGGGAGGCGGCGAAGCGAGCGCTGGACGAGTCGCTGTTGGGCTACACCGTCGCCACCGGCCTGCCGGAGCTGCGCCAGGCGATCGCCGAGCACCACCGCCGCACCTACGGCATCGAGGTCTCCGCCGACGAGGTCGTCGTGACGACCGGTTCCTCCGGCGGCTTCCTGCTCGCGTTCCTCGCGGCGTTCGAGGTGGGAGCCCGCGTGGGGATCGCCCGGCCGGGCTACCCCTGCTACCGCAACGTGCTGACCGCCCTGGGCTGCGAGGTCATCGAGCTCGACTGCGGTCCGGAGACCCGCTTCCAGCCCACCGTCGCGCAGCTCGAGGACCTCGACGAGCCGCTCGACGGACTGGTCGTGGCGAGCCCCGCCAACCCCACCGGCACGATGTTGCGCCCCGACGAGCTCGCTGCCCTGGCACGGTGGTGCGAGGAGCGTGGGGTCCGGCTGATCAGCGACGAGATCTACCACGGCATCGAGTACGCCGAGACGCCCGCGAGCGCGGCGACTGGACCGGCGCGGGCCACCGCCTGGCAGACGTCGCGCACCGGCGTCGTGTTCTGCTCGTTCTCGAAGTACTTCTCCATGACCGGCTGGCGCATCGGGTGGATGCTCGTGCCCGAGGACCTGCGCCGCCCGGTCGACGTGCTCACCGGCAACTTCACGATCTGCCCGCCGGTGCTGTCGCAGCACGCCGCACTGGCCGCCTTCGACGAGGCGTCGTACGCCGAGTGCGACGCCCACGTCGCGCGCTACGCGACCAACCGCGCGCTGCTCCTCGACGGGCTGCCGCGCCTCGGCATCGACCGGCTCGCGCCCGCCGACGGGGCGTTCTACGTGTACGCCGACATCGGCCACCTCACCGACGACTCGATGGCATGGTCGCGCCGGCTGCTGGCCGAGACCGGCGTCGCCACCGCTCCGGGCATCGACTTCGACACGGCCGTCGGCAACCGGTTCGTGCGGATGTCGTTCGCCGGCAGCGCCACGGAGATCACCGCGGCGCTGGAGCGGCTCGACGGCTGGCTGCCCCGCTCCGGCCGCTGACGTCATACGTCTTTGCTGCAATAGCGCGGAAAACGCATGACGTCGTGGCCGGGGTCGCCATAATCACCAAGCCCGACTCCCGCACCCCCAGGTGGCCTCCGTGAAGCGCACCCTCCCTGCCCTGCTCACCGCGCTCGCGCTCGTCGCCACCGCGTTGAGCATGACGTCCTTCTCCGCGCCGGCAGCAGCGGCGCCGACGGCGGAGTACGAGCAGTTCGAGCAGGAGTACTGGTTCGGGCGGATCGAGCTGGACCACTCGGTCTTCAACGACGACTCGCACTTCCTCAGCCTGGACCTCGTTCACCCCGAGCGCGACTACCCCCTGCCGTTCCACAGCGTGCTGCGCGGTCGCCTGATCGACTGCAAGGGCCGGGTCGCCTACCAGACCTACGCCTCGCAGACCTCGGCCAAGGTGGGCAGAGAGCCGTGGCGCACCCGCGCGGGCCTGTCGCTCAACCTTCCGCCCAAGGGCGGACCCTTCGCCCGCTGGGAGATCTCGCTGCGGAGCAAGGGACGCAAGACCCTGCGGTGGACGATCACCGACGGCGGGTCCGGGTTCCGGCTGGGCTGCAACGGCGGCTACCGCCGGCACAAGGGCCTCTTCTGGGCGCCGGAGTACGACGCCAAGCGCCCCCTGAACGCCGCCTTCAAGAAGTCGCCCGCCCAGGCGATGGCGCCGCACATCCGATCCTTCGGTCGCATCTCCGGGCGGGCGCGGGTCGGCGCCAAGCTCCGCGCGGTCGGCGCCCAGGACGCGCAGGGCCGTCCGAGCTGCGGTTTCGGCTTCGAGGTCACCTGGCCGGGGCGCCCCGCGCTCGATGCCGACGCTCGCGGCACGATGTGTGACACCTGGCTGGAGGTCCCCCGCACGGCGTACTTCCGCAAGCACCTCAAGGACGGCAGCCGGCGGTTCGTGAAGGCGCCGGCGCGCGGCAAGGACCTGACCGTGAGCGTCAACTTCCACGTCCGCGGCCACGACTACATGAAGATCACCCCGCTCGGCCGCATCCGCTGACGTCATACGCCCGGCGACCTATAGCTCGCCGGACGTATGACGTCCGGGGTCAGCCGCGCAGGCCGGCGACGAGGTTCTTGCGGATGAAGCCGTTGCGCACACGCTGCGGGTGGTTGCCGACCTTGGTGGTCTTGACGATCTCGCCGGTGCGGTAGGAGATCTTGGAGACCTCGTCGGTGCCGGACCAGGAGATGTAGCAGAACTTGCCGTCGGCGCTCGGGGTGACCCAGTAGGGCTTGCCGCCGGCGTTGACGTGGGTCTTCAGCGTGCGCAGCTTCTTGCGGCCGACGATCGCGACGTAGTCCGACATCGTGCCGGCGACGCAGAACCGCTTGCCTGCCGGGTTGAGCGCGATGCCGTGGTGGGCGGAGTCGAGCAGGTAGAGCTCGCGCGGCAGGTGCTTGACCCGGTTGGGCAGCTTCTTGACCCGGGTGATCTTCTGCTTCGTGCGGTCGTACTCGAGGAACCCGTGGAAGAACGACACCTGGAAGTAGATGAACCGCTCGTCGGGCGACAGCGTCATCGGGCGGACGGCCGACGACAGGTGGCCCAGGCCCGCCTCACGCAGCTTCTGCTTGACCGGGATGATCTCGACCGGCTTGCCGGTGCGGGTGTCGAAGATCTGGAAGACCCGCTCGCCCTTGGTCGAGTCGAGCAGTGCACCGGCGTGGTCGAGCGGGGTGTAGACGTAGCCGATGCTGGCGTGGAAGAGCCGCTTGCCGTCGCGGGAGTAGATGTTCTCGTGCGGGGAGTCACCCGACGGGAGGCGGCGTACCTCCTTGCCGGTCTTGATGTCGAGGATGTGGACCACGTTGCCGGTGGACGCCGACACCGCGACGTGCTTGCCGTCGGGCGACACCGCCATGTGGTCCGAGCGCTGACCGGCCACGGGGAAGCGCCACACGATCTTCTTGGTGCGCAGGCTGATCGCCACCACGTCGGCGAAGCTCGGCCGCGACACGACCAGGAGCCGGCCGTCGTTGCTGGTGTACATGTCGTCGACGAACTGGTCGTTGCCCTCACCGATCAGGATCCGCACACCCAGGAAGAAGCCCAGGCGCACGGGGTTGAACATGATCTCGCGCATCCGCTCGGCCCGGTCGGGGACGATGTTGATCCGTGCGACCCGACGGAACGACCCCGGCCGCAGGACGTCGGCGGTGCCCGCCCAGTTGTTGCCGACGAAGACGAACGGCTGCGTCCCCTTCTCCCCCTTCTGGTACGTCGGCGCGGCCTGCGCGGGGGCGATGGACCCGCTCACGGCCAGCACGGCGGCGAGGGCTGTGGCCAGAGCAGGGACCAGCAGTCGGACGAGGGCGCGGGACACGGAGGGACCTCCCAGGTCGAGAACGCGTTCTCATGACCAACGAGGGCTCTGGGCGGAGGTTACCGCACGCTCGGGGGCTCCGCCCCCGAGTGCCCCCGCTGGGGCTCCGCCCCAGACCCCGACTATGTCAGCTCGTGCACGAACTCGCTCAGCTGCGCGAGGTTCCGACACTCCGCGACCTGGAGGATCTCGGCGAACGCGCTGACCGCGGAGTCGCCGGTGTCCCACATCGTCTTCGCCTCGGGGTTGATCAGCCACGCGTGCTTGGCCGCGCCGACCATGGTCCGCAGGTGCGGGAGCCCGAGGTCGCCGTAGTTGCTGCGGGCGTCGCCCAGGACGAGCAGGGACGTGCGCGGACCGATGGCGTCGGGGTACTTCTCCACGAACTTCGTGAACGCCCGGCCGTACGACGTACGCCCCCACAGCGCGGCGTACCTCGCTCGCGCGGACAGCTCGGTCATCGTCTCGGCGAGGTCGCCGCCGGGCCGGAACACGTCGGTGACCTCGGTGACGTCGTCGACGAAGGTGAACGCCCGCACCTTGGTGAACTGTTCGCGCAGCGCGAAGACCAGCCCGAGCGTGAACTGGGCGAACGGCGCCACCGAGCCCGACACGTCGCAGAGCACGACCAGCTCGGGCTTGTGGGGACGGCGCGGTCGGTGGTGGGTGACGACCGGGACGCCACCGGTGCCGACCGAGGCCCGCACGGTGCGGCGGAAGTCCAGCGATCCGCGACGGGTGCTGTGGTGCTCGCGCGCCAGGCGCGTGGCGAGCCGCCGGGCGAGCGGGTAGATCTCACGGCGCATCGCGTCGAGGTCGGCGCGGCGCGCTCGCAGGAAGTCGATCTGCTCGATGCTCGGGCGCACGCTGTGCTTGGCGACGTGCTCCTCGCCGCGCTCCTCCGCGGTCAGGCGGCGCACCTCCGCCTCGACGAGCTCGGTGAACCGCCGCGCGGCCGTGCGCATCGCCCGCTCGCGGACGACGGCGTCGAGGCTCTCGCCCGGCTGGGCGATCAGGGCCTGCAGCAGCTGCTCGACCAGCTGCTCGGGCTGGACGCGCGACATCACGGTGTAGGCCGACCAGGCCTGCTGACCGGGTCCGCGGCCGCGCACCGGCCCGAACCGCCCCACCGCCTCGGCCGCGAGAGCCGCGAGGTCGGCTTCACTGCCCTGCTCCAGCTGCTCCGCCAGCCGGTCGCGGAAGTTGCCGAGCGCGGCGCCGTCGTCGGGTACGCCGGCCGGTGGCGCGTCGGGGCCGCGCCCACCGTCCTGCGCCTCCTCGTCCCGCGCATCGGGGATCCGGGGTCCGCCGCTCACGGCCGGGAACCACAGGTCGAAGAGGGTGTCGAAGGCGGCGCGGTGCATGGGTCGCTTCACCACCGTCGCGGCGTACGCCGCCCGCAGCGCCTCACGGTCGGCCAGCCCCACGGCCGTCACGGCGCGCACGGCGTCGAGGTCCTCGGCCAGCGAGACCGGCATCCCGGCACGCCGCAACGCCTCGACGAAGTCGACGTGGCGCTCGACCAGACCCATGGTCAGACCCGGTCGAGCTTCAGCTCGCGGATCACCCGGTCGTGATCGGAGGCGTGCTTGAGGACGACTCCGAGGGTCTGGCGGATCGCGTCGGCGTCAAGGTCCTGCGTGCCCAGCGCGATCAGGGTCTCGGCCCAGTCGACGGACTCCGCGATCGACGGCGACTTCTTCAGCTCCAGCCCGCGCAGGGTGGCGACCAGCCGCACGAGCTCCTCGGCCAGCGCCGCCCGGATCTCCGGCACACGCGAGGTGATGATCGCCAGCTCGCGCTCGGCGTCGGGGTAGTCGAGGTGTAGGTAGAGGCAGCGCCGCTTGATCGCCTCCGACAGCTCGCGCGTGGCGTTGGAGGTGAGCACGACGAAGGGGCGGCGTACGGCGGAGACGGTCCCCATCTCGGGGATGGTGACCTGGAAGTCGCTGAGCACCTCGAGCAGCAGGCCCTCGACCTCGACGTCGGTCTTGTCGACCTCGTCGATCAGCAGCACGGTCGGCTCGCTCCGCCGGATCGCGGTCAGCAGCGGACGGGTGAGGAGGAACTCCTCGGTGAAGATGTCGTCGTGGACGGCGTCCCACTCCTGGGCCCCGTCCCCGGCGCCGGCCTGGATGCGCAGCAGCTGCTTCTTGTAGTTCCACTCATACAGCGCGCGTGCCTCGTCGAGACCCTCGTAGCACTGCAGCCGGACCAAGGCGGACTCCGTCGCGGCGGCGACCGCCTTCGCCAGCTCGGTCTTGCCGACGCCCGCCGGGCCCTCGAGCAGCAGCGGCTTGCCGAGGGCGGCGGCGAGATAGACGGTCGTGGCCGTCGCCGCGTCGGTGAGGTAGCCCACGCCCTCCAGCCGCTCGGCGGCGTCGGCGGGGCTGGCGAACAGCTTCTCGGGTGGCGGCACGGTGCTCACCTGCGTGAGCCTACGCACTCACGCGACGGTGAGGGTGACCTCGACGTTGCCACGGGTGGCGTTGGAGTACGGGCAGACCTGGTGGGCCTGCTCGACGAGCCGCTCGGCGGCCTCGCGCTCGACGCGGGGCAGGGTCACCTCGAGCCCGACCGCGAGCTGGAAGCCCCCGGCCTCGGTCGGCAGCAGGGACACGTCGGCGACGACCTCGGACTCCTCGACATCGGCGCCCTGGCCCTTGGCGACCAGGCGCAGGGCGGAGTGGAAGCACGCGGCGTACCCGGCGGCGAAGAGCTGCTCGGGGTTGGTGGCCCCGCCCGGTCCTCCGAGCTCGGTGGGCATGCGGACGTCGAGGTCGAGGACCTGGTCGCTGCTCTGGATGTGGCCGTTGCGGCCGTCCCCGGTGGCAACGGCGGTGGCGGTATAGAGCGTTTTTGTCATGTGCGCAAACATATTGTGCGCGATTGAATGACGCAAGCGGTACCGTGGGGCGATGCCGTCCGCCCACCCGCAGCTCGACCTCGACGCCCAGCTCTGCTTCCCGCTCTACGCCGCCGCACGCGCCGTGACCGGGCAGTACGCCGACCTCCTCGACGAGGTCGGGCTCACCTACCCGCAGTACCTCTGCCTGCTCACGCTGTGGAGCGCGGACGAGCCGCTGACCATCGGGGAGGTCGGACGCCGCCTGCGCCTGGACTCCGGCACGCTCACGCCGGTGATGAAGCGCCTGGAGGCTGCGGGTCACGTCCACCGGGAGCGCGACCCCGCCGACGAGCGCCGGGTGCGGGTGGTGCTGACCAACACCGGGCGCGCCCTGCAGGACCGCGTCGCCGAGGTGCCCGGCCGGCTCTGGGAGCGCCTCGACCTCACCGCCGAGGACGCCTCCGACCTGCGTCGCCTCCTCGACGGGATCCTCAGGGCCCTGCCGGCCTGAACGGCGCCCCGGAGGGCAGCTGCCGGATCGCGGCGATCGCGGCGGCGAAGGCGTCGTCGTCAGCGGCATCGGCAGGGAGAGCCAGGTTCACCCCGGCGCACCGGCCGGCGTACCGCTCGGCAAGCACCGCGGGCAGCTCGGCGTACGTCGCGTGGACCACCAGGTCCGCGACGACCTCATCGGTGAGGACGTCGGAGAGGCCGTCCCACTGCTTCGCCGCGGCCATCGCGCTCAGCCGCTCGCCGAGATCGCCGTACCCCAACAGGTCGAGCTGTCGGCGGTAGGCCGGCGTGGCGTAGAGGAAGGCCGCCTCCTGCCGTCCGGCGTCCCGGGCGGCGTCCACCTCGGCGTCAGTGCGCCCGACGAACGGACGTACGTTGGCGACGACCTGCAGCCCCTCGCGGTTGCGCCCCGACCGGGCCGCACCGCGCTCGAGGTCGGGGGCGAGCAGGTCGGTCAGCACGCGGGGGTGGGAGGCGGTCGGGTGTGCGACGAACCCGTCGGCGACCTCCCCGGCGAGCGCACACATGGCCGGCCCGACCCCACCGGTCCAGAGCCGCGGCGCGGGCACGTCGAGAGGGCCGGGGCTGAAGTACGGCTGCAGCCGCCGGAAGGCGTAGTGCGGGCCTTCGTGCTCCAGCGGGCGCAGGCCCTGGAACGCCGCGAAGATCGCCCGCACCGACGCCACGTAGTCCCGCAGCTGACCGACCGGGTCGACCCAGGTGGCGGAGTAGCGGTCGACGATGTTGCCGCGCACCTGCGTGGCCAGGCCGAGGTCGAAGCGGCCGTCGGAGAAGCGGGCGAGGTCCCAGGCGGCGTACGCCGTGAGCATCGGGCTGCGGGCGAAGGCGACGACCATGCTGGTCCGCACGCGCAGCCGCGCCGTGTGCTCCAGGACCAGCGTGCTGACCACGAACGGGTCGTGCATGGTCTCGGCGACCTGCACGGTGTCGACGCCGAGCCGCTCGGCCCGCCGCGCCAGCGCTGCCACGTCGCGGAGCGGGGCGTCGGGCGGCAGGGTCACCGACACCTCGAGGGTGGTCGGGGCGGCGAGGCTCGTGTCGGTCACCGCCGCAACCTCCCAACCGGTGCCGCCGCTGCGCGTCCCGGTCCCGGTCAGCGGAAGCGGGCGTCAGGCAGGACAGTCGAGGCCGTGGCGCGACGTGCCGGTCCAGGTCTCGGTGGCGCCACCGGGTCCGCGCAGCCGGTAGGTCCACGTCACGTCGCCGCACGGCGTCTCGGGCGCGATGAGGACGTTGTAGTCCTCGACCTGTCGCAGCTCGTAGGTGTGCGGGATCAGCGGGTTCCTCGGATCCGGGCTCACCAGCTCGACGGCGTAGCGGATGTCGACGACCCGCCAGCGCGGCGTGGAGAGCTCGAAGTGACCGCGGACGCAGAGCGCCTCTCCGTTGACCCCGATCCCCGGCTCGCCGGAGAAGTCGGTCTGCGGGCGTCCCTCGGTCCTCAGCTCCGTGGTGACCTGCTGGCCGTGTGGGCGCGCTGCGTCCACGTCGAGCGCGCCGTCGAACGCGTGGTCGCAGAACGCCGCGACCACGGACGGCCCGGCGGATTCCGGGGGTGCCGGCTCCTCCTCGCCCGAACAGCCCGCTGTCACTACCGCGACCAAGGCGACCAGCGCGACCGACACCCGCGAACCGGCACGGCCTCCTGGTCGTGCCCCCCGTACGTCCATGGGCCGAGCGTAGAGCCACACCGCCACCGGTTGGCTCGATGCACGACGGGTAGGACACCCCCATGAGCCATCCACGACCAGGCGAGGTCATCGTCGTGACCGGCGCGTCGAGCGGCATCGGACGCGCGACGGTCGTCGCCGCCGCTGCCGCCGGGGCCCACGTCGTCCTGGCCGCTCGCGGCGCCGACGCGCTCGCACTCGCGGAGCAGGAGTGTGCCGAGGCGGGTGCGGCCTCGACGCTCGTGGTCCCCACCGACGTCGGGGACGACGCCGCCGTACGCGCCCTCGTCACCGCCGTTCTCGACCAGCACGACCGGATCGACGCCTTCGTCAACTGCGCCGGCGTGGTCGCCTACGGCCGGGTCGAGGACGTGCCTCCCGAGGTCTTCGACGGCGTACTGCGCACCAACCTGATCGGCTCGGTCAACGTCGCGCGTCACGTCATCCCCGTGCTGCGTCACCAGGACGCCGGCACCCTCACGCTGGTCGGCTCGGTCGTCGGCCACATCACGGTGCCAGGCATGACGCCGTACGTCCTGAGCAAGTGGGGCGTGCACGCCCTCGCCCGGCAGCTGAAGCTGGAGAACGCCGACAAGCGCGGAGTCCGGATCTCCTACGTCGCCCCCGGTGGCGTCGACACCCCGATCTACCAGCAGGCGGCCAACTACGACGGCTTCGAGGGCCGACCCCCGCCACCGACCGCCAGCCCGGAGCGGGTGGCCGCCCAGATCCTCGCGCGGATCAGCAGCGACCTGCCCCGCCCCTCGCAGCTGCTGCTGTCCAACCAGGTCATCCGGATCGGCGCGACCGCGCTGCCGATGGTGTACGACGCCATCATCGGGCCCTTCTTCCAGCACGGCGCGATCGACCGGACCCGGCCCGTGGACCCCCACACCGGCAACGTGCTGGAGTCGCAACCAGACGGCAACCAGGTCCACGGCGACCAGGGCAACGCCATCATCGGCATCGCTCGCAACCTGCTCACCCACCTGGGAGTCTGAGCCGATGACCACGACGTACGACGCGGTCGTCGTCGGGGCCGGTCCCAACGGCCTCGTCGCCGCCAACCATCTGCTCGACCGCGGCTGGTCCGTGCTCGTGCTCGAGGCGCAGCCCGACGTCGGGGGCGCGGTGCGCAGCGACCGGGAGGTCCACCCCGACTACGTGCACGACACGTTCAGCGCCTTCTACCCGTTGGCAGCGGGCTCCCCGACCATCCAGTCGTTCCGGTTGGAGGAGCACGGCCTGCGATGGCGGCACGCGCCCGGCGTGCTCGGTCATCCGCTGCCCGACGGCCAGTGGGCGATGCTCCACCGCGACCGGGACGTGACCGCCTCCCTGATGGATGCCCAGCATCCCGGTGACGGCGACGCATGGCTGGAGCTGTGCGCGACGTGGGATCGCATCGGCGACACGCTCATCGCCGCCCTGCTCACGCCGTTCCCGCCCGTGCGGCCGGGCATCTCCGCGCTGACGAAGCTGCGCTCGGTGGGCGGCCTGCAGTTTGTGAAGGACCTGCTCACGCCGGTGGCGGACTTCGGTCGCCTCCGCTTCGGCGGGGCCGCGCCACGGCTCCTGCTCGCCGGCAACGCCGGGCACGCCGACATCCCGCTCGGATCCCCGGGGTCGGGCCTGATGGGCATCCTGCTGACGATGCTCGGGCAGACGGTGGGCTACCCGGTGCCGGAGGGTGGTGCGGGCATGCTCACCCAGGCGATGGCGAGCCGGGTGCGGTCCCTGGGCGGCGAGATCCGGTGCAACGCCGAGGTGGCCCGGATCGAGGTCGCCGGCGGTCGGGCGGTCGGCGTACGCACGACTGACGGTGAGCGGTACGCCGTACGCCATGCGGTGGTCGCCGACGTCACGGCCCCGCAGCTCTACGGCGGGCTGGTCCCGGCCGAGGACCTCCCCGCGCGGACGCTGCGGGCGATGGGCTCCTTCGAGATGGACCCCGGCACCGTCAAGGTCGACTGGGCGCTCGACGGCCCGGTGCCGTGGCAGGTCGAGCCGCCGTACGCGCCCGGGACCTTCCACGTCGCCGACTCCGTCGAGGAGGCCGCCGACGCCCTGCACCACGTCAACGCCCGCACGATCCCCCCGCAGCCGTTCATGCTGGCCGGGCAGATGACGACCAGCGACCCGACCCGCTCCCCCGCAGGCACGGAGTCGCTGTGGGCCTACACCCACGTCCCGCAGCAGGTCGATCGCGATCTCGGCGACGACCCGGTCACGGGCAGGTGGGACAGCGACGAGTGCGAGCGCTTCGCCGACCGGATGCAGGCGCGGATCGAGCGGCTGGCCCCGGGCTTCGGCTCGCGTGTCGTGGCTCGCCGCGTCCTGGGCCCTCGAGAGATGGAGGCGCGCAACGCCAACCTGATCGGCGGCGGTCTCAACGGCGGCACCTCCCAGCTCCACCAGCAGCTGGTCTTCCGCCCGGTCCCCGGGTGGGGCCGCACGGAGAGCCCGATCGCCGGTCTCTACCTCGGCTCCGCCTCCGCCCACCCCGGTGGTGGGGTGCACGGCGCGTGCGGGATGAACGCCGCTCGGGCGGCAGTCGCGCACCGGCGCGTCCGCCGCCTGGTGCCCGGTCGCTGAGCCAACTCCGCCCCTCGGGCCCGCAACGTCTGTATCTTGCAGGTTCGTGACCTCCGTGCTCGACGAGACCGCGGCGTCGGGCTCGCGCACGGTGCGTGCGGCAAACCCCAACGCCGTCGTCGTCGTCCTCGTCCTGGCCGGCATCACCGCGGCGCTCATGCAGACGCTGGTGGTGCCGCTCCTCGGTGACCTCCCCCGCCTGCTGGACACCTCGTCAGCCACGGCCTCGTGGGTCGTCACCGCCACCCTCCTGACCGCGGCTGTCGCCACGCCCGTCAGCGGGCGGCTCGGCGACCTCTACGGCAAGCGCCGGGTGATGCTCGGTTGCACCGTCGTGCTGGCGATCGGCTCGGCCGTCTGCGCGCTCAGCGAGACCGCGGCGCCGATGATCGTCGGGCGCGGGCTCCAGGGGGTCGGCATGGGGCTCGTGCCGCTCGGCATCGCGGCGATGCGCGACGTCGTCCCCGCCGACCGGCTCGGACCCTCGATCGCCGTCATGAGCGCGGCCATGGGAATCGGCGGCGGCCTCGGGCTGCCCACCGCTGCTGCCGTTGCGGAGTACGGCGACTGGCACCTGCTCTTCTGGGGAGCGACCGTGCTCGCGATCCTCGTCGGCGTCCTGATCCTCGTGCTGGTCCCTGCCGCGCCTGTGGGGGCGCGCGGACGGTTCGACGTCGTCGGCGCACTCGGACTCGGGACCGGTCTGGTCTGTCTGCTGCTCGGGATCTCCCAGGGCGGCGAGTGGGGATGGACCAGCGCACCCACCCTCGGCTGCCTGGTCGCCGCGGTGGTGGTGCTGCTGATCTGGGGGCGCTTCGAGCTCGGCTCCGACCACCCGCTGGTCGACCTGCGCGTGACCGCACGTCCGGTCGTGCTGCTCACCAACGTCGCCGGTCTCGTGCTGGGGTTCGCGATGTTCGCCCAGACGCTGGTCGTGCCGCAGCTGTTGCAGCTGCCGGTCGAGACCGGCTACGGCCTGGGGCAGAGCATGGTCGCGATGGGGCTGTGGATGCTCCCCGGCGGACTGGTGATGACCATCGTCTCCCCGTTCGGAGCCCGCCTCTCGCGGCTCACCAGTCCCCGGATCACCCTGGCGGTCGGATCGGCCGTGATCGCGGCGGGGTACGCCCTCGCCGTACTGCTGATGGGCTCGCCGTGGGGCCTCGCCGTCACCAACGGCGTCGCCAGTGCCGGGGTCGGGTTGGCGTACGGCGCCCTGCCCGCCCTGATCATGGGCTCCGTGCCGCTCTCGGAGACCGGATCGGCCAACAGCGTCAACTCGCTCATGCGCTCGGTCGGGACGACGTTCGCCTCGGCCGTGATGGCCGCGGTGCTCATCCAGCTCACCGTCGACTTCGGCGGTGTCGCCGTCCCGAGCGAGACCGGCTTCCGTGTCGCGCTCCTCATCGGCGCCGGCGTGGCGATCCTGGCGGCGCTGGTCGCGCTCGCCATCCCCGCCCGCGCCAGCCGTGAAGCGGAGGAGCGGATCGAGCACGAGGTCGACGAGCTGGAGTAGGGCCTCCGGTCGTCGAGTGCCCCGACCCACGGTCGTCGAGTGCCCCCGAGGAACGAGGGGGTGTATCGAGCTCTTTGGTGGCTTCGCTCACCGATGCGTGGGGGGAAGGTTCCGCGGGGGTTGGGGCCGGTCGGCGGGGGTCTTCCGCTGAGTACTGCTGAGGATCACACTGGGGGGTGTGTCGCGGTCCGCAGCCGTTTGTCTCTAGCGCCACTGCCTCGACCCTGCAGGGCGGGGCGGAGCCTGTTATCGAGCTTGGCGCGGAGGGTCTCCGCGGGAACCGCGGATTGTCGCCATCGAGCACGTCTTACAGACTTCGTCTGACCTCTGGCCCTCCCCGCGGCACACGCCTGTCCACATCACTGCTCGACAGCGCCACTGGCATTGCTGGCGTTGGTGGCGTTGTCGGCGCCGGGTCCTAGGGGATGTCATGGAAGTCATTCACTCGCGTTGCGCCGGGATCGATATCGGCAAGAAGAGCGCGAAAGTGTGCGTGCGTGTCCAGGGTTCGGGTGCTCGCGCCACGAGCACCGAGGTCAGCGACTGGGGATCGATGACTCGCGAGATCTTGGATCTGCGCCAGTACCTGATCGCCGAGCAGGTCAGTTGCGTGCTGATGGAGTCCACCAGCGACTACTGGAAGCCCTACTACTACCTGCTCGAGGACGCCGGGTTCGAGTTGATCTTGGCCAACGCCGGCCACGTCAAGAACATCCCGGGTCGCAAGAGTGACGTCTCCGATGCTGTGTGGTTGGCCGACCTGGCCGCGCACGGTCTGGTGCGTGCTTCGTTCGTGCCCCCGCCGCAGGTTCGACAACTTCGTGACCTCACCCGGACTCGCACGATCATCGCCCGTGAGCGGGTCCGTGAGACCACCCGGTTGGAGAAGCGGCTGGAATCACCCGGGATCAAGCTCTCGGTCGTGGCCTCGAACCTCAACGGTGTCTCGGCCCGTCGGATGCTCAAAGCCCTCGTGGCTGGTGAGCGTGATCCCGAGGTCCTGGCGGACCTGGCTTTGGGCACGATGCGCGCCAAGCGAGACCAGCTCATCGACGCCCTCACCGGCCGGTTCAGCGATCACGACGCGTTCATGATCGGTCTGCACCTGGACCGCATCGAACAACACGACCAAGCCATCGCCACCCTCGATGAGCGGATCGAGGTGATGATCGAACCCTTTCGGCATCTCCGCGACCTGCTGATCACCATTCCCGGGGTCTCGGTGATCGTGGCCGATGTGATCATCGCCGAGACCGGCGGCGACATGAGCAACTTCCCCTCCCCAGCACACCTAGCGGCCTGGGCGGGGGTCGCGCCGGGCCAGAACGAGTCCGCAGGCCGCAAGAAACAGGGCACGACTCGCCCCGGGGACTCCTACCTCAAAGGCGCGCTCGGAAGCGCAGCGCTCGCTGCGTCCAAAAGCAAGAACACCTACCTGGCCGCCCGCTATCGCCGCATCGCTGCCCGCCGCGGACGCCTACGGGCCATCGTCGCGATCGAGCGTTCCATCCTGACCTCGGTCTGGCACATGCTCACCGACGACGTCGCCTATCGCGATCTCGGCGCTGATCACTACCAGCTCAGCCACCCCGACCAGATCAAACGACGAGCCCTCAAACAACTACGCGCACTCGGCCTCGAGGTCGAACTACGACCAGCCAGCTGACCCGAGGCCCCACGACACTCACGGGAACCTTCCTTACAGACGCTCAGGCGCGGTGCCGACCGTTCTCGGGCGGGAGGTCGTCAGCCTGCGTGGCAGGGCGCTCCGCGTGAGCGTCCCCGTCGACGGGCCCCTCGTGATGGTCGACCGGGCGCTCGTCGAGGCGCGCGTCCTTGCCGGCGTCCGGGTCGAGGCGCTCGGCCTCCTCCAGCGTCGAGCCGAGCTCCGCACGGCGCGCGTCGGCGTCACGGGCGATCCGCGCCGCCTCCGCCTCGCGCCGCTCGGCCTCCGCAGCCGCGGCCTGTGCGCGCGCCCGTGCCTGCTGCGCCTCGGCTCCGGTCTGTTGCGCGTGCCGCTCCCGGTCGAGGACCTCCTCGGCCTTCAGCCCCGCCTGCTGCCGGAGCTCGTGTGCTTGCTCCCGCTTCTGCTCCGCCCGCTTGCGTCGTGCTGCCGCGAGCGCGAACCCGATCAGGGCAAGCACCACGACGATGACGACGACCAGCACGATGATCTCGTTGGTGTCCATGCCCGAGGGTTCCCGCCGCGGGCTCCTCGGCAAACGACCAGGAACGAGGATCGGCCCCCGGACCGCGTCTGCGCAGTTCAGGGGCCGATCTCGATGTGGCGGTGGCGGAGGGTTTTCAACCTCTACTTGTAAACATGCAGGTCACGATGGGTTTTGGGCCCGCTCAACCCGCTACGACACGCAACGCGACACGCAACGGAGGCCGTTTTTCGGCCCGCGGACCGTTCACCGCGGCGGACCCTGCCGAGGCCGAAGTCCCTACCCGTGTCCGCGCGTCCGCGTAGGGTTGACGCACCCCCGCAACGGAGAGAGAACCTTGACCGTCGAGCAGAAGCGCCACCACCTGCGAGCAGCCAAGACCGCGAAACAGGACGAGTTTTACACCCAGCTCACTGACATCGAAAAAGAGCTCAAGCACTACCGCCACCACTTCGCTGGCAAGACGGTCTACCTCAACTGTGACGACCCCAGGGTCTCCAACTTCTTCCACTACTTCTCGTACAACTTCGAACCCCTCGGGCTCAAGAAGCTCATCGCTACCTGCTACAAGAGCCAGAACGCGGACCTCTTCAGCCAGAACGACTCCGAGGAAGCCGTCTACCTCCAGTACGAGGGTGACAAGAACGGCAACAGCGTCCCCGACCCAGACGAGATAGGCATAAGGCCCCTCAAGGGAGACGGGGACTTCCGCAGCAGGGAGGCCATCGACCTCCTCAAGCAGGCCGACATCGTGGTTACCAACCCACCGTTCAGCCTATTTCGTGAGTACCTCGCTCAGTTGGTGGAGCACGACAAGAAGTTCATCGTCATCGGGAACCACAACGCCATCACCTACAAAGAGATTTTCCCACTCATACAAGCCAACAAGCTGTGGCTCGGGCACAACAACGGTCACATGGAGTTCCGCGTGCCCGACTACTACGAGGCCCGCGAGACCCGCTACTGGGTGGACGAGAACGGGCAGAAGTGGCGGAGCATGGGGAACGCCTGCTGGTTCACGAACCTCGACATCAGGAAGCGCCACGAGGACCTCATCCTCTACAAGAGCTTCGACCCGACGCTCTACCCGCGCTACGACAACTACGACGCCATCGAGGTATCCCGAACCGAGGACATCCCTACGGACTACTCAGGCACTATGGGCGTCCCGATTACTTTCCTCCAGAAGCACAACCCTGAGCAGTTCGAGATCCTGGGGCTCGCAAGGCGCCCCTCGGGAACCCGACGAAGACCTATCCAGCACAAACTCAGGTCAGCGCGAACGGCGCACGCACGGTGGTCTCGAAACTGAACGACGGCCCCGCGGTGGTGGTCGACCAGCCCCCCGCTGGAAAGACCTACTACGAGGTCGATGGCACCTACTACGAACAGAAGTACGCGCGCATCCTCATTCGGAACAAGAGGCTCTAATGGAGATAACGCTCAAGCACATCACCGTCCGCGAGCTAACAGAGGGCTATGAGGACAACGACGAGCAGGGCGTAGTGGGCTACGGCGGGCAACTGGACATCCGTCCGCCCTACCAGCGCGAGTTCGTCTACAAGGACAAGCAGCGCGACGCGGTCATCGACACGCTGACCAAGGGTTTCCCGCTCAACGTCATGTACTGGGTGGTGCGCGACGACCTCCAGGACGGGGACACCCGCACCTTTGAGGTCATGGACGGACAGCAACGCACCATCAGCATCTGCCAGTACGTCAAGGGCGACTTCTCCTTTCAGCAGCGCTACTTCCACAACCTCCAGGAGGACGAGAAGAAGCGCATCCTCGACTACGAGTTGACCGTTTACTTCTGCACCGGCTCACCAAGCGACAAGCTCGACTGGTTCAGGACCATCAACATCGTGGGCGAGCCCCTCTCCAACCAGGAGTTGCGGAACGCCGTCTACGCCGGTCCCTACATCACTGACGCCAAGCGCTACTTCAGCAAGCGTGGTTGCCCCGCGAGCAAGGTCGGCGGGGACTACCTCATGGGCGACTACCTCCGCCAGAAGTACCTCGAGACCGCTATCAAGTGGATTAGTGGCGACCAGGTTGAGGCCTACATGGCCAAGCACCAGCACGACCCCAATGCCGTCCAACTGTGGAACTACTTCCGCGGCGTCATTGACTGGGCAAGGGCCATCTATCCCACCTACCGCCGGGAGATGAAGGGCGTGCCGTGGGGAGAGCTCTACAACCAGTTCAACGACAAGCCCCTCGACCCCGCCAAGCTCGACGCCCAAGTGGCCGAGCTAATGGAGGACGAGGAGGTCAAGAAGAAGTCCGGCATCTTCTCCTACCTCCTCGACGGGCAGGAGCGCCACCTCAGTCTGCGTGCCTTTGACGACAAGCAGAAGCGCGAGGCCTACGAGCGCCAGAAGGGCATCTGCGTCAAGTGTGGAGAGCACTTCGCCATCGAGGACATGGAGGCCGACCACATCACCCCGTGGCACGAGGGCGGGAAGACGGTCGCGGAGAACTGCCAAATGCTGTGCCTCTTCGACAACCGGAGCAAGGGCAAGCGTTAGCCGCCACTCACCCACTGCGGCACCAGTGGCGTGAGCGTGGGCCGACACATTCCCACGCCCCTCCGCTGTAGCCCGCCCTATCCCGCTCTCACTGCGTCCTGCCCATGCGCCTATGGGCGTGGGCGGACCACATAGGAAACGGCCCGCCGGAAGGGGGACCGGCGGGCCGCTGGGAGGGGGTACGGGGGTGTCTAGCGGTAGCGCTTGTTCAGTTTCCGTAGGCGCTTAATGAGGTGGCTCGCCTCCTCCTGTGTGAGTTCTGCGAGGCGCGCCGAGTTGACGTGGTGGGTGGTCGTCAGGGAGGTACTGACGTAGGTGCGGGTCGTCCAGCCGAGGTGGTGGAGCCGCCCCTTCACCGCGAGAGACCCCAAGAGCGTGGACGCCTCCCGCACCTGCTTCTCCGTGGCGGGCGCATGGGGGTCACTTCTGCGCAGCATCGTCATCACCCCGCTCAGCCATGGCCTTGTCGAGGTCCCGGAGCGCCTTCTCCCGCTCCGCCTCTAGCTCCCGCACCTGGCGCCGCAGTCCAGGAGAGTCCCGTAGCGCCCTTCGTACCCGTTCGCGGTCAAGGGTCCTCCGCACCGTGCTACGCGAGACGCCCAGCCGATGGGTCAAGGCTGCAATGCTCTCGCCGGCCTCATGGGCGTTGAGGAGTGCCGAAGCCTGCCGGTCACTGAGGACGCGGGGCTTGCCCGTGGCCTTCCCCTGCGCTCGCAGTTCAGCGAGGCGCTCGCGGGTGCGGGCCGCCACGAGGTCGGCCTCGAACTCCGCGAAGAGCGCGAGCATGCCGAAGAAGAGCTTGCCCGTGGGGTCGTGGGGGTCGTGGCGTTGTCCCCCGATAACGAGAGCCACGCCCTTGTCCTCCAGGGTGCGAGCGAGCCCGTGAAGCTCCGTGATGTCGCGCCCGAGGCGGTCGAGCTTGGTGATGTGGAGTTCGTCGCCGGTCCTCAACTCCCCCAGCATGGCTTCGAGTTGTGGGCGGGGCTTGCGTCGGCCACTGACCTTCTCGCGCACGAACACCTCCACGCCCAGGCGTCGGAGTTGGCTCTCCTGCTGGTCGAGGCTCTGCTCCCCGGTGCTCACGCGCAAGTATCCGTACTTCACAGGAGGGCTCCTTCGGTGAGTGGCGGGTCGGTGAGGCCGCGCGCGAAGTCGTCCACCATGGCCTCCGCTAGTTCTTGGGGGTCGAGGTCCCATAGGGCGCAGATGGAGTAGCCGAAGTAGCCCTGTGCCGCGTCGTGGTCGTGGTTGGCCTTGCCCGTGGCGTCCACCTTGGGCTTGCGGCATGAGTGGCAAAGCATGGCGCTCACGCCCCTAGGCGCTCTAGCGCCACTGTCGGAGCGACCTCGTAGGCCATGAGGTCGAAGAGTTGGGGGTTGTGGGGCTGGGCGAGGTAGTTCTCGCAGATGTAGCGCTCCCGGCTCGGCGCGGGGTGTTCGCGTAGGTAGTCGTGGGCGATGTCAGTCAGTGCGGTGCGTGTGAACATGGCGGTTCTCCTGTGGTTGGTGCTCCCTTCTGGAAGCGGTTGGGGTTGGGGTCAAAGGGTGCGGTGGCGCCAGGGCGCGGCGGTGAAGTGGTAAAGCGCGTCGAGGTCGTCCTCGCTTACCTCGAGGGGCTCCGTGGCGGTCAAGGTCTGCGGGCTGTTGGGGAGGGCGTAGCGGATGCGCAGGCGGTGCGGGTCGCCGTCGCCGGGCTCTATCCAGTAGTTCTCGTTGCGCACCTTTCGGCCCGCGTTCTTCTCGGCGATGGCGTGGGCGCGCTTGAGGATGCGTCTGTAGCGGCGTAGCGCGGGGTCGGATGTGGTCATGGGTTTCTCCTCGGGTGAGGTGGTTGGGTTGGTTACCCCCGCTCGTGCGGGGAAGGGTGGGCGCGTTGCCCCCGCCGAAGCGGGGCGTTCACCTCAGCCGCGGGCGTCGCGGAGGTAGGTATCGGTGACCTCCTCCCAGTCGCCTTCGGGTCCGGACTCCACCAGGCGTTGAGCGAGGTCGCTTTCTTCCTGCTCGTTGAGGTCGCTGTTCTCCACTTCGCTAGACATCCAGGTGTCGAGCGAGGCAGTGAGGTCGCTCCCGGTCGAGAGGGCGCTGTTGTTGCGGTACCAGTCCTGCTCGAAGTAGCGGACGCGGTTCTCCCGAGCGTCGATGGCGTCGTACGCCGCCTCCTCTGTGGCGAAGTGCTTGTCCTCGCCTCCATAGGGGCAGCCGCGGACCGTGGCGGTACAGGGTCCCGGCTCTCCTGTCGCGTTGATGTGGAACTTGGCCATGTGGGCCTCCTTGCGTTGTGGGTTGCGTTAACTATCGGAGCGAGCAGGCCCGTTGGGCCGCCTGTGTGAGCACCCGTGAGCACCCCCGCCTGGAGGGGGTTTCGCTGAGGCAGGAGTGGCCCCGCGGCCCGTGCCCACTACCGAACGGGTTGGGCATGGCTCTCCCGAGCGCTCGCTGATAGTCCCCACAGCGACCAAGCGCTCAGAAGAGGAGAACCCCTATGTGTTGGAGTGTCATCAACGGCCACTACGTCTTCGGCGAGTCTTACTGGGGCAACGGGGACGGTCCGTTCCCCTGCCTGAAGTGCGGTAGAGACCTGAACAACCCCGGCCCCGTGCCGGAGAGCCTGAAGCGACCGGCCAGGAAGCAGAAGAGGCAGAGCCGAAGCGACTCGACGGGGTACAACCGCCTCGAAAGCAGCGACTACATCGCCCGCCTAAACCGCGAGGACTCGGACCCCTACTGGTATGGCTGATAAGCCCTAGTTCTAAGGGGAGTCGGGACTTCTTCGGAGTCTCCCGACTCCCCTTTTTCTATGGGTTGACTGGCTAGTAGCTCCCGTCATGGTTCCAACCATGAACACTCCCCGTTACCCCGACCTAACCGTCCAACTGTCTGGCCACGACGGCAACGCCTTCGCTGTTCTTGGCCGCGTTGCAAGGGCGCTCAAGTCCCATGGCGTAAGCGCCGCTGAGGTCCAGCAGTTCAACGACGAAGCGATGAGCGGCAGCTACGACGACCTGCTCCGCACCTGCGCCCGCTGGGTGGAGGTCCAGTGATGCCGAACCCCTGCGTCGTCTGCTCGGTGAAGTTCCGCCGGGACACCCCGGCCGTCCACGCCGTCTCCCTGAAGAACGGCACGGTTGCCCACACCTGCGAGGAGCACCTCACCTGGCGGGGCGTCCGACGCATGGCAGCGAGGGACTGAGCCGATGAGTACCACCGCTCGCGTCGAGTCGCGTCCCGACTGTGACCTGTGCCAGTCCTACGGGCAACGGACGTCGGCTGTCTACGACGCCCGCACCCGGCAGGGCGCTTGGGCCTACTTGTGCCTGCGCCACTTCTCCACACACACCGAGGGACGGCTCGGCACCGGTTACGGGCAGCGCCTCGTGGTCGAGGGTGAGGAGCGCCCGACCCCCAAGCGCCACGGCCACCCCCACCTTCCTGAGGTGGGCGATGAGGTTGTGGTCCGGCACGGAGCTAGTGCCTGGAACGCCGCTCTTGCGGAGTGGGAGGGAAGTCGAGGCGAGGTCGTCGGCTTCACCGGCACCTACTACCAAGTGCGCCTCAGCGATGGCGATGTGCGAGACCTCCACTGGCAGCACATCGAGCGGGTGCCGACCCCGTGACCGCCTGCGAGCACGGCCCGGACTGTTCGGGACCTCACGGCGTGGCCTCCGTCTTCCCCTGCGCCGAGTGCCGGAACCCCGTTCACGCGGTGACCTGCTGGGTGGGCGGGCGGCGAGTCCCCTCCCGCACCCCCGTCCTTTGTTCCGACTGTTCAGCCCAAGGAGTTCTCCTGTGACCGACCTACACGAGCACGATGAGGCGCGAGGCCACTCCCTCGTGCCCACCCCTGAGGAGTTGGTGGCCATGCCGCGCCTCTACGCCACCGATGGAAAGCCCTTCGCGCAGAAGGTCATCCACCTCCGCTACTTCGCGGGGTCGAGCGCCCAGTGGCTTATCGCCGAGGCGGACCCCGCGTCGTGGGTGATGTTCGGGTGGTGCGACCTGGGGCTCGGCATGCCTGAGTGGGGTTACGTGAGCCTCCATGAGCTAGCAGGTCTGCGCCTCAGCGTCCCCTACCCCGCCTTCGCGGAGCGTGACCTCTACTGGTCGCCGCGCACCTTCGGAGAGTGTGGTGTCTGAGGTGAGCGTCCCCGCGATGGACCGCACCCCCGTCCCGGTGTGGCGCTCGGTGCGAGGGCTAAGCGTCCTCGCGGCCACAGCGGTCGTCGTCCTCACCGCATGGCTATGGCTTCGGGAGTCCAAGCCCGTGGTCGAGGTGGCGCCGCCTGCCCCTCCCGTGCGCACCGTCTACCTCGAGGCCCCTCCCGCGGAAGATGCGGACGAGCTTGCCGTTACCCCAGGCGAGGACCTGGGGCGCCGTGCCCGCGGCGGAGTGGAGCGTGCGCGGGAGTTCGGCGAGGACTTCCTGCGGGGCTTCCAGGGTCAGTCGTTGCCGTAGTCGTCGTCCACCAGGGCGCTCATGTAACGGTCCTCGAACTCTTCGAACTCCTCATCTATGAACTGTTGAGGCAGCCCCGCAGCCACCACTTCTGCCGTGGTGTTGAGCTGTAGTGAGCAGACGGGGCAGGAGTATCCAGTAGCCACATACACGACTTGGCGTTCCCAGCCCGCGCCATCCGACCGGAGATGCTCAGCAGCATTCCGCACGAACTGCAGCGTTATGGCGTTGAGCGTCGTACAGGCAGGACACTGAATGCTGTGGGTGTAGCTACCCCAGCCCGTTGGAGTCGCCGGGGTCCTTGCTTGGCGCTCTTCCTCACTCAAGCCAGCGAGGAAGGCCGTTGCGAACTCAATCTTCTTCACAACCTCATGGGCAAGCTTCTTGTCCTCCTGGTCCACGAGCTGACGAGCGAGTTCGACCACATCGTCCGCCAGGACATCGTCCACCGGCAGGTCCAGGTGGTCGCAAATCACGTTGGCGACTCGCAATAGCTTTGGTAGCCAGACGTCGTTTGACAGGTTCGCCGCGGTCGCTTCCGCGGTGTGAAGTTCCGCGTTACGAAACCCCATAAGGAGCTTTGACTCCTCAACTCGGTCCTCGATGAAGCCAGGGACGATCTGAGTTAGCCGGCTCAGTACGGTGTGAGTCGGCACCGACATGGGTTCCTTCTTGCTCGGCAGGCCGTTCGCAGCGAGCAGGCTGTCGCCTTCCGGTGCCGCGAGCAGGCTCGGATGAATCTTGGCGAGCGGTGCGCGCAAGAGGAACTCCAACCCCAGCAGGTGCCAGATGACGAACTCATCATCGTCCGTCTGCTCATGCTCGGCGGCGCGAACGAAGTAGGCCCGTGCTTTGCCGAGCATGTCCTCGTAGTCCCACATCAGTGCGTCCTCACATAAGTGCGTAGAAGAGTCCGGGCGGCGCCGGGGTCGACGGCGGGCCTTCTGTGGAGAAGACGCCAGTTGTCCACGATGACAACGCGTCCCGCTGCCCACTCGCACAGGACGGTGGGCGGTTGCTGGCCGATGAGGTGGGACAGCTCCGTGTCCTTGACGACGCAGACGCGCGGGTCCCACCGCAGACAGCGCACGCCATTGACCACCCTGTAGGCGGAGAGGAAGCGAACTCTCCCGTTCCGGTCGCGCACGCGCATGGGGAGGCGCCGCAGACGGTCGAGAAGCTCGGCAGGGAGGTCAAGAAGCTCTGTGTGGGAAGCCCTCTCCAGCCGTTCACACTCCAGGACCATCCACCGAGGTGGTGTCGTGGCCACAGCCCCGTCCGTATGCCATGGGAAGGCGCCATAGCCGTAGAGGTCGGAGTGGCTCCAGGGATCAGACGTCGCCTTGGGCTTCGGCACCAGGGTGGTGGGCGAGTCTTCGATGCCGAGCGAAGCGATAGCGGGCTGCGCATCACGACGCGACTGGAATGTCGCGAAGCCCGTCGCCATGAGGCTTCGGAGGGCGTCCGTGGCCACACCGTGCTCCGCGAGGGTCGGCCGTCCGTCCATCACCCAACCCTAGGTTCGCCGCGCGCGTCCCGTGGGAGAACGCCGCAGCCCATCAGGAGTCAGTGCTCGCACGCTCATACAACTCGCGCCACCATTTGAGCTTCTCGGTGTAGGGCATGCCCGCGTTGGCGCCACTGCTACTTGGGAGGACGAAGACTCGGCTCGCGCCGATGCCCCAGGGTTGCTCCCCCAGCGCCACTTCCTTCTTGCGCGCGAGGCCCAGTTGCGTGGCGGCGGCGCGCCCCGCGGTGAGGCCGTTGAACGCCACCCACGCCGGGGAAGCGGCCACGATGTGCGCCGCGACGGAGGAGGTCCCGCTGTAGTCCAGGCCCGCGTCATGGCTTTGCGCCACTCCCTTCACGAGGTCGGTGAGGCCGACGCCGTGGTCGAGTAGGCTCGCGTCGTCTTCGGGGCAGAGGAGTATGGGGGTGAACCCCGCTTCATGGAGTAGTTGCCAAAACTTGTTGCCGGGGCCGCTGTAGTAGTGGCCGCGCGCGGCGGAGGCAGTGGCGACGGCGGTGCCGCAGAAGACGACGGCGAGGCCGGGGCGTAGGAGGTCGGGCAGCATGGAGCCAGTGTCGCGGGCTTATCAGTCGTAGGTGAGGGTTTGGCAGACCGCACGCCCGCTCCAGACGGCGAGCCTGTTGGCTTCGCGGTTGAGTCGCGCAACCCCACAGCATTGCGGTTTCCAACGGACTGACGCCCTCCTACCGCGAGACCCGCAGCTACGACCGTTACGGGTTATGGGCTCTAGCGTGACCGCTCAGGATGCTTCTCTCACCACTCCGCGTCCCATGGGCTAGGTATGGGACGCGGGTGGCTATGCAGTTGTACTTCGGCACCGCTCCGTACAAGGCCAGAGCGGCTGTTCAGTTGTGTGGGCTTCCCCGGCTGGGAGTCCGGTTCAGCCGCTAGTCACCTTCCATAGGCCTCGTCCTTTCCTTGAGGATGCGGGAGACATCGGCGCGCCGCACGCGGTAACTCCGGGGGAGGTGAAGGACCTCCACCTGTTCGAGGCGGAGGAGGCGGCGCAGGGTCGAGGAGTCAAGGTCGAACTCGCGAGCAGCTTGGGCGATGCTCACCCATTCAGGAGGGGTCGTGGTGGGTGTGGTCGTCATGGAGGAGTCCTCTCGGTGGTAGGTGAGTGGGCTATCAGAGGCCACTGCCACCGCCGTTGGTTGCGCCGGCTCGCGCGGGAGCGCAGGCTCGCCGCCCCCACGGGCGTCGTGACGGTTGCTCATGGCGGGCTTACACGCTCGGGGTGGGCAGGGCGTCGTCCGCGTTGTTGCCGTCCACGACGGCGCGGAGCCGCAGGTAGGAGTCGAGTGCGTCGTTGGCGAGGCCCTCTAGTTTCCGTGCCACATCGCGGTGGTCGGCCTCGCGGCGCTTGAAGGCTTCGGCCATGGTGGGGTCGAGTTCGTAGTGGGCGTGGAGCTCTGCCTCATAGGCCCGGGCCGACTCCCGAATCTGCGCGGCGCGGAGGTGCAGGAGGGACTCGTAGGCCGCGAGCAACTCTTCGTGGGGGTCAGTGGCAGCACGGCGGCGAGCGTCGTAGGTGTTGGTGAGCGAGTGGTCGAGCCTGGCGTCAGTCATGGGAACGTCCTCGGGAGTCGTGGTGGGCGGGTGGTCAGAACTTGGGGCCGGTGTAGCTGAAGACGTTGCTGTTGAAGGCGTCTTCGAGCGTGCGACCGCCACCGAGGTCAAAGGCGTGGCCCGCGTCGATGCCGACCACCTCAGTGATGTTGGTGGCGATGGTGGCGAGGCCCGCGCCGTCCTCGAAGGCACCGAAGAGCGACAGGGCGAGGGGGGCGAACATGAAGAAGGTGAAGATGCGAATCATGGGAATCTCCTAGTGTTTTGGCGGGAGTTCACCCGCCTGAGCGTTGGTCGTCGTTAACTATCGGAGTGGGCGTCCAGACAGTCCTGACAGTGCTTCGGGATAGGTCTCTAACCGCTCTAACCACGCAAAAGAGGCCCACCAGCGTCATGCCAGCGGGCCTCTCTCCGAGCGATACGCACCGGGGTCAACCAGGAGGACCCCACGCGCGTTGTATGGCGATGAGCGCTCCGTACCCATAGCGGTCCTCCAGGGCGTCACAGTGGTCGCGCCACAGGTCCGTGACCTCGGAGGGCAGGCTCATGGAGATGAGGCGTTGGTGCTCCGCGACCGCGCCGAGTAGGACCCGCTCGACCGCCGTCCACAACGCTTGGGCTTGGTCACTCTCCGAGTCCTTACCGTGCTCGTGGGCCAGGCGGCGAACGGCTTCCAGTGCTGCTTGGTGGTCGGCCCTGATGGCCTCGAAGGCCTCGGGAGTCATGGGGGTGGGCTTGCTCATGCCAGCTCCTCCAGCAACTCTCGCGCGGCCTGCTCCGTGGGGAAGCGTCCGTAGCGTGCGCGGCACTCGACGCCACAACGGCATGGGGTGATGCGCCGGGCGGTCGTAATGTGGACTGCTCCCTGTGCGCGAGCGGCAGCATTAGCCGCCCTACGCTCCTCTGCTTCTGTCTCCAAGCCAGCCAGGAGCGTGCGCTTCCAGTCGGTGGTCTGCCGTAGGGAGAGGACCTTGTGGCCGCGGGGGTCGTCCCCCAGGCGTGCCCTCACCGCCTGTTCGACGCGGTCGTCTCCCGCGAGCCAGAGCGCGGTGAGGTATCGAGCGCGCTGTTCGTCCTCACCACCAGCGGCAGCAAGTTGACCCTCGTAGGCCTTGAGGATGCTGTCCACGCTCGCGGGCTTGACGCTGCGCTCGACCTCGAAAGCGATGCTGCGGGCCTGCCCAGTGGCCGGGTCTCGCGGCAGGCGAAGTACCAGGTCGGGGAAGTGGGGATGGGTGCGAGCGCCGTAGGCGCCCCACAACCAGAGCTTGGAGTCGTCGGCCTCGTCCTCGGGCTTGGCGAACCGAGCCTCGCTGGCGATGGCCTCCCACCCCTCCCACTTCGCTGTGAAGGCCTTGCTTGCAGCCTTGCGAGCCAGTCGCTCCAGGTCGGTGAGCTGCTCCCCCAGTCGCTTGTTAGCGGCCCGTACGACCTCGCTCTCACTGAGGAAGTCCGACAACTCCACCTCCCTGCCGAGTGCCTCCTTGGCAACTGAGCGCACTGGCCCCTCCCCCCTGAGCGCCGTGAGCATGACCCAGCCCACCTCAATGGTGTGGCGGATGGCGCCGGGACCGGACGCCTCGTCCACCGCTTTAGTCGATGCGTCCAGCAGGTCCTTAGCAGCGCTAGTGAGGAAGTAGGCCGTGGGGAAGCCCCCGTAACTCTTCTTCCCCATGAACCCTTGCGCCTCCAACCGGCCGAGGAGCTTCGCCGTACTACGGGTGTCGCTTTCGAGGTAGACGGCCACTTGCTCGACGCTGGTGTAGCGCGCCTTGTCCGTCCACAACAGTGCGGCGAGGTGCTCCTCCCCCATGCGGAAGCGGCTGGCGCGGCGATGCTTGCGGCGCTGGCGGGCGGGCTGCGCCTCCACCCCTTCGGACGCGGGGGTGATGACCGGCGCCGCCGCTTCCTCCCTGACAGGCGAGGGAGTGGCCTCCTCACACTGCTCTACTCGCGGCTCTCCCATGGTGGTCTTAGGTGGGGTAGGCGGCGCCGCCACGACCTCTTCCGTTGCTGCTGGGGGCGACGCTTTCACCTCCGGAGCTGCTGGCAGGCGCAGTCTCGGAGCCGCCGAGGGCGGAGTGTTGATGGTGGTCTTAGGTGGGGTAGGCATGGCCGCCACGGGCGCGGTGGGCTGCGCCCGTGGCGGCGTCGCCGGGGTCTTCGGAGCCTCGGTCTTAGGTGGGGTCGCGCCGGGCGGTCTCGGGATGCTGAGCCGCGGGATGGAAGGCTTGGTCATGGGGTCTCCAATGCTGGTAGCTGCGTGGTGAGCGGGGACTTTCAGCCGAAAATCCCTCGGGGCGCACTATCAGTTGGAGGTCGGTAATGGCATGGCTTATAGGTGGGGCGGGGCGTAGCGCTTAGGTGGGGCCTGCCAGTGGCGTAGGGCGAAAAGGGGGAAAGCAAGAAGCAACCGCCCTGCCGGAACAAAAAGCACCTTCCGTCAGTCGGCACTTTGCCCAAGCCCACCCAGCTGGGGGCTGGGACGGTCTAGGGCCTGGGTCGCCACCCCTCACTCCGTGCGGTCGCCACTAGGGTCCGGCTCGCTCCGCTTCACTGCCCGTGGCTTCCCACCCCGAGTGAGCTCGACGACCCGATGGCGGGAGTGCGGCCAGGAGCCCGGCGCACACCCGCTGTGGACCGGACCACTTCGTGACCCGGGTCCACTTGGAACTACCGGAAGCCCTTCGGGCAACCCGCTCACAGGGCCACTTGGGGCTCTCCGACACTTGGGCTTGCCGGTATGTAACAGGAGCCCTTCACCTCACGAGCGCGGAGGCGAAGCCGACGCGCCAGTGGAACAAGGGCGGCGGAGGGGGTGGAGCAGTCGACCGCACACCCCTCAGTCCCACAGTCGCGGGGTGTTTCTTTTTTTTCGAGCATGGGCGTGCCGCGACCACCGAGTTCCAGGGGCCGTGTGGTGCTGGCGTGGAGGGCCGCGTCGTGAGAGTCCCTGTCGTGTCAACAGGCGTTGTCACCGTGGCGCGTTCCAGCGCTACGCCGTCGTCTGCACCGTGGGCGCCTCCAGCCTCTCTACGTCCGCGATGAGGTCGGCGACGGTCTGGTAGCGCGCGCCCAGATCGAGGATCGCGCACTTTTGGATGATGTCGCCCACCGCATCACCCCGCGGCTGCAGGCCTTCCCGGCCGGTGAAGATGTAGCCGAGCACCCAACCGATGGGGTACATCTCGTTCACGACCTTGTAGTCCTTGAAGTTCGTCAGCATGGGGTCGCGGAGCGTCCCCTTCATCTCGGTCTGGGTCAGGGTGAAGTCCTTCGCGGGGTCCTTCACGAGACCAAAGTCCGAGAGCTTGACCAGGACGGCGCCGACGTCGAACTCCTTGACCAGGATGTTCTGAAGACTGATGTCGCGGTGCAGCAGCTCCCGGTGATGCAGGTAGTTGATGCCGTAGAGGAACTGAAGGGCGATGCGCTTACGAGCGGTGAAGGAGAGCGCTGCGTTCCTCCGACCGATGTATGCGCGCAGCGTGGTGTCGCAGTACTCCATCCGGTACTCGTTCCGCGCCTCGTTGTACTGGTAGACCTGCACCACGTACGGAAAACTCAGGCCCTTGAGGACCTCGAACTCTTGCTTGAAGCGTCCCAGGTCTCGCTCGTCGAGGTCCTTCTTCGCTCGCTTCACGGCGAACTTGATGCCGTAATCGGGGTCGACGTAGGAGTACACGTGGGCGTAGGACCCGCTGCCGACCATCTTCATCTCGACAGGGGTCTGTTGCTTTTCGAGTTTTACGCTGGTCGATCCGGAGGTGAAGACGGGCTCGTACTCGACCACCTTGATGGGCTCGAAGTCCTCCGGCACTGGACTACCCCCGCTTGGGGTGAGCCATGGCCGACACCGGTCGAGCGCGTCTTGGTAGGAGCGGTCCAACTCCGCCTCGACGCCAGCCCGCCTCAACAGGTGGAGGTCCTTCTCGATCTCATCCATCAGGGCGAGCAGGTCACGGCTGTTGTCGGCCCAGTAGTGACGGGTGGTCTTCGCGCGACCGTTGATGTCGCTGAAGTGGTCGTTCAGGCGCCGGTGGAGGACAGCGAACATGTGACCCCACTCGGACTCGTCGTAGAGGCGAGCGAATCGCGGCGAGTCGGGTAGCGCCTCGTACTTCTCTCGCAAGTCGGCCAGCATGAACTCCGGATTCGCCACGTGTCCCCTCTCTCTCCAGCCGCCATGATCCCATCCATCTCGGCGCATACGCTCAAGTTCTGGCCAGGGCGAGCCGTGCCTACGCACACGAACGGCAACAGCACCGTTCGCAAGCGGGCGCCTCACGACGACGCCGATAGTGGTTCTCGTGTCCAGGGCGTTTTTCCTGCCCGGGGTCTCCTTCAGGGCCCCCGCCCGCGAGCGTTTGGTCACGAACTGCGGGTGGGGGCTTTCCCCTGTCCCACCCCCCACGGCATGGGCAGGCGCGCAGTACTCACGGCCTCACAGGGCTTTAGCGCGTTCGCGTGGGTTCACCCGTCCACCAGTCCGAGCGGCTCCTGCTGCGGAGTACTGCGGCACAGCATCAACGGCGCTAAGCGCGCTAAGTCGAGCCAGCGCACCTACGCCAGCTCACTCCGATAGCTAACTCGCCGCCTCACTGGGAGGTGGCGACTTTCGCTCAAGGAGATCCACATGCTCAACTCACTCAAGGCGCGCCTCGAGGCCCGCAAACACGACGGCAACCTCGACTCCGGTGATGTCGTACAGACAGTCATCCTCATCGCGGGCTTCGTCATCGTCGCCATCCTCGTCGTGGTGTGGCTCGGTACGGCCATCATGAACAAGGGCGTGGACGCTGGTAAGTGCATCGAGTCCAGCAACACCTACACCAACACGGTGGGGAGCTGCGATGGCTCCCAGGGCAGCGCATCGGACGACAACTCCTTCACCAAGGACGGTGGCTACCAGGAGCGCTACGGCAACACGGACGAGGACTGATCCCTGAGGGACGACTGACCACTCCCGTTAGTCGCTACCACTCCCTCCCCCTGAGAGGCCCCGACCGACCGGTCGGGGCCTCTTGTCTTTAGCTCCGCTCACATCCACCACATGCCAGCGGCGCTGATAGTGCCCCTCGACCAACGCTCACACCTAGGAGTCCACATGAACCCCGTTGACCGCTTCCACATCAGCTTCCGTCTTGGGCAGCCCGTGCCCTGTAGAGACGCCGAGTGCCCCGAGCGGCTCCACTCCGCTGACCCCCAGGAGTTGCGCCTCGCCTACGAGGAGAAGATGAAGGACCGGCTACTGCCGTCGCCCTGGACGAAGAGCAAGCGTCCCCGTCTCTGACCCCCTTGCTGTGCGCCGGTCACACCTCTCACTGGTGACCGGCGCACAGTTGTTTAGGACCGGCACACGGCTAGCTCTTTCATGGGCATACTGACCACCGAGGACCGGCACACTGTCTCGCCACAGTGTGCTGGTCCTCAGCCTTTACAACCCATCGACTCTGCCGCTTTCTAGCAAAACAGCTATGGCCGCGACCCCCTAACGGCGCTACCGACGCACGCGCCGGACGGGCGTGGGAATGCGCGGTCGCCATGCGGAAAACCGCTTAGGGCTGCGCTCACTGCGGACCCTCACCTCGCGACAGCTCATGGCTACGCCATGAGCTGGCACGCCCGCTGATAGTGCTCTCCACCATCCCCGACCAGGAGAGACACCATGACCCGATTCCACTTGGGCAAGAACGGCCCCGCCCCCTGTAACGCGAACGACCGCGCCTGCCCCCTTGGAGGCGAGCACTTCGACACGGAGGAGGACGCCTTCGACGCCTACGACTTCGACAACTACGACCGTGACGACACGCTCATGCCCGCACTCGAAGCAGAAGCTAGCGCGAGCGGCGTCGAGGCGCTTGCTGAGCAGAAAGCAACCGTCGAGGACGCCCAGCGCTGGCTGGCTGACGATGACGCGATTCGAGACGGTCGGTCAGTAGAGGCGGTTGTGCCCTTCCTGCACCCTGACGGACGGCCCGCAATGGAGATTAAGTGGAGCGCCAAGAACGGCGATGTGTGGCAACACAGCACGCTGGCTCGTGGCGACCTCGCGGAGCGACTCGGCCCCATGGCGGAGGCGGACCAGGAAGGACTCGTTGCGAAGCTGAACGAGACGCCTGCACCTACCCCGGCCGAGGACCTCAGTGCCCTAAAGGACATGCCGGTGGAGTGGGCAGAGGAGTTCCTGGACAAGGACCCCAGCACCATGTCCGCGGCCGAGGCCAACCACTGGTGGGACGCGCGCCGCAAGGTCGTCCTCGAGGCACGGAGCCTGGTCAAGCAGGCCCGCACGGACCCCACCGTCCGCAACCACGCACAGTTCAAAACCATCGAGGCCATGGCCAAGCTCAGCACGGACCCCAGCCACCACCCGGGCGGTCGACCCCGCGCAAGCGTCAGGAGCATTCAGAAGGAAGCCGTCCACGCCATGCGGGCCATGGAGGCCACCAGGCACGGGTTCAGCACGCTCGGGAAGACGCCTAAGGAGTTGCCCCCGGAGGTCATCGAGGCCATCAAGAAGAACTACCTCAAGCTAGAGGGAGAGCCCTTCACCGGCAGCGTGGGCGAACTCATGGCCTGGTGGCAGAAGAACAAGCACCGGGTCTGAGGAGGCCGACATGAGCACGACAGTGAAGTTCCATCTAGCCAAAGACGGCCCCGCACCCTGTAACGCCACGAAGCGGGCCTGCCCTCTCGGAGGCGAGCACTTCGATACTGAGGAAGAGGCCTTCGACGCCTACGACGCAGCCGCGGCATCGGACCAGCAAGTGCAGCCCATGGGGGAGGCGGAGGCCCGGGCGCTGACGAAGCAACTCCTCGCAGAGCACGGGTTGGCTGATGTGAAGGTCAAGTTCACCAACAGCACCAACTCGCTCGGCAAGTGCGTCTTCAGGCAAGTGAGGCGCTTCGGGAGCATCCACTTCGAGACCATCCCTTATGCGATTCACCTCTCGCGTCGCTGGCTTCAACACGGCTCCCGCGAGCAGGCTGAGGACACCATCCGTCACGAGGTAGCCCACGCTGTCGCGGGCTCGCTCGCTGGGCACGGTCCGGCGTGGAAGGAGGTCGCGCGACGACTGGGCGCCACCCCCGAGGCCTGCGCTACTGCCACTGCTGAGGAGCGGGAGGCAGCCCACCCCTACAAGATTCAGTGTGAGGGGTGTGGCGACAAGCACCTCTTCGGGAGCGCGCCCAGGTCGGTGCGAAGCTGCGGCAGGTGCTCCACGAAGAGCGGCTTTGACCCCACGACGATGTTCACCCTCTACAAGGAGGGGCAGCCCGTGGAGCTCGATGCCATGCCCCGGAGCTACCGCGGGTCCTACCTCTTCGTCCAGGAGAAGTATGCGGACGAGATTGCTGTCGCCAACGCGGAGCGATTGGGCGTCGAGCCGGACGAGGCTGGGTTCGCCACGAACCCCGTCACCAACACCTGCCACTACTTCGGCAGCACCAAGGCCCTGCGCAACAACGAGGACGAGCCGCAGCGGGAGAAGAAGCCCGCTAAGGAACTCGACCCCGCCATTATTGAGGCCCTCAAGCTGAAGTATCTGAAGAAGTTCAAGGTGCCCTTTGACGAGAGCGGCCTGTCCGTCCCGGAACTCCTACAGATGGCGCAGAAGGGCGAGCTGGACTGAGCCCACTCCGATAGTTAGTTGCACCTTAGGGAGTAGCCCCATACCGGCCCGCATGAGCCGGTGTGGGGCTTCTTCTATGAGAGCGGCATACCTACTTGCTCAGGACGGAGCTCACTCACCATTGACCGTTCACCCTGCGCGGTCCCGCAGCCCTGACGGTTCCGGGACCTTTATGGCTAGCCACTGCGGAGCATCGGGCTACAGCCGTTAGCTCTCTTCGGCCCTAGCCCGACCACTCAGGACAGCGGAACTCTCACTCTGAGGACCGCAGACTCACTGCGGCTAGGCGGGCTCCGGGCGTAGGTCGCGCACCCCACGGGCTCGTCAGCATTAGCTCGGACCGCTCGCAGGAGCGAGGCCGCGTTCACGCTCCGATAGTGGAACCCGTGCCGTCGAGAGTGATTCCTCGACTTCTTCCGACCGGCGCGAAGTGTGAGTAAAGGGTCTTGTCCACCCGAGCTCCTCCACTTCGCGCCGGTCGCTTTATGAGTGGCGTCCCTACTGGGGTCCGGCGTAGCGATAGTCCCCATAGCCGCTGTGAGCGCGAGGTACGGGCTTCGACACCCTTCTATCCCCGCTCACAGCGGCTTTTGTGTGCTCACTTGCTCCAACGTCCCAACCCTCGGGTGGGCGTGACTACTAGCTTCGCGCGAAGTCTGCGCCGATGCAGCTCTAACCGCGCTACGCCGCGGTTTCTGCCATGGCCGTATCGGCGGTATCGAAACAGAGTGCCAATCTCTATTTAAGGAGAAATTCTCTATAGCTGAGCTTTACATCTCATTCCGATAGTACCGATACAACACCGATACTAGAGGATAGAAAATGTCGAAGAACACGGTACTAATCCCACCCGCACTCGCTGAGGCAGTGGTATTCCCACTTGCACGCCTGGCCAAGACCCCCGCCGTCAAGTGGCGGCAGTTCAGTGATCCCCTCCCCACTGGCACCCAGGGTTATGGCGTGGACTGTGGCAGGTCAGGCCTGGTCGTAGTTGACCTCGACTGCCACGAAGAGGACGCCAATGGGCTCGACTCATGGCGGGCACTCCTGGACGCCCACGGCGGCGCCATCGGAGACACCTTCACCGTCTCCACCCCCAACGGCGGACTCCACCTGTATTACCGCGCTCCCGAGGGCGTCCAGGTCCGCAACAGCGCTGGAAAGCTCGGCCCCGGCATCGATGTGCGAGGCAAGGGTGGCTACGTGGTCGGTCCCAACTCAACCATCAAGACCACCGCGGGGTTGGAGGCTGCTTACGAGGTGGTGCGCGAGGAGGTCATCAGCGACCTCCCGGCATGGCTGCTCGACCTCCTCACCGCGAAGCCCGCGAACACCCCGACCCAGCCACCCCATGAACCACTGGACGACTTCCCGGACAACTACGCCCGCAAGGCCTTGGAGTCCGCCTACTACGCAGTGGCAACTTCCCCATCAGGTCAGCGCAACGACACCTTGAACCGGGAGGCCTACGGTGCGGCAAAGGCAGGCGCGCCCATCGCCCGCGTTATCGCAGACCTAAGTCGAGCGGGGCTCGCCAACGGGCTCACTGCGTCAGAAATCGCCGCAACCGTCGAGCGCGCAGCCAATGAGGGTGCGCAGGCCTACGTTCCCCGCATCCGTCCCGACTCCGCCACTAGCCCAATGGAGGTCGGGAGTAGCGGGAACATGGAGTTCCAGCAGTTCACCAAGGAGTACTACCTCGACCTACCGCTTGGAGAGCGCTGGGCATCGTCCAAGAACGGGAACCTCCTCTACGTCATGGAGTCATCCCAGTGGCTCCGTTACGACGAAGACGAGGGCGTGTGGGTTCAGGTCAAGGAGTCGAGCGTCCGGGAGGACGCCGCTCACTGGCTCCGCAAGGAGTACAACTCCGCAGTCCTCTGCAACAAGGACGCCATTACCCGTCTTGCGGAACGCTGCCTGAACAAGTCCACCGCGGACAACACCATCTACATGGGCAAGCTCCACCTCCTTGTCTCCTCCGCGAAGCTCGACACCCACAAGGACCTGCTTGTTGTCGCAAACGGCGTTGTGGACCTCCGCACCGGCACGCTGCGGCCCTTCGACCGCGAGCTGTTGATGACGAAGCGCACGCCCTATCCCTACGACCCAGCGGTCAAGAGCGCCTACTGGGGGAAGGTGCTGGATGCTCTCCCCTCCGACGCCCACGACTGGCTCCAGGTAATGACCGGCCAGACCCTCACCGGGCACCAGTCCGCGAGCGATGTGTGCCTGTTCCTGTTCGGCGATGGGTCAAACGGCAAGAGCACCTTCCTCGACATCCTCGCCGCCAGCGCCGGAACGTACGGGGACGAGCCGCCGCAGTCCACGCTCATGCGCAAGACGGGGCACAGCGAAGACTTCGGCCTCATCGAGTTCAAGGGCGTGCGCCAGGCGCTAGTCGAGGAGCTGCCAGACGAGCGGAACCTCGACGTGAAGGCAATCAAGAAGCTCGTCGGCACCAAGAATCTCACTGCTCGCGGCATGTATCGCGACTACGAGACCTTCGAGGTTCAGGCGACGCTCTGGGTGTCCTGTAACCGCCTACCCAACGTGTCTGAAACCGACCACGGCACCTGGCGCCGACTGTTGGTTGTGCGCTTTCCCTACACCTACCAGGCGACCGCCGACGACATCACCGAGCCCACCCACAAGCTGGCAGACAAGAAGGTCAAGAAGTATGCGTCCACGGACCCAGACACCATCACCGCGTGTCTTGCGTGGCGTATCGAGGGCGCGAAGCGGTGGTATGCGGACCGCGACCTGGAGTCCCACCTGCCCGCCTCCGTCAGAGAGGCATCCAACGTATGGCGCAAGCGGAGCGACCACATCATGGCTTGGAGTGAAGAGACGCTCGTGGCCGACCCGTCCTCCTTCGCCCTCAGCATGGACCTGCGCGACAGCTTTAACCTCTGGCTCCGCAACAACGGCTACCCCGCGTGGGGCGCCAAGCTCTTCCTAGAGCGCTTCGAGACCAGCAACTTCTTCACAAAAGGCAACCTCGTCTACAACTCAAAGGCCACCGTCGCGAAGAACGTCCACCAGTCGACCTGGCAGGGACCGGACGGAGAGGCACGCATCGCCGGTAAGCAGCCCGCGCACATCTTGGGAGTCCGCTTCCGCAATGAGTACGACGACGACCGTGAGCTCACGGCCCTCGTAAAGGAGTCGGTGGACAGGACCCACACAACTCTCGAGGACGAGGACACCCCAGAGTTCGACGCCGAGGAGTTGTTCGACCTCGAGGACGAGCCCGCGTTCTGACCCACCCCTACAACCCCACCCACAGAAAGGCTTGCCCCTGGCGAGCGTTAGGAGGCTTCGGCCCCATGCTCTTCTACTTCAACCCCAAGACCGGCATACCCCACCCATGCGTCCTCCCCGACTGTTCAGCCCATCCGCACTACCGCACGCAGTCTGACGCGGCCTACGCCTATGCCGCTCAGGCGGGCGAGGTGGGAACCATCACGCAAGCACTCATGCCCTTCGGAAAGTACGAGGGAGACCCCTACCTCGAGGTGGCAGAGGACCGGCGATACACCGCGTGGCTGTTGGGGAAGGCGTGGTTCCGCAAGCAACACCCCGACGCACACGCCGCCCTCGCTGACGCGCGTGAGGTCGCGGCGCTACGGGCCGACTTCCGCGGACTCTAGGCATCCCCTCACTTAGAAACTCACCGTCCTGAGCCGTCGGGCTCTATCCCATACCCACCAACGGATAGAGCCCGACGGCTACAGCATGAGAGCCCACTTCCTGCGGGTTACTGCGTTCTCGTGGGGCCGTGCGGAGTAGCCGCAGAGCCAGCAGGCTCGCCGTTCTGATAGTGGCGACGCGATGGGAATCGCGTCCTCCGGTTGAGGAAAATGGTTGAGGTTGAGGGGCGGCATACCGCGGTGGTGTGCCGCCCCCGTCTTGTGAGAGCCACTCCCCGGCGCGCGCTGATAGTCCCCCTAAGAGCTTCGCTCTTAGAACCCAACCGACATCCACTTCCCAAGGGACTTCCCATGACCAAGAGACGCAGAATGCGCCGCGCCCTGGGGGGACTGACCGCCCTCCTCCTCGCCGCGCCCCTCCTGGCGTTGACACCCACGCCAGCCACCGCCAACCCCGATAACCCAGAAGGTGTGCCTGACCACCATGGTTACTACCTGGACGACGACCGCTTCGTCACCGACGCCTGGCCCCTGCACCAGCAGGAACGGTGGCGAGAGGTATTCAAGAGCAGCATGACCGTTGGCGGCCCCACGAACAACTGGGCGCGCGTAGGCCAGGGCGGCAACGAAGCAGGCTTCACTGGCAACACCAACTGGCTGACATCGAGCAGCCGCCTCGCTCCCAAACAGGAGGGTGAGTTCGGATACCGCTGGACCACCTCGGGCGACCGGCACAACTATGACCGTTGGCAATACACGGGCCACATCGGCGCCCGCGTGCCCCTACCCGGAGGTGCGAGCTGGGAGAGCGTCCACTCGAACGAACTCCTCAAGGCCTACAACCGCGGTAGCAATGGTCCCTACATCGAGACATTCGCTGACACGCTCAAGTACCAGCTCTACGACGCCTGCGGCAAGAGTGACTGGCGCATGACGATGGGTCAGTGGGCCCAAGTTGGTCACTACTGCGCCGGTGGCATCTATGAGGACGAAGAGCAGGACCGCTACATGGGGATGAGGAGCGACATCATCTACGGCTTCTACGACAACATGACGAACTACATCGATACCGACCTCAGCCGACAGGGCACGTGGGACTACCTGGGCTATCCCGAGTATGACCCCGAGCTGGGCGCACGGTTCAAGCGCAACGGGATTTCTGACGCCTCCAAGTGGGTCTTCGCCATCCACTTGGAGGACGAGAACGGCGGCCTGGAGTGGGCGCGCTGGAATACCCACGACTGGGCCATCGGCCAGGGCGACACGGGAGGCCCAATGAACCCGGGCCCTGCCATTCGCGGCGACGGCCACCACTCCCGCCGCAACTTCGGCAGCGTGGCCACGGTGGGCAAGATGCGCGAGTACATCCACTCCGAGATTGACCGCGCGGACGAGGAAGGCTACGGCGAGGCCTATGTCTACGGGCTCCACCGCGGCCTCGTGGTGCTGGACGTCGTCTACGGAGACAAGGACTGGCACCCCATCGAGGTCCTCATGATTCCGGGCTTCCTCGACTCTTACGCCTGCGAGTATTACGGGCAGGACCGCCACGGGAACCCCGCCATGCTGCCCCACCTCCCTCCTATCCACCCGGACCCTTCCTTCCGCGACCAGCGAGACCGCGTAATGAGCTGCCCTCCCACCGACGACGAGCGCGAGTGGGAATACCTCTATGAGGACGAGATTCGGGAGGAGACGCACCCCACGAGCGAGGTCATCGAGGCGCCCATCCACCGGGTCGTCACCGTCGAGGACAACTCACCCGCGGGCGTGGGGCGTGGCAGCTTCGAGACACAGCAGGAACTCGTGAAGACACCCCTGGGTGAACTGTTGGACGACCTCTGCGGACAGCGCGACGGTGGCTGCACCGAGGACACGACCTTCACCGACGAGGAGTTCACTGCACTTGAGGCGGCTGCGGCTCGTAGCCAGGACACTGAGGCGGGGTCGGTCGACCTCACTGCTTCCAACGAGCAGGTCCTCGCGGACGGGCGGCTCATCAGCGTCGAGCAGGCCGTGCAGGACGTGCGCATCACCCGCCACGGCGTGCGGAACAGGCTCATGCGGCGGCAGAGGATTACGGAGTTCTACCGCGACAACCGGGCGAACATCCTGGCCACCAACGTCCGCTACACCCCTTGGGAGTATGCGAACCGCCCCGAGGAAGACATGGTGAGCGGCGAGTCCTCTTTCGAGGTGGGGTCACAGCGCTTCGAGCAGGGTTTCCAAGTGCTAGTGACGCACTGCAACGGCGCGGGCTTCGACGCCGAGGTGGGCGCCCGCAGCATCGACGAGCGCACCACCAACGACCCGCAGTTCACCGGCACACACCTCGCTGGCACCGCGGTGTCGCGCTCCTACACAACGCCCGGTGGTGGCCCCTGGGGCGAGAGCGGGCCGACTTCCGAGCGCGGCTTCTACGACAAGGTGTGCTCCTACAACGGCACGAGGAGCAACCCCGCCACGGAGGAGCCCGCGAGCGAGTCCGTGCGCGGCCACTCCGTGTTCCCCCGCGACGGTGAGGCACACCACCTGCCCACGGCTTACTACACGCCCACCACTGAGGGGTGGGTGCGCTACGAGGGCAATGGGCCTATGGCCTTCACCGCCACCCGCTGGGGTGCGGGTACGCCGACCGTGGACCTCTTCTCTATCCGTGGGCGTGACTGCCGCACCGGAGAGTTGGGGTCAAAGCTCTTCGGGGGTGGCGACGGTCCCGCCCCCACGCTTCGACAGTGGACGCTCGAACAACACTCCGCTAACGGAGTAGCCATTAGCCCCGGCTGCTACAAGGACCTCTTCGTTGAGGGCCTGTGGGCAAGCGACTCGGGCAAGCCGCAGGTCCTCACCGTGAAGTGGGACTTCGAGGCCCGCGTGGCCACCGTCGTCCCGAGCGAGGCCTTGGGCTTCAACGCGGCGGGCAACCCCTCCTACCGACGCAACACTGTGGGCGCGCGTGTGCGGGGGCAGGTCGTCTCTAGTAACGAGGCCGGGAGGACCCGCGTGCCCGCTGACCAGGAGCGTTGGGAGGAGGCCACGGGTTCCGGCACCGAGAACACGCTCGACCGCACGGTTCCCTATGGCGTCTCACTCGACGCCCGCGGTCAGTGGACGCACCAGCCCCGGCACACCTCGCCCTTCTATTACGGCGTGGAGTTCGCGAGGGCCGTGGGCCACTAAGCCCGACCCCAACTGCGGGGCGGCGCCACCTCTTATCCCTGGGTGGCGCCGCCTCGCAAAGTCTTTTCCGCTAGCGGGTTGACTGGCTCTAGTAGCCATTCATGGTTCCAACCATGACGAACACTGCTGCTACCGAGAAGGGCGCCAAGAGCGCCACCCCTGCTACCAACGGTGAGGCCGAGGCCTTCGACCGCAACGAGATGTCACGCCTGTTCTCCCGCGTCCGAGCGGAGGTGTCCACCGTCGTCCAAGACGCGGAGAAGAAGCGGCCCCTCTTCTCCCGCGACCGCGAGACTGCCGTCGCTAAGCGCAACGCGGTTATGAAGGCCCTGGAGTCCTTCATCGACATGGTCGACCAGGCCAAGCGGGAGGCCTGAGGCTCCCCTACAACCCACGAAGCCAGTGCCCCTCGCGCGAGGACACTGGCTTCAGTGGTGAGAGTGGATGGCTAAAGACGGAGTTCCCGCACGACCTCCGCCACAACCCGGGAGCTGTAGGTGCCGTGACCGGGAATGACAACGTGGCGACTGATGGCGCTCGCCGCTTCCAACTCTGCAAGCCAACGCTTGAACGGCTCAGTTTCGCCACGCTCTAGACCCTCACGCTTCTGCGCCAGCAGGATGTCCAGCACCTCGGCAACCTCTTCGTGGACCCGGTCTGCGCCAAGAGGGGCCTGCCGTTCGTAGGCCGCACGACGCTCCCTGTTGAGCCTCTTTCCGCGCTTACTCATGACTGCTTCCTTGCAAGCGAACGAGGTCGAGTAGGGCATAGGGCGTCACCCCAGTGCGGGAAGCTGCCTTGCGGGCCTCTTCGAGACTCACCCCGAGGAAGTAGGCGCTGGCGGGTTCAAACACTGCCAGGGCAAGGGCACGGTCGTCCTCGTAGCGGTCTACATGCGCTTCGGCCACCTCGGCGACGAGCATGTCGGCCGCGCTACTTAGTCCCTTGACCTGGTCGCGCGTCTGGAGGTAGGCGACATAGAGCGCTGTAAGGCGGGCTTCCGCCGGACCTTGTTTAAGGGGAGCGCTTCGCAGCTCCTCCTGCCGAGCCGGCCTAAGGCTTGACCACCCCAGGGGTCGAAGGAACTTGCTCCCCTTCTTGTCAGGCCGACCCGACCACGGCTTGTAGCCTTGTGCTTCCACCATGGCGTAGGCCTCGCGGATAGGCAGCGCAAGGGGGGTGTCTGCGACGAGCCGCTTGACCTCTGCCTTCGGGACCTGAAGGCGGCAGGGGCCGGCGGGGCCGTCGACGAGCAGGGCGAACAGTGAGTCGTTCGCGTCCTTATTTACGACGGCAAGGTAAGCGACTAGGACCCCTCGAAGCTCCGCCCACCATCTGCTTGCCTGTTCCTCCTCGTCGGCCACCCTTTGTCGAGCTACGCGGACCGCTTCATAGCGGTCCAGCGCCATGACGGTGGCTGGGAGAGCTCTGAACTTGAAGACTCCCTCCTGCGGGCGGCGCGGGAGGTGACGGAAAAGCTGCTCCCGGAAGCCGCGCACCTGCCCCGGGCGTGAGAGGCGGTCCCGTTCGGTCCGCCAAGGTCCCCAGTGCTTCTCGCCGGCCCTCCAACGGTCCTCTAGCGGCGTGGCTTTCCACTCGGGTTCCACCGTCAGGTCGGGGATGTCGTAGTGGTAGGCCCAAAGGAGGTCAACGGCCTTGTCCAAGTCTGCGGCCCAGAAGCCGCCTGGTGGGCTCGACCCGATACTCCGGAACACCCAAACACATTCCGGTCGAGCCCACCACTCGGGCCTATCACCGAACACGAAGCCGTCGTAGACCCTTTCGAAGTCCTCAGCGTCCTCGTGTTGGAGAAGCTGCGTAGCCACCTGATTGCTCGCTGTCGTGAGCCCTATTCGGTTGTTTCCGCCGCCGCGTCCGCTGCGTCCTTCGCAGCCTTCGCAGCCTTGCGAGCATCCTCGTAGTTCCTAATGGCCTTGACGACTTCCTTACGGACATACGACTTCTTGAGGTCGCCATTCTTGTCCTCCTCATAAGCCCAGCCCGCAAGAATGGACAGGCTCACTACGCCCACGCGCTCCTTGACGCGGTGCGCGTGGGCAAGGAAGAGGTCGTTCGTCTTGAATCTCTGTACCTCTTCAGCCGTGGGCTCTTTCGGGTCCTGGTCGAGCAGCCAGCGGGCCGCAGCCTTGCGCGCTTCTGGCGCCTCCTTAGCCCTCATCTCGCTCGACGCATAGAAGGCAAGCGCCTGGTCGACTAGGGCGTCGCTCCACGTCTCTGGCTTCTCCGGCTCGGGCGCGTTCTCCAACGCTGCTTTGAGCATGGCCTGACGAACCTGGTCGGGATAGTCCTTCGGCATGTCGTTGAGCTTGGGCGCGAAGACGCCGTGGTCCTTGACGGAGAGATACGGACCGAAGCCGTCCTCCCGTTGGAAGAGCTTGTGGGCGGGCTGCAGGACGGTTGTGCGGTCATCCTCGGGCGCGGCAGCGGCCTCAGGCTCAGTCATCGTCATGGTCAGTGACCCCTTTCCTGGAATGTGCTGTGGTTGCTGTTAGCAGGAGTCTTCGGCCGTCTGACAAGGCCTTGCCACCGCTTCGGCGGACCCTGGACAAGCCTGGACAACCCTGGACTGTCCCGGCTCCACCGCGCTTGGTCCCCCAAACGCCAGCGCTAACCGCTGAACGCTCTTAGGCTTCCGGTCGAGGGGAGAACCACGCTCGGGAAGGACAGACTGTTGACGCAGGTGAAGCCGCCCGACCCGCAGCAACCCGCAGGACCGTGGGACCACCTCGTCACCGAGCTTCAGGCCCTCCGCGAACGGCAGGGGCAGCCCTCCTTCCAGGAGATAGCCCGCCGCATCCAGGCACAACGCATGGCGCAGGGACAAGCCGAACACTCCGCCCGCGTGGCCCGCTCGACGGTTCACTTCGCCTTCACCAAGGGGCGCGCTCGCATCAACCTCGGCCTCGTCAGGGAGATAGTGGAGGCCTTGGGTGAGGACCCGGGAGTCGTGGAGCGGTGGCGGGCTGGCCCAGCGGTGGAGCCCCCGCCCGTGGACGCGCCATCCGACTCCCAAGTCCCAGCGCCGCCCGCCCCTGAGCCCTCCACCCCCACCGCGACGCACACGCGCGCGGTCCTCTTGCTCCTGCTCGCGTGCCTGGCCCTGAACCTCGCGGGCCGGGAGTTCGTGGACTTCTTCCGCCTGCCCCTACACCTCGACATGGTGGGCACAGCCGTCGCCGCCATCGCTCTCGGCCCCTGGCGCGGTGCGGCCGTGGGCGTCGCCACAAACGTCATCGGCGTCATCGGCAGCGGGTGGATAAGCCTGCCCTTCGCGCTCGTGAATGCGGCGGGAGCGCTCGTGTGGGGCTACGGCGTGCGGCGGTGGCGCATGGGCGCGACCTTCCTACGCTTCTTCGGGCTGAACCTGCTTACCGCGGCGGTCTGCGCCCTCGTGGCCATCCCCATCCTCGTGGCCTTCGTCGGGCCGGACCTGAGGCCCGGGCACGATGTCATCACGCAGTTGGTAAGCGAGACCGTGGACCACTTCCTGGTCGCGGTCGGCTTCTCCAACTTGATGACGTCCATCGGCGACAAGCTCCTCGCCGGGTTCTTCGCACTCGTGGCAGTGTCGGCCCTCCCCCTCTACCTGCGCCGGGGCGTGCCCTTGGTGGGGGTGGCGGAGCATGACGGGGACCACGCTGGGGACCTCGCAGAGCGGTCCTGAGGGGACGCAGTGGACTGCGGTCTCTCACATCGCCCTCGACGTCGATACGAACCGACGCGGGAGCGCCACCACCCGCTCCTACCGCAGCACCAGCCGTCCCCTGCGCATCACCCCCGGACCGCACGCACCGCTCTCACGCGAAGAGGCCGCACCACTGTGGTGCGGCCTCTTGGGTGCGATGCCTACTTGAGGCGCACGGTCTTGGAGACGAAGACTCGCTTTTCGGGGCCGCAGCTGTTAGAGCCGCAGATGAAGAAGTCTCCCGTGAGACGCAGGCGGTAGAAACCCTTCTTGGCGTCCTTGTGGACCAGCCGGACACGGGTCAGGTCGGGCCTGCCCTTCCTCTTGGCCACCACGCGCCACTTGCCCTTCGCCTTGGGCTTATACATGAGCGCCATGGTCTGGAAGTCGGTGAGCTTTTCGGCGCCTGCCACGACCCGCTTCTTCTTGGGCTGGACCTTCACCGTCATCTTGAATGAGGCCGCGGTGTCACCGAGGGCTGGGGACGCAACGGCCGGGGCGGTGAGGCCGCCGGCGAGCAGGCCTACGGCCAGCAGGACCGCGGTGAGGGGCGCGAGGACGCGACGGGCGAGAGTGGACATGAGAACTCCTACGGGGTGAGCGCGTGCCGCGAAGCAAAGCAGCAACGGGCGCGGGACGGGGGCGAATTGGCAAAACCTGGCGATGCTATGCGGCTACTCCGCCCCGTCAACCGGCTCGTGAGGACTCCCGCTACTCCTCCTCCGCCACCACCGCACCCGCGGCGCTCAGGCGCGAAACGAGCGATTGGAGGACCTTCAACTCTTCGGCCGTCAGGGGGTCCGTCGAACTGGGCACCACCTCGGCCGGCTCCGCACCCTTCTTCGGCTTCTTCTTGGCGTCCCGCCGCTCCGTGAGGTTCACACCGAAGGCCGTAAGGGGTTCGAGCAGAATGTCCGCGCCCTGTGCGCTGTAGGTCTCCAGCATGCGCGCGTAGGTGGTCGGGCTCCACCCCGTCCACATGAGGATTCCCTGCTGGGAAGGGACCACACCGAGCTTCCCGCTCATCATCATGCTGATGGCGAGGTGGCGGGCGTCGTGGACGCGAAGACGGTCAGGGACCTTGGCCTCGTCCAAGAGCTTGCTGAAGGCACGCCGGTCGTTCTGGTGCCTACGGGGCCGCCCATTGGCCTGGGGGAACAGCAGGTCCTCCATGCCCGGTAAGGGGTCGTAGTCCGGCGACTTATGGACGACCTCGCGGACCCACTTCTCCTGCCGCCTCAACGCGGAGTAGAGGGGCTCGACGATGGGGATAGCCCGCCTACTCTTCTCCGTCTTGAGGTCCCGGCTCAGGTAGAGGCCACTCTCCCCATAGCCCTGCGGGCAACGGTCGCTTTGCTCCCCACAGAGGTAGGCACCCGTGCGGGGGTCCGTGCCACATCCATGGAGCCTCACGTGGCGAGCGAGCTGCTTGTCGATGACGAGGAACGAGTCCTTCTTAGGGCTCTTCCACTTGAGCTGGTTCAGGGTCATGCCCAGGACTTCTGACTGGCGGAGCGCGAACAGGGCCAGCAGCCACCGGGCCTCGTCCTGATGGCCCTCCAGGTGCTTCACGAGGTGGTGGGGGACCCAATTCTTGGTGGCCCTGATGGTGTTCTTGCGCTCCTCATTGGCGGGAGAGCGCTTGGGCGTCTTCACCTGGTCACAGGGGTTGTCCTCTATCCGCCTGAGCCGCGCGGCGTCCCCCAGCATGGTGGAGAGGATGACGAAGACACTCCGCACGGCTGTCTCCCGCAGGAGGGGCGTGCCGTCAGGCTTCGTCTTCTTTGGGAGGGTCCCGTAGGCCCAGTCCTGGACCATGACAGGGGTGATGAGGCGCAACGGGATGGCACCGAAGTAGGGGGCGATGTGGAGGCGGTAGCGGGTCCGATACTCGGCCTTGGTGCTTGAACGCACGTCACGCTGCTCCAACCACAGGTGGAACCACTGGTCAAGCGTGACTACCCCGTCCTCCTCACGGAGTGCTCGCTGGGAGACCTGCCCTGTGGCGACCTCGCGCCGCAGGCGGTTCCTATACAACCGCTCCCGGGCCAGGGCCTCGGTAGGCCCCTCCCCTACCACGCGGATGAGCCGCCCCGTGTGGGGGTCGCGGCCCAAGGTTTCTGCGCACCGCCACACCTCACGGCCGTCGGGCTTGCGGACCCTGTAAACAGAGCCCTCACCGTTCGCGCGTGCCATGGATGGACCATACGACGAAAACCGCTCCAGCGACACGCAACGGGACACGCAACGCAATTTGACCCCGGGGCACAAAAAACGCACGCCCGCCGCGGGATTTGACTCTCAACGGCGGGCGTGCGCCCCTATACGCGGTGGCGGAGGGATTTGAACCCTCGGTGGGCTTGCACCCACAAACGCTTTCGAGGCGTTCTCCTTAGGCCGCTCGGACACGCCACCGCGGGGAACGTTACTAGAACCCGCGAGGTCGGTCCCAATCGGGCGGCGTCTCGATACACCGCCTCGTCCCTCGGCGGCACTCGACGAGCAGAGCCACCGCCTCGTCCCTCGGTGGCACTCGACGAGCGGAGCCTCAGCGTCGGTCGCCGAAGAAGTCGAGCAGCAGGGCGGCGCACTCGTCGGCGCCGACGCCGGCCACGACCTCGGGCCGGTGGTGCAGGCGCCGGTCGCGGACGACGTCCCACAACGAGCCGACCGCACCCGCCTTGTCGTCGTACGCACCGAAGACCACGCGGGCGACGCGGGCCTGGACGATGGCGCCGGCGCACATGGTGCAGGGCTCGAGGGTGACGACGAGGGTGTGATCGTCGAGGCGCCACTCGCCGCGGGCGCGGGCGGCGGCGCGCAGGGCCTGCAGCTCGGCGTGACCGGTCGGGTCCGCGTCGGCCTCGCGGTGGTTGCGGCCGGTAGCGACAACCGTGCCGGTGGGGTCGAGGACGACCGCGCCGACGGGTACGTCGTCGGTGGCCAGCGCGGCGCGCGCCTCGGCCAGTGCCAGGTCCATCGGGTCGGCCCAGCGCTCGTGCAGGGGGTTCACGTCAGCGGTCGGTCAGCCCGACGAACTCGTCGAAGGGCTCGCCGAACCCGAGCTTGTCGGCGACGGCGCTCAGGAACTCGTCGGGGTAGAGGTCCTCGTCGTCGAGCAGCGCGGCGAGGGTCATGGCGGGAAGTCCCAGGTCGGCGAGCAGCCCGGGGTCGCCGCCGGGCACCGGCTCGTCGTCGTCATCGGGCACCGGCAGGTCGAGCAGCTCGACGACCGAGCGGGCCAGCGGCCACACGGTCGCAGCCGTGACGTCGCTGACCAGCGCGGTGACGTCGTCGCCGACCGCACGCACCAGGACGGCGAAGTCCTCGTCGACGGAGATCAGCGCGATCGCACCCAGGTCACCGGGCCAGCGGCTGAGCTCGTCGGCGATGTCCTCGACGTCGTCGAGCACGTCGTCGTCCAGCTCCTCGAGCTGCCACGTGCCCTCCTCGCGGTAGGCGAGGACCGCGAAGTCGACACCCTCGACGGTCGCGCCGGCGGGCGTGTCTGGCTGCTCGCTCGTCCCCTCGGACAGCTGCTCCGACATCTGGGCACCTCCGGTGCGACCACAAGCAGGGACGAGCGGACGTTGACGAGGATGACAGATCCGACAGCCCGCGGGAAGGGCGATAGTTTGTGGCCATGCGCACCCACGTCGTCGACCACCCGCTCGTCTCCCACAAGCTCACCACCTTGCGGGACTCCTCGACCGATTCCCCGACCTTCCGTCGGCTCACCGACGAGCTGGTGACCCTGCTGGCCTACGAGGCCACGCGCGACGTCCGCGTCGACCCGGTCCGCGTCGAGACCCCCGTCAGTCCCGCCGACGGAGTCAAGCTCTCGACCCCGCGGCCCCTCGTCGTACCCATCCTGCGCGCCGGGCTCGGCATGCTCGACGGGATGATGCGGCTGCTCCCGACCGCCGAGGTCGGCTTCCTCGGCATGGTCCGCAACGAGGAGACGCTGGAGGCCTCGACGTACGCCGAGCGGCTCCCGGAGGACCTCTCCGGGCGGCAGTGCTACGTGCTGGACCCGATGCTGGCCACCGGCGGCACGCTCGCGGCCGCGATCAAGTTCCTCGTCGACCGCGGCGCCGACCACATCACCGCCATCACGCTCCTCGCCGCGCCGGAGGGCTGCGAGCGCGTCGAGGCACTGCTGGCCGACATCGCCGTACCCGTGACCGTGGTGACCGCGGCCATCGACGAGAAGCTCAACGAGCACGGCTACATCGTCCCCGGCCTCGGCGACGCCGGCGACCGGCTCTACGGTCTGGCGCAGTAGCCCCGCACGAATTGCGACATCTGACATCGCTCGCGGGCGTCCCGTGGTGCTGGATGTCGCAAAACCGGCGACGGCGGATCACAGCGCCTTGACGGCGGCGAGCAGCTTGCCCAGCGAGTCCTTCGCGTCGCCGAAGAGCAGAGTGGTCTTGGGGTCGAAGAGCAGCTCGTTCTCGATGCCGGCGAAGCCGGGGCGCATCGAGCGCTTCAGGAAGACGATCTGGCGCGCCTCGTCGGCGTCGAGGATCGGCATCCCATAGATCGGCGCGGCCGGCGTGGTCTTGGCGGCCGGGTTCACGACGTCGTTGGCACCGACGACGAGCACGACGTCGGTCTGCTTGAACTCGCCGTTGATGTCGTCCATCTCCTTGAGCTGCTCATAGGGCACCTGCGCCTCGGCGAGCAGCACGTTCATGTGCCCGGGCATCCGACCCGCGACCGGGTGGATGGCGTAGTCGACCGCGGTGCCGCGGGCGCCGAGCACCTCGACCAGCTCGCGCAGGGTGTGCTGCGCCTGGGCGACCGCCAGACCGTAGCCCGGCACGATGATCACCTTCGCGGCGTAGCCGAGCAGGATCGCCACGTCCTCCGGGCCGGCGGAGCGCACCGGCCGGTCGGAGGCCTCTCCCGCCCCGAGCGTCGAGCCGCCCTTCAGCGCCCCGAACAGGATGTTGGCGACCGAGCGCCCCATCGCCCGCGCCATCAACAGCGTGAGGAAGGTGCCGGCCGCACCCACGAGCGTGCCGGCCACCAGCAGCACCGTGTTGCCGAGGACGTAGCCGCCGGCCGCCACCGTCAGGCCGGTGAACGCGTTGAGCAGGGAGATCACGATCGGGACGTCGGCGCCACCCACCGGCAGCACGAGGAGTACGCCGATCGCCAGGCCCAGCACCGCGAGCACGACCCCGATCCACAGCGCCGCGGAGGTCACGGTCAGCACCGACCACACCACGGCGGCCAGCAGGGCCGCCGCGAACGCGACCGGGAGCCCGCGGAAGACCACCGGGCGCGAGCTCATCAGGTCCTGGAGCTTGGCGAAGGTGACCGCCGAGCCGGCGAACGACACCGCGCCGACGACGATCGTGAACGCGGTCGCGGCGTAGACGAACCAGTTGTAGGGGTCGACCCCGAGCGTGTCGGTGACACCGACCATGTGCTCGAGCTCGAGGAGCGCCACGAGCGCCGCGGCGCCACCCCCGACGCCGTTGAACAGCGCCACCATCTGCGGCATCTGCGTCATCTGGACGCGCCGGGCCCCGACGGCCCCGATCGCCGTACCGACCGCGATCGCCACCAGGATCAGCGGGACGTGGTCGAGCTCGAGGTAGAGGAACGGGATCACGCAGGCGACGACGGCCGCAGCGGCCCCGAGCAGGTTGCCGCTGCGGGCGGTGCGCGGGCCGGCGAGTCCCTTCAGCGCGAGGATGAAGCAGACCGCGCAGGCCAGGTAGGCCAACTGGACCCAGGTCGGGGTCATCGCTCGCCCGCCCCCTCATCTGGGCGTGAGGCGGGGCGCGCGGCCGGGCGCTTGACGCTGAACATCTGCAGCATCCGGTCGGTCACGACGAACCCACCGACCATGTTGATCGCGGCGAGGACGACCGCGAGCAGCCCGATGGTGACGGCGAACCAGTGATCGGAGGTCCCGGTCACGATGATCGCGCCGAGCAGGATCACGCCGTGGATGGCGTTGGCGCCGGACATCAGCGGGGTGTGCAACGTCGAGGAGACCTTCGCGATCACCTCGATGCCGACGAAGACGCTGAGGACGAAGATCGTCAGCCAGACGATGGGCTCGCTCACGGAGCTCCTCCTTCGAGCGCGGTGCGGGTGGGCTCGTGGCGCACGACGCCCTCGTGGGTGACGCAGGCGCCGGCGATGATCTCGTCGGCGAAGTCGGGGGCGAACGCAGGCGGCTGCTCCCCCTCACCCGCCCGGGTCATCAGGGCGACGAGGTTGACGACGTTCTGCGCGTAGAGCCTCGATGCCGGCCCGGGCATCTGCGCCGGCACACCGGAGCCGCCCCACACCTGCGCGGCACCGATCCGCACGACCTGGCCGGGCACCGACCCCTCGACGTTGCCCCCGGACTCCGCGGCGAGGTCGACGACCACCGATCCGGGCCTCATCTGCTCGACCATCTCGCGGGTGACCAGCACCGGCGCTTGCCTGCCGGGGACCGCGGCGGTCGTGATCAGCGCGTCGGCCGCGGCGACGTACGGCGTGAGCAGCTCGCGCTGGCGCGTGGCGCGCTCCTCGGTCATCTCCCGCGCGTAACCGCCAGCGCCCTCGAGCGCCTCGAGGCCGAGGTCGATCGCCTGGGCGCCCATCGAGCGGATCTCCTCGGCGGAGGCGGCGCGCACGTCGTACGCCTTGACGACCGCGCCCAGACGCTTGGAGGTCGCGATCGCCTGCAGGCCGGCCACGCCCGCACCGAGGACGACGACCTCCGCCGGGGGGACGGTGCCAGCGGCGGTCATGTTGAGCGGGAAGAACCGTCGCAACAGGCCAGCCGCCACGATCGCGCACCGATAGCCCGCGACCAGTGCCTGCGACGACAGCGCGTCCATCGCCTGGGCGCGCGAGATGCGCGGCACGAGCTCCATCGCGTACGCCGTGACGCCGCTGTCGCGCAGGTCGGCGACCAGGCCGGTCTCCTGCAGGGACGGCAGGAACGAGATCGTGCTCGTGCCGGGCGCGAGCCGGCGTACGACGTCGATGGGCGGCGGCTGCACCGAGACCACGACCTCCGCACCCTCGACCGCATCGGCGTCCACCACCGCACCGGCAGCGGCGTACTCCTCGTCGGCGTGCAGCGCCCCCACCCCCGCACCGGGCTCCACGGCCACGGCGTACCCGAGCGCGGTCAGCCGACCGACGAGCTCCGGGACGAGCGCCACCCGGGTCTCGCCCTCGCGGGTCTCCTTCAGCACGGCGATCCTCACGCATCGAACGTAGGGGACCGGGACCTGAGCGTCCATGAGGACCGCGGCGTGGCATCGTGAGCTCTCCGCACCTGCCGACGGCCACCCCCGACCCCGCCCCGCCCAGGAGGACCCCGTGGACACCGCTGACCCGACGGTCGTGAGCACCGGCTACGCCTTCCCCGAGTGCCCGCGCTGGCACGACGGCGCGCTGTGGTTCAGCGACATCCACGCGGGCCAGGTCGTGCGTCTCGACATCCACACGGGCAGCTCCGAGGTCGTCGCGGAGTACGACGGCCACCCCAGCGGCCTCGGCTTCCTGCCGGACGGCCGCCTGCTCGTCGCCGACGGCCACACGTCGCGCGTCCTGCGCCGCGAGCCCGACGGCACGCTCGTCGAGCACGCCGACGTCTCGTCGGTGGCCACCCACACCCTCAACGACATGGTCGTCGACGCCCAGGGCCGCGCCTACGTCGGCAACTACGGCGACGCGAGCGTGCCTCCGGCCCCGCCCTTCCCGGCCGCGCTGGCACTGGTCCAGCCCGACGGCACGGTCACCGCGGCAGCAACCGACATGATGTTCGCCAACGGCATGGTCGTCACCGACGAGGGGCGCACGCTCGTCGTCGCCGAGACCCGCTCGGTGCCCGGGCGGCTCACCGCCTTCACCATCGGCGACGACGGGGCACTGTCCGAGCGACGCACCCTCGTCGAGTTCGACGAGGGGATCATGCCCGACGGCATCGCGCTCGCCGGCGACGGCAGCATCTGGGTCGCCTCGCCGTTCACCAACGAGGTGCTCCACGTCAGCGCCGACGGGGCGGACGTCCGCAGCGTGCCCGTCCCCACGCCGTACGCCGTCGCGGTCGGCGGGGACGACCTGGACGTGCTGCTGGTCTGCTCCGCGCCGACCTGGGTGCCGGAGGAGACGCTCGCGCAGCGTGCCGGCGCGATCCTGCGCGTCGACCCGCGCGGCTGACCGGTCAGGGCAGCGGGTCCTGGTCCACCTGGATGTCGAAGCGGACGTCGTCGCCGTCGACCGCCGTGGCCCGGACCGTCACGCCGTACGCCGTCTCACCGTCGCGCAGCGTGCAGCGCACCTCCGCACCCACGCGGGCGGCGAGCCGGTCGGGGCACTCGACGTCGTCCGGCGCGCGCCCGACCGTCTCCGCTAGAGAGACGCTCACCTGCTCGGCCAGGACGTCGGGGGCGACGCCCGGCTCGGGACCGGCCTCGAGGGAGCAGCCCGCCACGGGCGCGAGCACCACGGCGAGCAACACCACCCCCAGAAGACGCCTCATGGGCTCATCGTGGTCCATGTCGATCGAGCTGGGTGCCCTTTCTCATGTTCCTAGGCTGACCGGGTGAGTTCGCGGGCGACATCACTGCCGATGGCGCAGGCGACAGTGCAGCCGAGCGTGCGCCGAGCAGCCGCCGCCGCGGCGCTCGGACTGGCCGTCCTGATCACCGGTTGCACCGGGACTGCACCGACTCCGCCGTCGGCGTCGACGCCGACCTCGGCCCCCACGCCCACCCCGGATCCGACCGTCCAGCCCACGGCCCCCGTGCCGGAGAGCCCGACCGCGCAGCCCGCGCCGGGCACGGTGCCCCCGGACTGGCTCGGCACCCGGGTCCTGCCGCGCGCGGCCACGGGCTTCGGCGAGGTGCGGCGTACGCCGCGCGAGCTGCGCAACCGCCGGTTCACCCTGCCCGACACCGTCGCACCGCTGCCGGGTGACGGCTTCGCCTCGCGCGTCGTGGACCCGGCGCCGCAACGCGTGCTGCGGCGCTCGACCTGGGACCCGGCCTGCCCGATCGGCGCGGACGAGCTCGCGTGGGTGCGGGTCGCCTTCCGGGGGTTCGACGGCGAGCGCCACACCGGCGAGCTGCTGGTCGCCTCCGACGTCGCCGACGACCTCGTCGAGGTCTTCGGCGCGCTGTTCGCCGCCGACTTCCCGCTCGAGGAGATGCGGGTGACGACCAAGCGCGAGCAGACGCTCCCGCCGACCGGCGACGGCAACAACACCACGGCGTTCAACTGCCGGCCCGTGCGCGGGCAGACGTCGTGGAGCGAGCACGCCTACGGCCGCGCGGTCGACATCAACCCGTTCCACAACCCCTACGTCCGCGAGACCGACGCGGGTCTCGTCGTGCTGCCCGAGCGCGCCGCGGCGTACGTCGACCGCAGCCGCCGGGCCCCGGGCATGGTCCACGCCGACGGCCCGGTGGTCGCGGCGTTCCGCGCGATCGGCTGGGGGTGGGGCGGGGACTACCGCTCGTTGAAGGACTACCAGCACTTCTCCGCCACCGGCCGCTAGTCCGTCGGGGCGTCCCTGCCCGGGCGCACCATCGCGTACGGCGAACCGGGCACCTCGAGGCGCACACCGGCGACGAACCCGAAGCGCTCGTAGAGCCGGCGGCTGTCGTCGCTGGTCGCTTCGAGGTACGCCGGCGAGCCGCTCCCGTCGACGCGAGCCAGCCCGTGGCGAAGCAAGGCGGAGCCGACCCCGCGACCCTGAGCAGCGTCGGCGACGACGATGTCGTCCAGGTACCAGTGCGGCTCGTCCGGACGCGCCGCTGCGAACGTCGCGCTGGTCCGTCGTACCTCCGACAGGTGCCGCAGGCCGACCGCTCGCAGCATCAGCGGCAGCGCCCGCACCCGCGCCCCCCACGGCACCGGCCCACCGGTGCCGCGCGGAGCCTCCCACGCCGCGACGCCCACGATCGGGCCCGTCGGCTCGAGGCGAGCGAGGTCGATCGCGCCGGTGTGCAGCGGTCCGGTCGCCAGGGTCGCCCGCATCAACAGCTGCAGGCGGCGCAGTCGGTCGCGCTCCCCGGGGACGAGCCCGTGCAGCACGGGGTCGTCGCGAAACGCCTCCGCGACCACCTGCGCGGCCTCGGCCACGTCGGCGGGGCTGGCGACGGACAGATGCGCGCTCACGAGGGCCTCCGGTTCGGCGAGACACCATTCTCACCGACGTCTGGCCGTGCCGGGGAACCATCGGTGGGCGGGGTGAGAGACGGGTCTGTGGGGTACAGGAGGGGTCGACCACCTGGATCGATCCAAGACCTGCGCCCGAACGGCGCCCCCGACACTGCGACGGAGACCTGCGTGGAGACCTGGCCCGGCACCCCCTACCCCCTGGGTGCGACCTACGACGGCAGTGGCACCAACTTCGCCCTCTTCAGCGAGGTCGCCGAGCGCGTGCAGCTGTGCCTGATCGACGACGACGGCGAGGGCGGCACCACCGAGACCTGCGTCGACCTGGTCGAGGTCGATGCCTACGTCTGGCACTGCTACCTGCCCGGCGTCGGGCCGGGCCAGCGCTACGGCTACCGCGTCCACGGCCCCTGGGACCCGGCCAACGGCCTGCGGTGCAACCCCGCGAAGCTGCTGCTCGACCCCTACGCCAAGGCCACCAGCGGCGAGATCGACTGGGACCCGTCGCTGTTCGGCTACGACTTCGACGACCCCGAGCAGCGCAACGACGCCGACTCCGCGCCGCACATGATGCACAGCGTCGTCATCAACCCGTACTTCGACTGGCAGGGCGACCGGCCGCCGCGCACGCCGTACCACGAGTCGTTCATCTACGAGGCCCACGTCAAGGGCCTCACCCAGCTGCACCCCGACGTTCCCGAGGAGCTGCGCGGCACCTACAGCGGCCTGCACCACCCCGCGGTCCTCGCCCACCTCAAGCGGCTCGGCGTGACCGCGATCGAGCTGATGCCGGTCCACCAGTTCGTGCAGGACCACCACCTGCTCGAGAAGGGGATGCGCAACTACTGGGGCTACAACACCATCGGCTTCCTCGCGCCGCACTCGTCGTACGCCGCCAGCGAGGAGGCCGGCGGGCAGGTGCAGGAGTTCAAGGCGATGGTGAAGGCGATGCACGACGAGGGCATCGAGGTGATCCTCGACGTGGTCTACAACCACACCGCGGAGGGCAACCACCTCGGCCCGACGCTGAGCTTCAAGGGCATCGACAACCCGGCGTACTACCGGTTGGTCGAGGACGACCTGCAGTACTACATGGACTACACCGGCACCGGCAACACCCTCAACGTCCGCCACCCGCATTCGCTGCAGCTGATCATGGACTCGCTGCGCTACTGGGTGACCGAGATGCACGTCGACGGCTTCCGCTTCGACCTCGCCTCGACGCTGGCGCGGGAGTTCTACGACGTCGACCGTCTGGCGACGTTCTTCGAGCTCGTGCAGCAGGACCCGGTCGTCAGCCAGGTGAAGCTGATCGCCGAGCCGTGGGACGTCGGGCCCGGCGGCTACCAGGTCGGGGGCTTCCCGCCGCAGTGGACGGAGTGGAACGGCGCCTACCGCGACACCGTGCGCGACTTCTGGCGCGGCGAGCCGGCGCTCGGCGAGTTCGCCACGCGCGTGGCCGGGTCCTCGGACCTCTACGAGCACACCGGCCGGCGGCCCGTGGCCAGCATCAACTTCGTCACCGCGCACGACGGGTTCACGCTGGCCGATCTCGTGTCGTACGACGAGAAGCACAACGAGGCCAACGGCGAGGACGGCAACGACGGCGAGAGCCACAACCGGTCGTGGAACCACGGCGTCGAGGGGCCCACCGACGACCCCGAGATCCTGCGCGCCCGAGCCCGGTCGCAGCGCAACTTCATCGCGACGCTCCTGCTGAGCCAGGGCGTGCCGATGCTGCTCCACGGTGACGAGATGGGGCGCACGCAGCAGGGCAACAACAACACCTACGCCCAGGACAACGAGCTGAGCTGGGTCGACTGGGAGGCCGCCGACGAGCCGCTGATCGAGTTCACCGCCGCCGTGTCCCGGTTGCGCGCCGAGCACCCGACCTTCCGGCGCCGTCGCTTCCTCACGGAGAACTCGCTGGTGTGGCTGCGCCACGACGGCGAGGAGATGGGTGACGACGACTGGGAGACCGAGTCCAAGGCGCTCGGCGCCTACCTCGACGGCGACCGCATCGGCGGTCGCGACCCCCGGGGCGAGCGGGTCACCGACGACGACTTCCTGCTCTACTTCAACGCCGACGGCCCCACCGAGATCACCCTGCCGACGGCGCACGCACCACGCTGGGACGTCGCCGTCGACACCGGCGGCAGTGCGGAGGAGGAGACGTACGACGCCGGCACGCGGCTGACACTGGCCGAGCGCAGCCTGCTGGTGCTGCGCGAGCATCGCGCGCCCGAAGCGGTCGCCGACGGCTCCGTCGAGGCCTCGATCGAGGCCCTGGCGGCGAGGGACGAGCAGTGACGCGTCGCGAGCGCGCCCCCCGCGTGCCGACCAGCACCTACCGCTTCCAGGTCAACGCCACGCAGGACCTGCCCACAGTCGCAAGGCGGATGGACTACCTCAACGACCTCGGGATCGATTGGGTCTACCTCTCCCCGATCCTCCCGTCGGAGCCCGGGAGCGACCACGGGTACGACGTCGTGGCGCACGACCACGTCGATGCCGCCCGAGGCGGGGAGGCCGGCCTGGACGCCGTCGCCGCGGAGGCACACAAGCGCGGGATGGGCGTGCTGGTCGACATCGTGCCCAACCACGTCGGCGTCGCCACGCCCGCCGAGAACGCGTGGTGGTGGGACCTGCTGAAGCACGGCCAGCAGTCGGCGTACGCGAAGGCCTTCGACGTCGACTGGGAGTTCGGCGGCGGCAAGATCCGGATCCCGGTCATCGGCGACGACGACTTCGACGCCGTCCAGGTCGACGTCGACGCCGGCGAGGTCCGCTACCACGACAACCGGTTCCCGCTGGCCCCCGGGAGTCTCGACAAGCTCGACCACCAAGAAGTCCTCGCCGCGCAGCACTACGAGCTCGTGCACTGGAAGGTCGCCGACGACGGTCTCAACTACCGGCGGTTCTTCGCGGTGAACACCCTCGCCGCCGTGCGCGTGGAGGACCCGCAGGTCTTCGCCGACACGCACGTCGAGATCGAGCGCTGGTTCGCCGAGGGCCTCGTCGACGGGCTCCGGGTCGACCACCCCGACGGCCTGCGCGACCCCGCGGGCTACCTGCGCGACCTCGCCGAGCTCACGGGCGATGCCTACGTGCTCGTGGAGAAGATCCTCGAGACCGGCGAGGAGCTGCCGGTCTCGTGGGCGACCGAGGGAACGACCGGGTACGACGTCATGGCGCTCGTCGACCGGGTGCTGGTGGATCCGGGCGGCGTGGAGCCGCTGACCGCGCTCGAGACCCGTCTGCGCGGCGGGGAGCTCGACTGGGAGTCCAACGTCTTCGCTCGCAAGCTCGAGGTCGCCGACGGCATCCTGCGCTCGGAGGTACGCCGGATCGTGCGGGAGATCCGCGCGGTCGAGGCCGCAGGCGCCCACACCGTGCCGGAGGGGGAGCTGGAGGAGGCGGTCGCCCACGTGCTCGCGGCCTTCCCCGTCTATCGCTCCTACCTCCCGGAAGGGCACGCGCACCTCCACGAGGCACTGGAGCGGGCGCGGATCCACACGCAGCACCTCGAGTCGGCCGCGATGGACGTGGTCGCGCGCGTGCTCGGCGACCCCGAGCACCCCGCCGCACTGCGCTTCCAGCAGACCAGCGGCATGGTGATGGCCAAGGGAGTCGAGGACTGCGCCTTCTACCGCACCTCCCGGCTCAGCTCGCTCACCGAGGTGGGTGGCGACCCGTCGGTGTTCGCGATCGACCCGACGCACTTCCACGCCACGATGGCCGCGCGCCTGCACAGCTGGCCGCACGCGATGTCGGCATCGTCCACCCACGACACCAAGCGCGGCGAGGACGTCCGGGCGCGGATCACCGTGCTCGCCGAGGTGCCGGAGTTCTGGGAGCACGCGCTCGATCGGCTGCTGGCCCTCGCGCCCGTGCCCGACCCCGGCTTCGGCAACCTGCTGTGGCAGGCGGTCGTCGGTGCGTGGCCCGCCGACGACGCCGACCCGGCCACCTGGCGCGCGCGGTTGCACGGCTATGCGGAGAAGGCGATGCGCGAGGCGGGCGATCGCACGACGTGGACGGCGCCGGACGCCGACTACGAGGCGGCCGTGCACCGCGCCGTCGACGCGGCCTTCGACGACCCGGCCGTCGCGCGGGTGGTGCGCGAGGTCGTCGAGCGGACCGCCGGCCCGGGCTGGGTCAACGCGCTGTCGGCCAAGCTGCTGACGCTCACGGTGCCGGGCGTGCCCGACGTCTACCAGGGCAGCGAGCTGTGGGAGCAGAGCCTCGTCGACCCCGACAACCGCCGCCCCGTGGACCTCGACCACCGCGCCGAGCTGCTCGCCGCGATCCGCGACGGGGCCCGCCCGACCCTCACCCTGGGCCCCTCCGACCCGGGCATCGCGAAGCTCGCCGTCGTCCACGCGGCGCTGCGCGCACGGCGCGAGCGCCCCGAGCTGTTCGAGTCCTACGCGCCCCTCGCCCCCGAAGGTGAGGCGGCTCCGCACGCCCTCGCCTTCGACCGCGGCGGCGCGGTCACGGTCGTCACCCGGATGCCCGTCGGCCTCGCCGCTCGCGGTGGCTGGGGTGACACGGTGCTTCGGCTTCCCGCGGGCACCTGGCGCGACGAGGTCAGCGGACGCGACGGACTCTCCGGCGCGCTCCGCCTCGCCGAGCTGCTCGACGACCTCCCCGTCGCGCTGCTCACCCGTTCCGACCTCCCGACCGACCCCTCCGAGGAGTCCCGTTGACCACCCACCCCGGCCGCGGCCCCTTCGACGTCTGGGCACCGCGGCCCGAACGTGTCCGCCTGGTGCTTCGTGACGACACCGGCGACGGGGATGCTGCGTCGTACGAGGTCGTCGAGATGACCCGACAGCCCGACGGCTGGTGGACGCCCGCCATGGCGGTCGTCGACGAGGGCGAGACCAGCTACGGCTTCCTGGTCGGGGACGCCGAAGATCCCGGTGACCCCGTCGACGCCCTCCCGGACCCGCGCTCGCTGCGCCAGCCCGACGGCGTGCACGGACTGTCGCGCACCTTCGACCTCGCCGCGCACGACTGGACCGACGGCGACTGGCGGGGTCGGCAGCTCGCCGGGTCGGTGATCTATGAGCTGCACATCGGCACGTTCACGCCCGAGGGCACGCTCGACGCGGCGATCGCCAAGCTGCCCCACCTGGTCTCGCTCGGCGTCGACCTCGTCGAGGTCATGCCGGTCAACGCGGTCAACGGGGTCTGGAACTGGGGCTACGACGGGGTCCTGTGGAACTGCGTCCACGAGCCGTACGGCGGCCCGGCGGCGTACCAACGCTTCGTCGACGCCTGCCACGCCGCCGGCCTCGGGGTGGTGCAGGACGTCGTCTACAACCACCTCGGTCCCTCGGGGAACTACCTTCCGGAGTTCGGGCCGTACCTCAAGAGCGGTGCGAACACCTGGGGTGACCTGGTCAACCTCGACACCGACGGCAGCGACGAGGTGCGCCGGCTGATCCTCGACAACGTGCGGATGTGGTTCCGCGACTTCCACGTCGACGCGCTCCGGCTCGACGCGGTGCACGCTCTCGACGACTCCTCCGAGGTCCACCTCCTGGAGGAGATGGCGATCGAGACCGCAGCGCTCTCGGCGCACCTGGGGCGTCCGCTGACCCTCATCGCGGAGTCCGACCTCAACGACACCAAGCTCGTCACGCCGCGCGAAGGTGGCGGCTATGGCCTCGACGCGCAGTGGAGCGACGACTTCCACCACGCGGTGCACGTGGCGCTGAGCGGCGAGACAACCGGCTACTACGAGGACTTCGCGCCGTTGTCGGCGCTGGCGAAGGTGTGCAACGAGGGGTTCTTCCACGCCGGGACCTACTCCTCGTTCCGCGGGCGCGACCACGGCGTGCCGATCGACCGGGACCGCATGCCGACCTGGCGGCTCGTGGTGAGCAACCAGAACCACGACCAGATCGGCAACCGCGCGCGCGGCGACCGGCTCACCGAGCACCTCGACGAGCACCAGCTCGGGTGCGCCGCGCTGCTGACGCTCGCGGGGCCGTTCACGCCGATGCTGTTCATGGGCGAGGAGTACGCCGCCTCCACGCCGTTCGCGTTCTTCACCTCCCACCCGGAGCCGGATCTCGGCAAGGCCACCGCGGAGGGGCGGATCAAGGAGTTCGAGCGGATGGGCTGGGACCCCGACGAGGTGCTCGACCCCCAGGACCCGGCGACGTTCGAAGCCTCGAAGCTGGACTGGGCGGAGGCCGACGGTGGTCGCGGCGCGCGGGTCCTGGCTCGCTACCGCGAGCTCGCCGAGCTGCGGCGGACCATCCCGGCGCTGACCGACCCGCACTTCGCCAACCTCGAGGCCACCGCAGACGAGGACACCGGCCTCTTCTTGCTGCGCCGGCGCTCCACCGTGCCGGGCCCCGACGTGCTGATCGCGGTCAACACCGGCGACGCCGGGGCACGCGTCGACCTGGGGGACGACCCCGAGCTGGCGTTCACCACCGGGGACGGCGTACGGCTCACCGGCGGGGGGCTGGAGCTGCCCGCGCACGCAGGTGCCCTGGTGCTCACCGCTCGGGTGGCAGGCTGACGGGCATGGGGGACGACAACAAGTCGGGCGACGGATTCGACATGGACCGGTTCACCTACGGCATCATCTTCGGGCCGCTGCTGGGCGTCACCCTCGCGCTGGTGCTCGACAACTGGGCGATGCTGGGTGTGGGAGTCGCGCTCGGGATCGGCGGCGGCGCGGCCTTCGCGGCGGCAGGCTCCTCGAGCGACAGCGGCGAGCCCGACGACCCCGCTTGATCCGGTGGGGAGTCGAGTTCGTCACTCGCGCATAGGATCATGACCTGCAACCACTCGGGCCACTCACGGACCTGAGGGGCAGCAACCGCTAGGCGGTGGCTCCGTGGCCGCTCCGTCCCCCGCTCCCTCCACCCTTCCCGCCCCGCTCCGAGGTGGGTACGGCGAGCTGGCCCGCGAGATCCGCGAGCTCGGATTGATGCAGAAGCGCCCCGGCCCGTATGCCCTGCACGCCGGCGTCATGCTGCTGGTTCTGGCGGGATCCGTCGTGCTGATGGTCGCGTTCTCGCACTCGTGGTGGCTGCTGCTGCTCGCCCCGGTGCTCGCAGTCCTCACGACCCAGAGCGGCTTCTTGGGCCACGACATCGGTCACCGGCAGGTCAGCCGCAACGCGGTCCACAGCCGGGCGCTCGGCGTCGTGGCCGGCAACCTGTTCAGCGGACTCAGCTATGGCTGGTGGGTGGCCAAGCACAACGCTCACCACGCCCATCCCAACGACCTGGAGTCCGACCCCGACGTCCGCGCCGGGGTCTTCGTCTGGGCCCCGAGCCAGGCCGACCCCCGCCAGGGCGTTGCCGCGTGGTGGACCCGGCACCAAGCGGCGCTGTTCTTCCCGCTGCTGCTCCTCGAGGCGCTCAACCTGCACATCTCGAGCTTCCTCGCCCTGCGCAGGCCGGGGATCCGCTGGCGCGGCGTCGAGACCGCCCTGCTCGCGGCGCACTTCATCGGCTACTTCGCCTTGCTGTTCCTCACCCTCAGCTGGCCCCAGGCCCTGGTCTTCATCGCGGTCCACAAGGGCCTGCAGGGTCTCTACCTGGGGTGCTCGTTCGCCCCGAACCACAAGGGGATGCCGGTGCTCGACGCCGAGCAGGCGGCCGACCCGTTGCTCCGCCAGGTGCTCACCTCCCGCAACGTGCACGGCGGGCCCTTCACCGACGCCGCGCTCGGAGGACTGAACTACCAGATCGAGCACCACCTGTTCCCGAGCATGCCGCGCGCCAACCTGCGCCACGCCCAGCCGGTCGTGCGCCGGTTCTGCGCCGAGCGCGGGATCCCGTACGTCGAGTGCTCGGCCCTGGCGTCGTACGCCGCTGCACTGCGCCACCTGCACCACGTCGGGGACGGTCTGCGCCACTGACGCCCCGGGCGGCTACTTGATCTCGGAGCGGCGCAGGAGCCAGGCGCCCACCACCAGCGGGAGCACCAGCCAGATCCCTGCAGCGGAGGCCAGCTGCAGCCAGCCCTCGGCATCGGGGACCGAGTCGTAGAGCGACATCGAGGCGTAGTTGAGATCGACCCACGGTTGGGCGTCGGCGAACCACTGCTGGAAGCCGGCCAGGGTGCCGAAGAGCGCCGGCAGCAGCGCGGTGTAGACGAAGTAGCCGACGATCGCCCCGGGCGAGCTGCGGAACAGCAGCCCCAGCACGAAGCCCATGCCGAGCGCGATCGTCAGAGCGAGACCGGTCAGCAGCGTCGAGGTGACGGAGAGGTCCCAGCTGCGGTCGACGCCGGCGATCGTCGAGCCGGCGAGGTAGCCCAGCGCGCCGATCGCAATGGACACCACCGACGCGAGCAGGCCCACGACGAGTGCGGCGACACCCTTGGCGGTGATCACCCGGCCGCGGTGCGGCACCAGGGTGAACGTGACCAGTCCCCCGCGCTGGCTCCACTCGCTGGTCACGGAGAGGATCGCGATGAGCGGCAGGATGATGGACAACGGTGCGCCCATCGCGGTGGCGTAGGACTCGAAGGTGATCGCCGACTCCGGACCGAATGCGGTGATCGCCACCTGGGCGAGCACCGCGACGATGACGATGCTCGTGCACAGCCAGAAGCCGGCGCGGGTGTCGAACATCTTCTGCAGCTCGACCCGCACCAGCCGAGAGAACGGGATGGGTGCGGGCGTACGGCGGGTCGCGGTCACGGCCGCACGCCGGGTGGCCGGACCGGGCTGGGTGGTGGTGGCGGCAGTGCTCATGCTGCGGTCCCTTCGGGGGCGAGGTGCTGGTCGCGCTGGCTGACCGCGGTGAGCTGGAGGAACATCTCCTCCAGGCCCCCGCCGTCGGCGGCGCGCAGCTCGGTGACGGCGACCCCGGCGGCGTGCGCCGTGCGTCCGGCGGTCGCGGGGTCGGCGTCGGTGACAACGGCGCCGTCGGAGACGACTGCCTCCAGACCAGCCCGCTCGAGCGCGGTCGCGAGAGCGGCGAGGTCGTCGGAGCGGACGAAGGTGCGTCCGTTGGCGAGCAGCTCGTCCTTGGTGCCACTGGCGACGATCCGGCCGTTGCCGATGACGACGATGTCGTCGGCCACGACCTCGATCTCGTGCAGCAGATGGGAGGAGAGCAGCACCGTGCCGCCCTGGTCGGCGAACCCGCGCAACAGGTCGCGCATCCACCGGATGCCGGCGGGGTCGAGGCCGTTGGCGGGCTCGTCGAGGATCAGCACCTCGGGGTCGCCGATGAGGGCGGAGGCGATGCCGAGCCGCTGGCGCATGCCCAGGGAGTAGTCGCGCAGGCGACGGTCGGCCTCCTTCGGCGTGAGGCTGACCAGGTCCAGCATCGCATCGACCCGGGTCCGCGGTAGCCCCATCGTCGCGGCGGCGATGCGGAGGATCTCGCGGCCGGTCCGGCCGGCGTGCTGGGCCGAGGCGTCCAACAGCACCCCCACCTCGCGGCCGGGGTTGGGCAGGTCGGTGAACCGGCGCCCCAGCACCCGCGTCGTACCGCTGGTCGGCGGGGTCAGCCCGGCCACCATCCGCAGGCTGGTGGACTTGCCCGCGCCGTTGGGGCCGAGGAAGCCCGTGACCCGCCCGGGCGCGGCGGTGAAGGACACGTCGTCGACGGCCGTGACGGCGCCGTACCTCTTGGTGAGGGACTCGAGGATGATCATGGCGTCCAGCCAACCGCGGACGAGGCCTCCCCCGCTTCCGGCGGACCCCTGGATGCTCCCCTGACGCGACCCCGAGATCAGGTCGGGGTCACGCGGAGGGCGGCCGGGGAGCCCGGGGTCGGGAACCAGCGCCACACCACCGCCGACTGCGCCAACGTCCAGGCGTTGTTGCACACCCAGTACGCGAGCAGCGCGACCGGCACGAAGCCGCCGGCGACGAGGACGCCGGCGGCCGAGAGACCCGGCAGCATCCGCTGCACCTGGGCCATCGCCTCCGGGACGTCGGCGAGCACCGTGGTGGGCAGCACGAAGAACCGCTGGGTGACGCACGACAGCAGCGCCGCGGTGAGCGCCAGGCCGGCCACGACCATCAGGTGCCCGGGACCGGCGCCGGCGTACCCGCGGTCCGCCAGGGGTACGCCGGCGATCGTCGCCGCGCCGAGCGAAGCGACCAGGCTCGCATCCATCGCGCCGGTGGTCGTGCCCGCCGCCGCGTCGGAGATCAGGTGGAACAGCCCGATCCACACCGGCAGCTGGAGCAGCAGCGGCAGGCAGCCGAGTCGAGAGGCGCCGTGCTCGCGGGCCAGCGCTCGGCGCTGCTCCATGAACACCCGCATCGTTTCGGGGTCGCGGGCATCGAGTGCCGTGCGGTGCCGATCGGCGAGGGCCTTGAGGTGGGGTCGCATGCGGGCGCTGGTGTGGGCGGCGCGTACGCCGTGCACGACCAGCGGCAGCAGGAGGAGGCGGACACCGACGACGAGCGCGGCGATGCACAGCACCCAGGTCAGGCCCGCGTCCGGGGCGAGACCAACGTTGGTGGCGACGGTGTGCGCCGCGGCGAGCACGGCGGCGAGGGCATGGGTGAACGGGTCGAGGATGGACATGGGAGCTCCTGGGGTCGGGCGGACGGGGGTCGTCTGCTCGTCGACCGGGCACGAAGCGCCGGGACGAGCCTCAGACCAGGCCGGGCGCCCGGGGCTGGAGCGGGTGGCGGGGGACGTCGGTGACGCGGGCCGGGAGGTACGCCGGGGCACGGCGCCGGGCGCGCGGGTGCGCCGTACGCGCGGTGCAGGTCGGGGCGGCGAGGACTCCTCGCTCGACCAGGACGGCGGCCATGGCCGCCGCGACCAGGCCGACGGCGATGGCCGTGGGGCTCTCGGTCGCTCCGAACGCGAGCGCCGGGGCGAGCACACCGACCACCGCGGACAACACCCAGAGCAGCGCGGGACGCGCACGCAGGGAGGCGGTGGCAGGCACGAGATGATCGTACGGCGTGGCGGTCAGCCGATGCGGCGGATCCGGATCGGCCCCTTCACACGGGCGAGGTCGACCACCTCGCCACCCTGGGTGATCTCCACCCGGCCCTCGGTGACCAGCCCGCCTGCCGCCGCCCGCGCCGGCTCCATCAGCTCGCGCCATCCGTCACCCTCGCCACCCCGCGCCGCGTGGACCGCGCGGGCCGCCTCCGACGGGCAGATCGTCGCGCCGGCGGCACGCTGGTCGAGCAGGTCGAGGATGGTCGTGCGCAGGTCGTCGTCGAGGTCGGGCACGGCAGGAGGGTTCCCGGCTCAGCGCCTCCCCACGCTGAGCTCGAGCTCCACGTCGGCGTCGACCTCGAGGCCGAGCGGGCGGCGTACGGCGTCCTTGAGCGGAACCAGGTAGCGACCGTCCTTCGGGAAGAGCGCGGTGGTGAACTCGATCTCATCGATGCGCACGATCACCGGCACCTGGCCCCAGTACTCGATGCCCTGCGCCGCGACCTTGATGTCGTCGGAGTCCTCCTCGTCGAGCCGAACGAAGTAGAACGGCGCGGGACCGCGCCACTCGACCACCGGTCCGACGAGGGTGAAGTCCAGCGCCTCCATCGCGTCAGTATCCGCGCGACCCGCCCGACCGCGCCAGGCACCCGGAGACTTGCGACTGGCCCGCTCACCGGCCGCGGTGTGTACTGGGTCACATGGACCCCGAGGGCCTGCGCGCCCAGGTTGCCGACTCCTGGCACCTCTCTGCCGCGTCCGGTGTGGACGCGGGCCAGGTCGACGTGCCCATCACCCTCGACGAGTCCTCACTGCAGGACCGGCGCCAGGCGCACCCGCTCGCTCGCGTCTTCCCGCTGCTCGACGACGTCCTCGGCCAGGCAGCACGCGACACCGACGCGTTGATGGCGGTCAGCGACGCGGAGGGCCAGCTGCTCTGGGTGTGCGGCTCGCCGTCGACGTTGCGTCGCGCCGAGTCCATCGGGTTCGTCGAGGGGTCGAACTGGGACGAGCGGCTCGCCGGCACCAACGCGCCCGGGCTCGCTCTCCGCCTCGACCAGCCCGCCCAGATCCGGCGCAGCGAGCACTTCCGGCAGTCCGTGAAGCAGTGGAGCTGCGTCGCGACGCCGATCCACGACCCCACCTCCTCCGCGCTGCTCGGCGTCCTCGACATCACCGGCAACGACGACATCGCGATCCCCCAGACGATGGCGATGGTGCGCGCCGCCGCGCGGATGGCCGAGGCCGAGCTCGCGCGCGATCTCGCGCTGCGCGTCGAGCCACCCGCACCGACGCACAGCGGCTTCCACCTCGTGCTGGAGACACTCGGCCGCAACGACGCCCTGCTCGCCATCGACGACGGGCGCGGCCACCGCCACGACCTGCGACTCTCGCCCCGGCACAGCGAGATCGTGCTGCTGCTCGCCGCCGCCCCCCGCGGCCTCTCCGGCGACGAGCTGGCGATCCTCGTCTACGAGAACGACGCGACGTCCTCGACCCTGCGGGCCGAGCTCAACCGGCTGCGCCACCTGCTCGGCGACGAGCTGCTCGCGTCGCGCCCCTACCGCTTGGCCGCGACGGTGTCCGGCGACTGGCTGGGCTTGGAGGCGCACCTCGCCGCGGGCGACGTCCGGCACGCCCTGCGCGCCTACCGCGGTCCGCTCCTCCCGCGGTCGACCGCGCCCGGCGTCGTCCGGCTGCGCGAGCAGCTGCACTCCGCCGTGCGGGCCGGCGTCCTGCGCAGTGGCGAGACCGACCTGCTGTCGAGCTGGACGCGGTCGGGGTGGGGCAGCGACGACTACGAGGCCTGGCTCGCGCAGCGGGCCGCGACCTCGGCCGACTCGCCCATGCGCGTGCTGGTCGAGACCCAGATCGCGCGCCTCGACCGCGAGCTGGGCTGAGGCGGGAGACCGGGCGGCGGGTCGGCGCAACGTGGTTGCAACCTCGGCGTCCCTACGGTGACGGGCGTCACATCCCGTCACTTCCCGTTGGAGCAGACATGACCGTGTATCCCGCACCCGGCACCGAGGGCTCGTCCATCGAGGTCAAGAGCCGCTACGGCCACTACATCGGTGGCGAGTGGGTCGACCCGATCAAGGGTGGCTACTTCGAGAACGTCTCCCCGGTCAACGGCAAGCCGTTCACCGAGGTCGGCCGAGGCACGGCCGAGGACATCGAGGCGGCGATCGACGCCGCGTGGAACGCCGCGCCCGGCTGGGGGAGCACGTCGACCACCGAGCGGGCCAACGTCCTGCTCAAGATCGCCGACCGCATGGAGGCCAACCTCGAGGACCTCGCCGTGCTCGAGACCTGGGAGAACGGCAAGGCCGTCCGCGAGACGCTCAACGCCGACATGCCCTTGGCCATCGACCACTTCCGCTACTTCGCCGGCGCCCTGCGCGCCCAGGAGGGCGGCATCTCCGAGGTCGACGAGACCACGATCGCCTACCACTTCCACGAGCCGCTGGGCGTGGTCGGGCAGATCATCCCGTGGAACTTCCCGATCCTCATGGCGGTGTGGAAGCTCGCACCGGCCCTGGCCGCCGGGAACGCGGTCGTGCTGAAGCCGGCCGAGCAGACACCCTGGTCGATCCTCAAGCTGGCCGAACTGGTCGGGGACCTGCTGCCCCCCGGCGTACTCAACGTCGTGAACGGGTTCGGCGTGGAGGCGGGCAAGCCGCTGGCCAGCAACCCGCGCATCCGCAAGATCGCCTTCACCGGGGAGACCACGACCGGGCGGCTGATCATGCAGTACGCCTCGGAGAACATCATCCCGGTCACCCTCGAGCTCGGCGGCAAGAGCCCCAACATCTTCTTCGACGACGTGGCGGCGCAGAACGACGCGTTCTACGACAAGGCGCTCGAGGGCTTCGCGATGTTCGCGCTCAACCAGGGCGAGGTCTGCACCTGCCCGTCGCGGGCGCTTGTGCAGCGGTCGATGTATGCCGACTTCGTGCCCGACGCGATCGAGCGGGTGAAGGCGATCAAGCAGGGCAACCCGCTCGACGTCGAGACGATGATGGGCGCCCAGGCCAGCAGCGACCAGCTCGAGAAGATCCTGTCCTACCTCGACATCGGCAAGCAGGAGGGCGCGAAGGTCCTCACCGGCGGTGAGCGGATGGTGCTCGACGGCGACCTGGCCGAGGGGTTCTACGTGCAGCCCACGGTCTTCGAGGGCGACAACGCGATGCGGATCTTCCAGGAGGAGATCTTCGGTCCGGTGCTCGCGCTGACGTCGTTCGACGACGAGGCCGACGCGCTCAAGATCGCCAACGACACGCTCTACGGCTTGGGCGCCGGGCTCTGGACGCGTGACGGGTCGCGGATGTTCCGCGCCGGGAAGGCGATCCAGGCCGGGCGGGTCTGGACGAACTGCTACCACGCCTACCCCGCGCACGCGGCCTTCGGCGGCTACAAGCAGTCGGGCATCGGCCGCGAGAACCACAAGATGATGCTCGACCACTACCAGCAGACCAAGAACCTGCTGGTCTCCTACAGCCCGGACAAGCTCGGGTTCTTCTGATGCAACGCGTCGCGGTCACCGGTGAGGCGGCGGAGCTGATCCGCCGCCTCACCGCGACGCACGGCCCGGTCATGTTTCATCAGTCCGGCGGGTGCTGCGACGGGTCGTCGCCGATGTGCTACCCCGACGGGGAGTTCCGGCTCGGTGACGCCGACGTACACCTCGGCGACCTCGACGTCGGTCTCGACCGGCCGGTGCCGGTGTGGATGTCGAAGGCGCAGTTCGCCTATTGGCAGCACACCCACCTCACCATCGACGTGGTCACGGGCCGGGGGGCGGGGTTCTCGCTGGAGGCGCCCGAGGGGGTGCGGTTCCTCATCCGGTCGCGGTTGATCACCGATGCGGAGTACGCCGCGGCGGGGGACGCGCCGGGCTGAACGGTGATCTCGCGTGCCCCATCCGCACCACTCGTCGACCGAAACCGGGCGCCGGGGGCGTCAGTTTCGTTCGACGAGCGGGCGTGTCGTTAGTCGGGCGGTGAAACTGCCGCGGATGTCAGTAGTACCAGGGGTACGGCGACCAGTCGGGGTCGCGCTTCTCGACGAACTGGTCGCGGCCCTCCTGGGCCTCGTCGGTCATGTAGGCCAGGCGGGTGGTCTCGCCGGCGAAGAGCTGCTGGCCGACCAGGCCGTCGTCGATGAGGTTGAAGGAGTACTTCAGCATCCGCTGGGCGGTCGGGGACTTGCCGTTGATCTTGCGGCCCCACTCCAGCGCCTCGGCCTCGAGGTCGGCGTGGTCGACGACCTTGTTGACCATGCCCATGCGGTGGGCGTCCTCGGCGGAGTACTCGTCGCCCAGGAAGAAGATCTCGCGGGCGAACTTCTGGCCGACCTGGCGCGCGAGGTAGGCCGAGCCGAAGCCGCCGTCGAAGGAGCCGACGTCGGCGTCGGTCTGCTTGAAGCGCGCGTGCTCGCGGGAGGCGAGCGTGAGGTCGGAGACGACGTGCAGGCTGTGACCGCCGCCGGCAGCCCAGCCGTTGACCACCGCGATGACCACCTTGGGCATGAACCGGATCAGCCGCTGCACCTCGAGGATGTGCAGACGCCCCAGGCGGGCCATGTCGGCGGTGGTGCGCTCGTCGGCACGGTCGGTGCCGGTGCCGTCGTGGTATTCGTAGCCGGCCCTGCCGCGGATCCGCTGGTCACCACCGGTGCAGAACGCCCACTTGTCGTGCTTCTTGCTCGGCCCGTTGCCGGTGAGCAGGACGCACCCGACGTCGGACGTCGTCCGCGCGTGCTCGAAGGTGCGCAGCAGCTCGTCCACCGTGTGCGGGCGGAACGCGTTGAGCACCTCCGGGCGGTCGAAGGCGATGCGCACGGTGCCGTGCTCGACCGCGCGGTGGTAGGTGATGTCGGTGAGGTCGTCGAACCCCGGGACCGGGCGCCAGGCGTCGGGGTCGAACGTCTCGGAGACCTGCGTGTCGGACTGCGGCATGATCGGAGGCTATCGACCCGCCCGCAGTGGGCAGGATCCCGGCATGGCACTCACCCGCTGCGCCAGACCCGGTTGATGCGGGTCGAGCACGAGGGCGAGTACGCCGTCATCGCCTCGCAGGGCGGCGCCCCGACGCACCCGCAGTGGTACCCCAACCTCGTCGCCAACCCCACGGTCGAGCTCCAGGACGGGCCGGTGCGCACGACCTACACCGCCCGCGAGGTCGAGGGCGCGGAGCGTGAGGCCTGGTGGGAGCGGGCGGTGGCGGCCTTCCCGCCGTACGCCGACTACCAGCAGAAGACCGACCGCCAGATCCCCGTCGTCGTCCTCACGCCCACTGACTGACCCGTTTACAGGGCCGCGTGACGATGACAGCATCACTGTCATGCACCGCGACCAGCGAGCCGCGCAGATCGCCGCCCTCCACCCGCACGACGACGCCCGCGAGGTCTACCGGATCCTCGTGACGCTGGAGTTCCCCTGGGACATGAACCAGGCGCTCTCGCTCGCGCTGTTCCGGACCTACGCCGTCCCCTCGGTCGGCAGGCTGCTCTTCGAGACCGGCGAGTTCACCGAGCGCACCCAGAAGCGCTACGACGACACCGCGCTGCTGCTCGACGCGATGCTCACCGACGGCCTCGACGGCACCGACGGCCGGGCCGCGTTGAGGCGGATGAACCAGATGCACGCGATGTACGACATCAGCAACGACGACATGCGCTACGTGCTGGCGACGTTCGTCGTGGTGCCGCTGCGGTGGGTCGACGCCTACGGCTGGCGCCGGTTCACCGAGCATGAGCGGCAGGCGACGGTCCACTACTACCGCGACCTCGCGCGCCACATGGGCATCCGCGACGCGCCCGACACCTGGCAGGGCTTCTGCGAGCTCCTCGACGCCTACGAGGTGGCCCACTTCGCGTACGACGCGGGGGCTCGTGCGGTGGCGGACGCGACCCTCGACCTGGCCACGACCTTCTCGCCGCTGCACCTGCTGCCCCAGGACGTCGCGCGCCGCTCCACCCTGGCGCTCATGGACGACCCGCTGCTCGACGCCTTCGCCTACCCGCGCCCCTCTCCCCTGCTGCGGCGCGCGACCCGGGCCGGCGTACGCCTGCGCGGACGGGTCCTTCGCCACTTCCCGGTGCGCACCACGCCGGTCACGTCTGCGGACCTGCCCAACATCCGCAGCTATGCCGACGGCTTCGACGTGCGCGAGCTCGGCACCTTCCGTCCGGCCGCCTCGGGCTGCCCCCGCGCCGGCTGACCCGGCTCAGTCGCGGGTGGCGATCGAGTGCGCCAGCGCCGCGAGGTGACCCAGCCGGGCGATCTCCGACTCCAGCACCTCGGGGCCGCCGCGGCGACCGAAGATCACGATGTCGTCGGGCGAGCCCAGGGGCGCACCGGCCACGACGGTCGAGGTCCAGCGCTCCCACCCCTCGGGGATCTCCAGCCGCTCGGCCCGCTCGAGGGGGAACCACGCGTCGGCGGCGCCGTCGGCGGCCTCCGGCGCGGCGGAGGTGCGGTGGACGTGCTCGACCCCGTCACCGGTGCGGCGCACGCGCATGCCCCAGTCGGCGCGGAAGGTCAGCGGCAGCAGGTCGACCAACGAGTCCAGGGCTGCCTTCGGATCGGTCGTGAGCTGCTCGACCGCCTCGAGGTCGAGGAAGAGGTTCCCGCCGGCGGCGTAGCGCGAGATCCACATGACCGACACGCCGTCGAGGCTGCCGCAGGCCGACACGACCGAGTCGGGCATCTGACCGGGCGCCAGGTCGAGCAGCACGTCGTCGACCGCGAAGCCATCGCGCCGCTCGACGATCTCGATCGCCCCGATGTCGCCGCCCGCCTCACCGATCGCGGACGCCACCCGGCCCAAGGATCCGGGGACGTCGGGCAGCTCCACACGGAGTAGGTAGGTCACGGTGCCTCCCTGGGCACATCGGCTGCTTGCGAGCTGACCCTATCGGTCGCCGCGCTCGGGACCCGCCGCCAGCACCGCACGGCGCACGACCTCGTAGCGCGGCCGGCGCCGCGGGCCCTCCCCCAGGTGGGAGGCGACGAGGGCCACCTCGTCGACGTCCCACCACGGTCCGCGGTAGGTGTCGAGCACCCGCACCCAGGCGACGACGTCGCGCGCCCGGGCGAGTCGGCCGAGGGTCAGGTGGGGGCGCAACCGGCCCCCGTCCGGCGCCGCTCCGACGTGCGCGGCGCCCGCCCGCACCCCGGCGGCGAGCCGATCCAGCTCGGTCACCCCGCGCTCGTCGGTCTCGGCGCCGGCCCACACCACCTTGGCGTCGGCCACCCCGGGGAAGGCGCCTCCCCCGGCGACCCGCATCCGGAAGGAGGTACGCCGAGCCGCCGCGGCATCGAGGGCCTCGACGAGGTCGTCGACCACCCGGTCCGGGACGGCCGGCAGGAACGCCAGCGTGTAGTGCCACTGCTCCGGGTCGCTCCACCGCAACCCGCTGCCGGCCCGTGTCGCCGTACGCCGGGGCTCCCAGAACTCCGCGAGGTCCTCCACCGCGGCGAGCGGCGGCTGGACGGCCACGAACATGCGCATGCCCCCAGCCTTGCAGGCCGGGTCAGGCCGGGCCTGCGCTAGGAGCCCACGGGGTCGAAGCGGTAGCCGATGCCGCGCACGGTGCGGATCCAGTTCGCTGCGGGGGCGTGGGCGCGCAGCTTGCGCCGCAGGTTGGCGACGTGGACGTCGACGAGGTGCCCCGGGGACTCCTCGCCGTGCCAGATCTCGCGGACCAGCGTGGCGCGGTCCTGGACCACCCCGCCGTGGCGGGCGAGCCAGTGCAACAGGTCGAACTCGGTGCGGGTCAGCGGGAGGACGGTGCCGTCGATCCGGGCGTCGCGACGCGTCGCGTGCACGACGAGCCCGCCGCCACCCTCGATCACGCCGTCGCGATCGGCGCGGGAGCGCTCGAGACCCTCGAGCACCGGAGGCCGTCGGTAGAGCGCGGAGACGCGGGCCCGCAGCTCGCGGGTGGAGAACGGCTTGGTCATGTAGTCGTCGGCCCCGACCTCGAGGCCCATCAACCGGTCGGCCTCCTCGGCGCGCGCGGTCAGCATGATCATGTAGGCGCTGCTGTGCCGGCGGATCCGGCGGCACAGCTCGATCCCGTCGAAGCCGGGCAGGTTGAGGTCCAAAGTGACCAGGTCGGGCTCGTGCTCGTCGAAGGACCGCAGGGCCGACTCGCCGTCACCGGCCACCCGGACGTCGAACCCGACCTGGGCCAGCACGCTGCCGACGAGCTCGCCGACGTCCGCGTCGTCCTCGACGACCAGTGCCGTGCGGTGCTCCATCGCCCGCTCCTCCCTCACCCGATACCCGCGCGATGCGAAGCGCGGGTACGGTCGCCCTCCACGACCGCACCCGCGCGCCTCTGGGACTCCGGTCCGCAACGGTGTCAGGGAGAGGATCGGCCGGGCGACGGCGCAGGACAAGGTTTCCGTCCGGAACTTGCGCGAACCTTGCGGTGGCTCAGGTGCGGGCGGGCTCCAGGTCACGGCGTAGGTCGGCCACCCGGACCTGCTGGCGCCGACGGGCGGCCAGCACGCTCACGGCACCGGCGGCGCCTGCCCAGACCAGCAGCACCACCACGGCACCGGCGGCCGAGGCCGGCGCGTCCGGCACGAGCACGGGGGTGACCACGCGCGCCAGCGCCGAGACCGGCAGCAGTCCGTCGAGTGCGGCCAGCGGCGCCGGTGCGGTCTGGATCGGGACCAGCCCGCCGAGGGTCACCACCTGGAGTGCGGTGAACACGATCAGCGCGATCCACCCGCGGCGCGGACCCGAGACGGCCACGAACGCCTGGGCGACGGCCGCGAAGACCGCACCCCCGAGCGCGAGCGCCGCGACCAGTCCCAGCCAGCCGCTCAGGCCGGCAGGAGAGCCGGCCAGCCACACCGTGGCCACGACCACGAGCAGTGCCTGACCCAGCCCGAGCAGCCACGCCGGTCGCAGACCACCCAGCACCACGCGGTACGCCGGCCCAGCGCGCTCGGCGAGGGCCTGGGGCAGTGCGGGGCGCACGAGGAACGTGACGAACGCGCCGATCCACAGCGCGAGCGCCACGGCGGCCGGGGTGAGCGAGGTCTGCAGGTCCACCGGGTCACCGACCCGCTGGTTGGTGCTGCGCACCGGTTGGCTGACGACCTCGGCCATGTCGCCGGCTTCCGACGGGTCCTGCGAGGGCACCTGCTCGGCACCCTCCGTGAGGCCGGTCGCCAGCTGCTGGGCGCCGTCGCGGAGCTGACCGGTGCCGTCATTGAGCTGACCCGCTCCGGTGGCCAGCGCACGGGCCCCGTCCCCGGCGACGCTCGCGCCGGTGGCGAGCTCCGCCGTGCCGTCCGCCAGCTGCCGGGCACCGCCCGCGAGCTGCGTGGCACCGGTGGCGGCCTCACCCGTGGCACCGGCCAGCTGCCGGGCGCCCCCGGCGAGCTGCTGGATCCCCGCGCGCAGCTCGGGCGCCGCCGCGGCCAGCTCCTGCGTGCCGTCGGCGAGCTGCTCGGCACCGCTGGCGAGCTCCGCCGCCTGCGCACCACCGGAGCCGGCGGCCGCCCGCGCGATCGTGCACAGCCGGGGCGCCTGCAGCGCGAGCAACGGTCGGGTGCGGCAGGCCTGCGCCCAGTCGGCGACGAGGTCGGCGTAGACGACGACGCCCTCGGCGAGCTGGCCGGCACCGTCGGCGAGCTGCTGCGCCTGACCCGGCAAGGTGCGGGTGCGCTGCGCCAGCTCCCGCGATCCGGCCGCCAGCTCACTGGCACCGGTGTCGAGCTGACGCAGGCCCCCGGCGAGCTCCTGCGCGCCCGACGACAGCTCCGTCGCCCCGCCGGCCAGCTGCGCGGCCCCGGCGTCGAGCTCGCCGAGGCCATCCGCGAGCTCGGCGGCGCCCTGCCCGGCCTGCGCCACCCCGGCGCCGAGCTGGCCCGCCCCATCGGCGAGCTGACCGGCCGCACCGGCGGCCTTCCCGAGCTGCTTGCCGACGGTCGCGGTCTGGGTGAAGACGCCCTCGAGGTAGCGCGCCGTGATGAACCGGCCCAGGCGGGCCGAAGCGATCGTGCCGATCTGGTCGCTCACCTGCGCCACCACGGGACTGGCGGCGTCGTTGCTGCGGACCGTGATCTCGGCGGCCGACGGGTCCCGCCCCGCGATGCCCGCCAGCGTGCGGGAGAAGTCCTCCGGGATGGTGACGACCGCGAAGTAGCGGCCCTCCTGCAACCCGGTCAGCGCGTCGTCGGCGTCGGCCAGCTCCCAGCCCAGGCTGCGGTCCTCCTCCTGCGCGGGCGAGGTGAGCTCGGCGGCCAGGAGACGTCCGGCGTACACCGTCTGGGCGTTCGTGCCCTTGCCCTGGGTGACCGGCTCATCGAGGTTGACGACCGCGGCCGGGATCCGCTCGGTCGCGGCGTCCCGGTCGCCGAAGGACCACAGCACCAGTCCGGCGAAGAGGGCCGGCACGGCGAGCGTGCCGATCAGGACGCGGGTCAGCCAACGGGGGACCATGACGACTCCTCGGTCGGGGTCGGGGAGGGAGCGGAGACGAACGCCCCCAGGTCGAGCACCGGGCGCCGGGCGCCGGGCGGCGGGTCCTGTGCGGCGGTCACGACGCTCACCCCGAGGGCGGCGATGCGGGCCAGCAGCTCCCACCGATCGGCGCGCACCGCGGCGTCGGCGTCGGCGTCGAGCCCGTCGACGAGCAGCAGCGCGCCGGGGCCCGCCTCCTCGGCCCAGGCGAGCAGGGCGTGGCGTGCGGGGAACTGCGCGAAGTAGGTCGCCGTCCGCCGGACCGCGGCGGCCTCGCCGGGGAGCACCCGGTCGCCCACGACGAGGGTGCCGTCGGCGATGGGGAGCCGCCCGGCGTACGCCGCGAGCAGCGCCCGGCGGCGCCAGCGCTCCGCACCGACCACGACCGTGAGCTCGCCGGGACGCACGAGGTGGTGGACACCGGACACCACGACGCGGTCGCGCTCGTCGCGGATCTCGAGGTCCTCGGTCCGCACGGCAACGGCACCGTGCTCCTCGACCCACTCCTGATGGGCGACGTGCACCTCGACGCCTGTGCCCTCCACGTCGAGCACCGGCAGCCGGCGGTCGAGCCAGCGCGGGAGCCGCCAGGCCCGGTCGCCCAGCATCGTGAGCACGGCCGGCACCAGGCTCATCCGCACCACGAACGCGTCGACGAACACCCCGACCGCCAGGCCGAGGGCGATCGGCTTCACCGCCGCGTCGGCATGCGGGACGAACGAGGCGAAGACGGCGATCATGATGATCGCGGCGGCCCCGACCACGCGGGCGTTGGCCGCGAACCCGTCGGCGACGGCGGCGCGCGCGTCACCGCCGTGCACGTACTCCTCGCGCATCCGGGAGACGAGGAACACCTCGTAGTCCATCGCCAGGCCGAACAGCACGCCCATGAGGATGATCGGCAGGAACGACACGACCGGTCCGGTGCGGGTGACGTTGAGCAGCTCGGCGAGGAAGCCGTGCTCGAAGACCAGCGCGACCGCGCCGAACGACGCGGCCACCGAGAGCAGGTAGCCGACCGTCGCCTTGATGGGGACGGCGATCGAGCGGAACACGATGGTCAGCAGGACCAGTGACAGCCCCACGACCACGATGCCGAACGGCACGAGGGCGGCGCTGAGCCGGTCGGAGATGTCGATCGTGACGGCGGTGTGGCCGGTGACCCGCAGGTCGGTGACGTCGTAGGCCTGCTCCAGCTCGGGGGCCACCCGACGGATCTCCCGCACGAGCTCGGCGGTGGCCGGGTCGGTCTGCCCGGTCTCCGGCACGATCTGGACGATGCCGAGGTCGGCGGTGCGGTTGGGCGTCGCCAGCGCGACCACGTCGACGCCGTCGAGCTCGCCCAGGTCGGCGGCGAGGTCCTCCATCACCCCGATCGGGTCCAGCGTGCGGATGATGTCCACGGTCACCAACAGCGGGCTGTTGAACCCCGGGCCGAACGCCTCCGAGACCCGGTCGTAGGTGACGCGCTCCGGAGCGTCGGGCGCGGCGGTGCCGTTGTCGGGCAGCGCCAGCGCCAGGCTCTGCGCCGGGAGCGCGAGCGCACCGAGTGCGACCACCCCGACCACGAGGGTCCACACGGGCCGGGCCGTCACCAGGGCGACCCAGCGGCGCGCCGCGGGTGCGGGCTCGGCCGGCGCCGGATGGGACGTACGGCGGGGACGCGGACGCAGGCGCTCGCCGGCCAGCGCGAGGATGGCGGGGGTCGCGGTGAGGGCGATGAGCACAGCGACGGTCACGGCGCCGGCGGCTGCGAAGCCCATGACGGTGAGGAACGGGATCCGCGCCGCGACCAGCCCGCACAACGCGATCACCACGGTGACGCCGGCGAAGATGACCGCGCTCCCGGCGGTCGCGAGCGACCGGGCGACCGACTCCGCGACCCCCATGCCGCTGCGCAGCTGCGAGCGATGGCGGGAGACGATGAACAGCGCGTAGTCGATGCCGACCGCCAGTCCGATCATCAGCGCGAGCGTCGGCGTCGTGGTGTTGATGGTGGTGAAGGCGCTGACGATCAGGAGCCCCGCCATCGCCACCCCGACGCCCAGGACGGCGGTGACGATCGGGATGCCTGCTGCGAGCAGCGACCCGAGGGTCAGCGCCAGCACCAGCAGCGCGACGCCGACGCCGACCGCCTCGGTCCACGACAGCGGCGTCGAGGTCTCCGCGAAGACCTGACCGCCGAGGTCGACCCGGAGGGCGGAGTCCTCCGGCACGTCGGTGGCGGCCTGCTCGAGCGCGTCGAGGACCGCGTCGTCGACCTGCTCGAGGCCGATCGCGAGCTGCACCTGCGACAGCGCGTGCCGCCCGTCGTCGGAGACCGCCTGCGCCGCGGCCTGAGGTCCGTCGTCGAACGGGTCGGTCGCGACCCGCACGAGCTCGAGGTCGCCCAGCTGCGCGACGATCCGGCCGATCTCCGCGCGGTGGTCGGCGACACGCTCGCCCTCGCCGACGGAGAAGAGCACCTGGCCGGAGGTGCCGGCGAGCTCGGGGAAACGGTCGCCCAGCACGTCGATCCCCGCCTGGCTCTCGGTGCCGGGAATGCTCAGGTCGTCGGTGAGCTGGCCCCCGCCGACAAGTGCGGCGCCGCCCAGCACTCCCAGGACCACGACCCACGCGACCAGCACCCGGCCGGCCCGGCGCGCGACGAGATGACCGAGTCGGTAGAGGGCGGTCGACATGCCGATACACTAGTGTATTGAATGCGTCGGCGTATCCTGCGGGCGCGTCACCTCGGTCACAGCGGCCGACAAACCCGACGAACCCGACGAACCCCCTTTCCGACCCCTCCGAGGCGGTGAACCCCCAGGTGCCTGGCTCCACGGCCGCGACCGCACGCACGACCCGCAGCCGCGTCAACACCCGTCAGCGGCTCCTCGAGGCGGCGGCGACGGTCTTCGCCCAGAAGGGCGCGAACGGCGTGACCGTCGACGAGCTCACCACGGCGGCAGGGTTCAGCCGCGGGGCGTTCTACTCCAACTTCTCCAGCATCGAGGAGCTCTTCCACGCCGTCGTCGAGCTCCAGGCGCGCCAGCTGCTCGACAACGCCCGCGCGCTGGTCCAGCACCTCGACGAGGACTGGTCGGCGGAGTCGCTCGGGCTCGTGCTGCGCGGGCTCATGCCCGAGGACCAGTCGTGGTTCCTGCTCCAGCAGGAGTTCACGGTGCAGGCGATGCGCTCCGAGCGCACCCGGGAGGCGTTCGCGACGATGCACGCCGGACTGCGCGGGGAGATCGAGGAGATCGTCGCCTCCGGACTGGCGAAGATCGGCCGGCGTCCGGTGGTGCCCATCGGACATCTCTGCGAGACGGTCGTCGCGCTGTTCCTGCACGGCATGGCCAACGACCACCACAAGGCTGGTGTCCTCGACTCCACGACCGCCGCGAGCGAGGTCCTGCCGCACGTGCTGATCGGACTCTCCGAGCCCGCCTGACTCAGACTGCTTGGGCCGGGCCGAACGTCATCGCCAGGTTGGCGATCGTGGTGCTGAACAGCGCCCGCTTGGGCAGGCCGAGCCCGGCCAGGTCGCGCGCGATCGGGTGGTCACCGAGCCGCAGCCGCGCGCCGCCGGGGCGGCTGCGCACCCCGGTGGGGTTCATCTCCCAGGTCGTCGCGCGGGTGACCCCGTCGAGGTGGGAGTACGCCGTGAGCGCGAGGCCGAGACCCGGCGCCGGCAGCGGGAGTCCCCGGCCGACGCCGAACTCGCAGACGCGGCGACCGTCGAGGTCGACGCGGGTCGTCCTCCGCGACCCGGTGAGGTCGGTGACGAAGGTCCCGACCTGCTTCGGGAAGCCCCAGATCCCGCGCCCGGCCGCGCACGTGAACTCCCCATCCACCGGCAGCTCGTGGATCAGCACGCCGGCGGCACCCGAGCGCAGCGCCCGCCACGCGTCCCGCGGCCGCGCGGTCACCGGCAGCGCGGCGTCGTGACGCGCCACCAGCACCGCGACGCCGAGCTCGTCGTAGGGACCGAGGTCGTTGTCGACGTACTTCACGAACACCAGGCCGACCATCGCCCGCCCTGGCAGGACCGGCAGTGCCCGTAGCCCCGAGTCGGCGATCAGCCGCTGGGTGCGGTCGTGCGGGACGGCGTACATCGCGGTGAAGGCCTCGGCGCGACGGACCTGGACGGGCAGGCTCACCTCGCGGCCGAGCACCTCGACCGAGGCGGCGGAGGAGCGGCTGGCTCGGGCGGAGCGGGAGGGGTCCACAACCGCCGAGTGTGCCGAATCATGGCGCGAAGCGCCAGGGATGCACGACGATGGAGCCCATGGTCGGCACGCACCCGGGGACGCAGCGGTGGTACGTCGTCCCCGTCGCGGCGATCGGGGTCTTCGTGCTGGCCGTGCTGTCGATCCGGCTCACGCCCGCCACCACGGTCGCTGCCTGGTGGCCGGCCAGCGGAGTGACGATCCTCGCCCTGGTCACGCTGCGCCGCGGCCCTCAGTGGAGCGCGATGCTCGCCCTGGCCGGCGTGGCGGTCGCGGCCGCGAACCTCACCGGCGGCCGCGGCCTCGACACTGCGGCCGGGTTCGGGATCGCGGCCGTCGTCGAGGCCGCCGTGGTGATCGCGGTGCTGCGGTCGCGCACCGCACCTCGACCCCTCAGCCTGGCCCGTCCCACCGACCTCGTCCGGCTGTTGTGGGGCACGGCGGCCGGCGTCGGCGCGGGCTTCGTCGTCGCCGCGCTCACCGCGTTCGTCACCGAGGGCGCCTCGTTGTGGGACGTGGCGCCGTACCTGCTGACCCACGCCTCCGGGATCCTGCTGGTCGCGCCGCTCGGCTTCCTGGACGGACTCGCCCCGGTGGCCTGGCGGCACCGCGAGACCGCCCTGCAGTGGGCGTTGACCCTGGGCGCCACCGCCGTCGTCTTCGCCCCCAGCCAGCCCTACCGGCTGTCGTTCGCGCTCTTCCCGTTGCTCGTCTGGGGCGCGCTGCGGGTCGGGGTGCGCTCGATGGCCTACCAGCAGCTGGCGTTGGCGGTCCTCGCAGCGTCGCTCCTGCGCATCGACGTGATCCTCCTCGACCGCACGGAGGACCTGCACGAGCATCTCGTGCTGATCCAGGCGTTCCTGATCGCCGCAGCCGTCATCGTCCTGCCCCTCGCGGTGGTCGTCGACCAGCGCCAGGAGCTCAACCGGCGGATCAGCGAGAGCGAGGAGCTGTTCCGCCGCTCGTTCCGCGAGTCGCTCACCGGCATGCTGATGATGCGCCGGGAGCCGACCACCAGCGGGCGCACGCCGCTGGCCATCTTGGACCTCAATGCCACCGCCGCGGAGATCCTCGGCGGCACGAAACCCGAGCTCCTGGGTCAGGACTGGGCGGCGATGATCGCCACGGACGACCTCTCGCAGGTCGTCGCCGAGATGGAGATCGGCCTGCGGTCGGGATGGACCGAGGAGGTCGACCTGGTCGACCGGCGTCGACGCGTGCAGGTGGCTCTCTCGGTCCTGAGCGGCGGCGCCTCCGACGGTGTCTTCGTCGCGCAGATGGTCGACGTGACCGCGACGCACGAGGCGGCCCTCGACCTGCGCACGGAGCGTGACTTCAGCGCCGCGATCCTCAGCACGACGGCCAGCCTGATCCTCGTCGTCGGAGTCGACGGCCTCGTGGTCGGCATGAACCGGGCCGCGGAGACCGCGACCGGTTTCGCGGAGACGGAGGTCATCGGAGAGCCCGTCTGGTCGAGCCTGGTGCCGCCCGAGGAGCAGCAGACCGTGCGGTCCTGGTTCACGACCCCGACCGGCGTGCCGTCCGCCCACGAGGGCAGCCTCGCGACCCGCAGCGGCGGCAGACGACAGGTCGTCTGGTCCTGCTCCTACCTGCGCGATGACCGCGGCACCCCCACCCACGCCGTACTGACCGGGCTCGACGTGACCGGGGAGCGCACCACCCGGCAGCTGGTGTCCCACCTGCTGGAGGCGGCGTCGGCGACGGCCATCATCGGCACCGACCTGGACGCGGTCATCACGGTCTTCAACCGCGGGGCAGAGGAGCTGCTCGGGATCACGGCGGCCGAGGTGCTGGGCGTCGCGACCCCGGCCCGGTTCCTCGACGATGTCGAGCTGGAGACGCGGAACGCGAGCGCCGACCGCATGGAGGAGCTGCTGCGCCGGCTCGCCGACGACGCGGACTCCTACACGGACTGGACGTTCCTCACCCGCGACGGCGACCGGCGGATCGTGGCCCTGGCCGTGAACCGGGTGCGCGACTCCCTGGGCGAGCAGATCGGCTACCTCATCGTCGGGCGCGACGTCACCGAGCTGCGCGAGCAGAACGAGCTGCTGGAGAGCGCCCTGCGCAAGGAGCGCGAGGTCGTCGAGAACATGCGCCTGCTCGACCAGGCCAAGGACGACTTCATCTCCACGGTCAGCCACGAGCTGCGTACGCCGCTGACCTCGATCGTGGGCTACACCGAGATGCTGCAGGAGGGGATGGGCGGCGAGGTCGCCCCCGAGCAGGACCGGCTGCTCGACATCGTGCGGCGCAACGCGGAGCGGCTGACCACCCTGGTCGAGGACCTGCTCACGCTCTCGCGCATGGAGGCCGGCTCGTTCGCGCTCGAGCGGACGACCCTGGACCTGCGCGAGGTGGTCGTCACCGCTCAGGACAGCCTGCGACCGCTCTTCGAGAGCCGGGACGTGGCGGTGGAGTTCGACCTGCCCGCGACGAGCGTCCTGGTGACCGGCGACCGGCTCCAGCTCGAGCGGGTGATCCTCAACCTGGTCAACAACGCGGTGAAGTTCACCGAGGACGGCGGGGCGGTCACCTGTCGGCTCACGGTCGAGCCCGGGGCGGAGCACGCGCGGCTCGTCGTGTCCGACACCGGCATCGGCATCCCCGAGGCCGACCTCGGGCAGCTGTTCACCCGGTTCTTCCGCAGCGCCAACGCCCAGGAGCGCGCCATCCAGGGCACCGGCCTGGGGCTCTCGATCGTGCACCGGATCGTCGAGGCGCACGGTGGCACCATCGCGGTGGAGTCACAGACCGACGTCGGGACGACGTTCCGGGTGGAGATGCCGTTGCTGGGCGCCACCGCTGTCGCGGTCCGCAGCGACGTCGCCGGGGCCTGACGGTCAGAGGCTGCGGCGCACCGCGGCCAGCGACGACAGCGCGGCGTCGGCCGCCCGGCGCCGGCCGCGCACCGCGCCGAGCAGGTCGAGGAGGTCCTGCATGCCGACGGCCTCCTCGCGGAAGAGCGTCGCGTGTCCGGCGACCTCGCCGACCCGCTCGAGCGCCTGCTCCTCGGGCATGCGCACTTCGAGCTCGATGCGGTAGACGGCTTCGGTCGCCTGCGACCCGGGGTCGCGGTCGGCGACCGTGGCCGCCCAGTAGTCGTCGGTGGCGGGGTCGCGCACGACCACCCGCTCGCCCGGCTCGAGGGGACGGAGCAGACCAGCATCGCCGTGGCGCACGACCAACGACCGACTCCGCCGCGTCAGCAGCGGGACCGACGTCTCGACGAGCTCCATGCGTGTCCTCCATGTCATCCGAGTGACGCCACGCGAGGTGGCGCTGGACGGGACAACGAGGCGGACCGGCGAGAGGTCACGCACCGCCGGAGGAGACATCCGGGGGAAATTGGAAGCGGTCCGCGCCGACGGGGGAGGCGACGCGGACCGCGATGCCGGTGGAGTCTCGGGTCTCCGCCGACATCTGAAGCATGCCACGGTCCGAGGGCCGCGGACCAGCGTGTGCGGAAACCTTGAGGATTCGTTGCAGATTCACCTACACAGGCCGTCGGGTGTCGCCTCGAGCTGGTCGTCCGGTGCGTCCGGCTCGGTGCTCGGGCCGGGACCGCCCGGACCCTTCGGTCCACCCCCGCTGCCCGGCTGGTCCGCGGCCCGGATGGCGCCCTCGGCGTACGGACCCAGGGGCTCGTCGGCGCGGATCCGCTCCCACAGCCCCTCGGCCTCGGGGGTCCACTCCAGCCGTCCCGGCTGGGTCGTCGACTCGACGAACGGCACGGTCACGAACTCGATGTTGTCCAACCCGATGCCGGCGAACTGGCGCGCGAGCTGGGTGAGGTCCCAGACGCCGCCGAGACCGGGGTCGATCGTGAGCGACGCGGTGGCGGCGTCGAGGAAGCTCAGCAGTCGGTGGGGTTGCAGCAGCATGTCGGCCGACACGACCTGCGCGGCCATCGACGCGACGAACGCCTGCTGGCGCCGCATCCGCCCGATGTCGCCGGTGCGGGAGAGGTTCTGCCGCTCGCGCACGTAGTCGAGCGACTGATCGCCGTCGAGCTTCTGCACGCCGGCGTCGAGGAAGATCCCCTTGTCGGGGTCGTTGACCGCGAACGGGATGCAGACCTCGACCCCACCGATCGCGTCGACCATGCGCTTGAAGCCGGTGAAGTCGATCTCGACGTGGTGCTCGATACGCACCCCGGTGAGCTGCTCGACCGTCTGGATCAGGCAGGCCGCCCCACCGACCTCGTAGGCCTCGTTGAACATCACCTGCGTCTCGCCGGGCACGACCGTGCCGTCGGCCAGGGTGCAGTCGGGGCGGTCCACGAGCCCGTCGCGCGGCAGCGAGACGCCGTACGCCCGCCGCCGGTCTGCCGAGAGGTGCATGAGGATCGTGACGTCGGCGCGCTCGGAGTCGGCGGCCTCCTCGTCGATCGCGTTGTCGCCCTCGCGGCTGTCGGAGCCCATCACCAGGATGTCGAGCGGCAGGCGCGGTCCGTCCTCGACCTCGTTGGTCGGCCGGTCGGTGAGCTGGGCGTCGTAGTCCGCGCGGGTGATGTTGGCGTTGAGGTGCCGAACGAGGGCGTAGGCGCCGAGCCCGGTGACGAGCAGGAGCGTGACGAAGATGCCGATCGTCACCTGCCAACGCCGGCGCCGCCACCACACGGGCGACCCGGCAGCGGCCTCCCCTCCGGAGGCGTCAGCGCTCACCGAGCCACCCTACGGGCGCACGGTGGCGACGACGGTCGGCTCGCTGCGTCCGCGCAAGGTGACGGGCTCGCCGCGCACCCAGTGCGCCGCTTCCTCCTCGCCGGCCTGCTCCACCGAGGTCCAGGCCGCGAGCACACATCCGTCGACCTTCTTGGCCAGGTCGGTCAGGCGCGCCGCGGAGTTCACGGCGTCACCGACGACCGTGTATTCGAAGCGCTCCTGGTGGCCGACGTTGCCGGCGACCACCTCGCCGGTCGCAACGCCGATGCCGACGCCGATCTCCGGCACCTCCTCGGCCAGGCGTACGGCGATCGCGCGCGCCGTCGCGAGCGCGGAGGCGGCGTGGCCCGGGCGCTCGACCGGCGCACCGAAGATCGCGAGCACGGCGTCGCCGATGAACTTGTTGACGAACCCGCCGCGGGCGTCGACCTCGTCGACCACGACGCCGAAGAACCGGTTGAGCATGGCGACGACCTCGGTCGGCGTACGCCGTTGGGTGAACCCGGTCGAGCCGGCGAGGTCGACGAAGAGCACCGACGCGACCCGGGACTCGCCGCCCAGCTCGACCTCGGCCGCCGCGGCGGCCTCCGCCACCTCGCGTCCGACGTGGCGGCCGAACATGTCGCGCAGGTGCTCGCGCTCGCGCAGCCCCTCGACCATCCGGTTGAAGCCGGCCTGCAGCAGGCCGAGTTCGGTGCCGTCATAGACGGGCACCGTCACGTCGAGGTCGCCCTCCTCGACGCGTTGGAGGGCGCGGCGCACCGACATCACCGGCGCGACGACGGCGCGGGCGTTGAGCACCGTGACGAACAGGCCGAAGACCAGCACGACCGCGGCCACGACGAGGACGACCACGGCGAGCCGGGTCAGCGTGTAGTCGTCCTGCACGATCGCGAGCAGCCCCGCGAGGAAGAGACCGATGACCGGTGCGGCGGTGCCCAGGAGCCAGAACAGCACCATCCGTCCACCGACGCCCGCGCCCCGCAGCCGCCGGACGGCCTTGCCCTCGAGCGCCCGGGCGGCGACCGGGCGCAGCGCGAACTCGCTGAAGAGGTAGCCGATAGCGCAGACCACGACGCCCGAGATCGCCAGCGTGATGGCGGTCGAGATCGTCCGGTCGGGCTGATAGACCAGCGCGAGCGTCGTGAAGACCACCCACCCACCGGCCCACAGCAACCCCTGGCCGGCCGTGAGCCGGCGCGGGATGAGCAGTGTCTTGCGCCGTTCCTCCTCGGTGGGGCTGCGGTCCTCGATGATCCAGGCGGTCGCGCGCAGCGCGAGCGCGCCGAAGACGACCGCACCGATCAGCACGGCCAGGCCGACGTAGACGGGCACGCCGATCGCCAGCGAGAGCACCGTCGCCTTGTTGGCGGCGGGCGTCGGCACGACGAAGCCGGTGATGATGACGACCAGCCCGGCGCCGATGACGTGGGTGGTGATCAACAGGACCGTCAGCAGCAGCTGGACCCGGATGCGCAGGACCTTCGCCGACTGGTCCGGCGACCCGAGGATCCGCGCGCCGAACGCGGCCGCCCGGTTGTGGCGGCGCAGGGTACGGCGGATCGAGGTCACGGCGTGACGGTAGCGCTCCGGACGCTCCTGCGTAGCCTGCCTCGATGGACAGTGACGTAAGCACCGACGACCTGCGCCACCTGGCGCGTTGCATCGCCCTGGCCGCCGAGGCCCTCGCCGACGGCGACGAGCCGTTCGGATCGGTGCTGGTCGGCGTCGAGGGGACCGAGCTGTTCGCCGACCGCAACCGGGTCAAGGGTGGTGATGCGACGCAACACCCCGAGCTCGCCATCGCCCGGTGGTCGGCCGCGCACCTGACGCCCGAGGAGCGGGCCACGGCGACCGTCTACACCTCCGGCGAGCACTGCCCCATGTGCGCCGCCGCGCACGGATGGGTGGGACTGGGCCGGATCGTGTATGCCGCCTCCTCCGCGCAGCTGGCCGGGTGGCTGGCGGACTGGGGTGTCCCGCCGGCGCCCGTGGCGGCCCTGCCGATCACCGACGTCGCGCCCGGCGTACGGGTGACGGGACCGGTGCCGGAGCTCGCAGCGCAGGTGCGGGCCCTGCACGCCGCACGGTTCGGGAAGGCCTGAGCGTCAGGAGCGGACGAGCCGGGAGATGGCGGCGACCGCCTCCTGCAGCTTCTCCTCGGCCTCGTCGCCGCCGGCACGGGCGGCGTCGACGACGCAGTGGCGCAGATGGTCCTCCAGGAGCCCGACCGCGACCCCTTCGAGGGCGCGGGTGATCGCGGAGATCTGGGTGAGGACGTCGATGCAGTAGGTGTCCTCCTCGACCATCCGGTGGATGCCGCGCGCCTGACCCTCGATGCGGCGCAGACGGGCGAGGTAGCGCGCCTTGTCGGGGGTGTAGCCGTGCGGCGGGGCGGGCGCGTCGGTCATCGGGCACTCTCCTCGAGTTCGGCGGCGCGGAAGCGGCGCAACCGCAGGCTGTTGCTCACCACGAACGCGCTCGAGACCGCCATCGCGGCGCCGGCGAGCATCGGGTTGAGCAGCCCCAGCGCGGCCAGGGGGATGGCGGCGGTGTTGTAGGCGAACGCCCAGAACAGGTTCGACTTGATCGTGCCGAGCGTGCGGCGAGAGAGCCGGACGGCGTCGACCACGGCCGCCAGGTCGGCGCGCACGAGCGTGATGTCGGCCGCCTCGATGGCGACGTCGGTGCCGGTGCCCATCGCCAGCCCGAGGTCGGCCTGCACGAGTGCGGGCGCGTCGTTGACACCGTCGCCCACCATCGCGACGACCCGGCCCGCGTCCTGCAGCGCGCGCACGACGTCGACCTTCTCGGCCGGCAGCACCTCGGCGTGCACCTGCTCGATGCCCACCTCCGCGGCCACCTGCCGCGCGACACCTGCCTGGTCACCGGTGAGCAGGACCGGGGTGAGCCCGAGCTCGCGGAGGCGGCGTACGGCGTCGCGGCTGGTCGGCTTCACCTCGTCGGCAACGACGAGCACACCGCGCGCGGCCCCGTCCCAGCCGACGGCGATCGCCGTGCGGGCCTGCTCGCCGGCTTCGGCGACGAGCGCGTCGAGCTCGGCCGGCACGGACCACCCGCGCTGGGCGAGGTGCGCGGGCCGGCCGGCCACGACCCGGCGCCCGTCGACGACGCCCTCCACGCCGAGCCCCTCGGTGTTGGCGAAGTCCTCGACGCCGGGCAGCGAGCCGAGCTCCGCGCGGGCACCGGTCGCGATGGCGCGGGCGATGGGGTGCTCCGAGGCGTCCTCGAGCGCTCCGGCGTACCGCAACAGCTCCTCGCGCTCGGTGCCGGCCAAGGGCTGGGCGTCGACCAGGGCCATGCGGCCCGTGGTCACCGTGCCGGTCTTGTCGAGCACGACCGTGTCGATGCGCCGGGTCGACTCCAGCATCTCGGGACCCTTGATGAGCACGCCGAGCTGGGCGCCGCGGCCGGTGCCGACGAGCAGCGCCGTGGGTGTCGCCAGGCCGAGCGCGCAGGGGCAGGCGATGATGAGGACCGCGACGGCGGCGGTGAAGGCGGCGCTCGCGGGGAAGCCGGCTCCGAGCCAGGCACCCGCGGTGGCGACGGCGATCGCGATGGCGATCGGCACGAACACCCCGGAGATCCGGTCGGCGAGCCGCTGCACGTCGGCCTTGCCGGACTGCGCGGCCTCGACCAGCCGGGCCATCTGGGCGAGCTGGGTGTCGCCGCCGACGCGGGTCGCCCGGACGACGAGCCGGCCACCGGAGTTGACCGTCGCGCCGACCACCGCGGAGCCCTCCGCGACCTCGACGGGCACCGACTCGCCGGTGAGCATGCTCTCGTCGATCGCGGACCGACCGGCGACGACGACGCCGTCGGTGGCGATCTTCTCCCCCGGGCGTACGACGAACTCATCCCCGGCCACCAGGGCGGAGATCGGCACGGTCTGCTCGACCGGGCCGTCGAGCCCCGGGCGCAGGACGGCGACGTCCTTGGCTCCCAGGTCGAGCAGCGCGCGCAGGGCCGCACCCGCCCGTCGCTTCGAGCGCTTCTCGAACCACCGTCCGGCCAGCACGAAGGCGATCACGCCCGCCGCGACCTCGAGGTAGATCGCCGAGGCCCCGTCGGTCGGCTCGACCGTCAGCTCGAAGGCGTGGCGCATCCCGATCTCACCCGCGGCGCCGAAGACCAGGGCGTAGACCGACCACGACAGTGCAGCGAGGGTGCCGACCGAGATCAGGGTGTCCATGGTGGCCGCGGCGTGGCGCAGGTTGACCCACGCGGCGCGGTGGAACGGCCATCCCGCCCAGAGCACGACCGGCAGCGCCAGCACGAGCGAGATCCACTGCCAGCCCGGGAACTGCAGGACCGGCACCATCGCCAGGGCGATGATCGGTACGGCGAACGCCCCCGCCAGCACCAGGCGGCGGGTCAGCGTGGCGAGCTCCGCGTCCTGGCGCGCCTCTGCCTCCTCACCCGCGCGGGGCAGCGCGGCCGTGTAGCCGGTCTGCTCGACCACGGCGATCAGCGCCGCGGGGTCCAGCGGACCGGCGCCGGTCACGTGGGCCTTCTCGGTGGCGTAGTTGACGCTCGCGGTGACGCCGTCGACACGGTTGAGCTTCTTCTCCACGCGCGCGGCGCAGGCGGCACAGGTCATCCCGCCGATCTCGAGCTCGATCTCAGTCATGGTCCATCGACTCCTCGTCGTCGCCCGCCGGCTCGACCCGCTCCTGCCAGCGGTCGACCGCGTCGTCGGGCACGACCGCCCCCGCGACGGCGTACGAGACACCGAAGAGGGCGATCAGACCGGCGAAGAACGTCGCCAGCCGCGCGCGGGCGCTCACGAGCGGCGGACGGCGGCGTACCCGGCCTCGTCGACGGCGGCCACCACGGCCGCGTCGTCGAGGGGGGCGTCGCTCGCGATCGTCAGGACACCGGTCTCGGCGCTGACCTCGACGCCGGTCACGCCGGGCAGCTGGCCGACCTCCTCGCGCACGGCGGCCTCGCAGTGCCCGCAGGTCATCCCGGTGACGTCGTAGGTCGTGGTCGCGCTCATAGCTCTCGTCTCCTCGTGGGTCGGTCGGCACCTCGTCCGGACGCCGCATCAGGTTCAAGGTACCCCCAGGGGGTATCTATTCCCAGCCGGCCCATCTTGAGCGAATCTGGCGCCAATCCGCGGGACCCGTCCGACCAATCCGCTGCGACGCCTGAGCATTGACGGGCAGGCTTGCACCATGTCCGCCGCCGGTGCCCCACCTCCGCCTCCTGCCCGCGGTTCCCAGCCGCTGCGCGTGCTGGTGGTCGAGGACGACCGCGACATCGCGCATCTGCTGCACACCCTGTTTGCCGCCCGCGGCTACCGCACCGAGGTCGTCCACGACGGTGGCGACGCGCTCGAGGCGTTCGCGGTGCTCTCGCCCGACCTGGTCACCCTCGACGTCGGGGTGCCGACCGTCGACGGCGAGGAGCTGTGCCGGCGCTTCCGCGCGGTCAGCGACGCGTATTTGCTCATGCTGTCGGCCCGGACCGACGAGCAGCTCATCCAGCGCTGCCTCGACCACGGCGCCGACGCCTACCTGCGCAAGCCCTTCAGCACCCGGGACCTGCACACCCGGATCGAGGAGATGATGGTGCGACCGCGCACCTCCTAGGCTGGTCGCATGGGACGTTCCCGCCCCGTTGTAGGCCTGTTCAGCACCCTCGCCCTCGCCCTCGCCCTTGGTGGATGCACGACGGGCGACCAGCCCGACGCCGCTTCCAGCCATGCGCCGCCGGCCACCTCCCCGAGCAGTGCGCCGAGCACTGCCGTGGCGGACCCGCCGGCACCCGCCGTCCTCCGCAAGGCGCTCGACGCACCCCCCGCCCCACCCCGTACGCCGCAGGGCGCGGCCACCGCGCTGGCCGTGGCCGAACGCACCATCGACGATCCGCGGACGCCGCCCGAGCTGCTCGCCGCCGCCGGCCGCGTCCAGCAGGTCGTCTACCGCGCGGTGGCCCAGCGGCCGCGTTGGGACGCCGCCGTCCTGCGGGCGCTCCCCCGCGTCCACCGCTCGTCGGCGCGCAAGAACCTCGCCTCGCGCCGCGAGTTCCTCTCGATGCAGCGCGGCTACCGGCCCAACAAGCGGCTCCCGGCCTGGCAGGTCGCCGAGCCGCTGTCGGCGCGGGAGCTGCGGCGGCTCTACCGCCGGGCGGAGCGGCGCTTCGGTGTGGAGTGGGAGTACCTCGCCGCGATCAACCTGGTCGAGACCGGCATGGGACGCATCCGCGGCACCTCCGTCGCCGGCGCGCGGGGCCCGATGCAGTTCATCCCGGAGACCTGGCGCCACTACGGTCGCGGCGACATCGACGAGCCACGGGACGCGATCGCCGCGGCCGCGCGCTACCTGCGCGCCCGCGGGTTCACGCGGCCTGGCGGCAGGTCGCGGGCGTTGTACTCCTACAACAACGACGTCCGTTATGTGCGCGCGGTGACGCACCTCGCGCAGGTGATGCAGGAGCGGCCGCGGACCTACTTCGGGTTCCACGCCTGGGAGATCTTCTACTCCACCGCCGCCGGCGACGTGCACCTGCCGGTGGGCTACGCCGAGCGCGAGCCGGTGCCCGTCCGGCGCTGGCTCGCCCGCCGCGGCTCCTGACCCGCCGCGTGCGTCGTCACCAGCGGTTGTGGACGTCCTCGGCGAACCCGTAGACCTCGCGCACCTCGACCCATGCGCCGTCGGCGTCGCGGACCCGGCCGGCCCAGGTGCCGAACACCTGGTGGGTCTTGGAGAAGAACACCGTGAGGTCGGTGACGGCCCGGCGCAGGTGCTCGGGGGTGAAGGTCAGCTCGACGCCTTCGCCCCGCACCTCCCACGCAGCCAGCCAGTCGCCGGGCGTGTAGCGCCAGTCGAGCTCGTGGTGGATCTTCGTCAGCCGCCCGTCGACATACAACGCGTTCTCCGTCGAGCCCGTGCCGGCCGTCCACCGGGCGCCGAGCTGCACCCCGATCACCCGGCCGTCGACCCGCCCGCCGCCGGCGCCCCAGTTCCAGGCGATGTCGTAGGGCCAACGGCCCCGGCCGTGGTCGTGGACCGCCCAGGAGTCGGCCTCGCTGACCGCGACCTCCTCACCGTCCACGATGAGGCGCCCGTACGCCGTACGCCCGACGTCCTTGACGGTGTATTGCACCAGCCGGTCGCTCCATGGCACGACGACACCCATCGCCTCGTGGTCGGCAGGGCGGGGCACCACGACGTCGAGGCTCACCCGAGCACCCTCCGCACGCAGTCGGGTGCCGTCGGGGGTCTCCTCGACCTCCGTACGCACCGCCCGGGTCCGGCCGCGGGCCGGACCGCCGCCGAGCGACCCGGGCAGCCGAGCCGAGCCGCCCAGGACCCCGATCGCGTCGTGGGCGATCTGCGCCCCGGTGCGGCGGTCGAGGCAGAAGATGCCGTGCACCGCGGCGTAGTCGATGCTCGAGACGACGAGCGCGACGACGTGGGTGGGCGTGATGACCGCCCAGTACTCCCAACGCTTGTTGCGCCCCCACGCCACCGGCGGGCGCCAGCCGCGACGCCGCGCTACTCCACTGGTGTCGTGCAGCGGCGTGCGCGTCCAGCCCACGGCCGCACGGTTGAGCCGTCCGCGCTCGTCGAGCAGCGCCACCGGCGCGGTGATCTCGGGGATCACCCGGCGTCCTCGGCCGCGGGCAGGTCGTGGATCGGCTCGGCGGGCAGCTTCTTGACCCGACGCGTGCGCCGGCGCCGGCTGGGGATCATCGAGCGCATCTCCTCCAGCTTGCCGAAGCACAGCAGCCGGTCGCCGGCCTCCAGCACGTGGTGGGCGTTGGGGTTGGGGATCACGGTGACGCCGCGGTGCAGGGTGAGTGCGGTGATGTCGCGCTCGCGCAGACCCGAGTCGCCCAGGGACTTGCCGACCAGGTCCGAACCTTCGAGCACCGCGATCTCCGCGACGCCGTACCCCGTCGAGACCGTCAGCCGCTGGCGCACGTCGATCTCGGGGAAGGCGACCTGGTTGTCGATGTAGTCGATGATCGCGCCGGCGACGTCGAGGCCGGTGGCGGTCTCGATGCCCTCGAGCCCGGGCGAGGAGTTGACCTCCATCACCAGCGGCCCGTCGTTGCCCTCGAGCATGTCGACACCGGCCACCCGCAGGCCCATGATCTGCGCGGCGCGCACGGCCGCGCGCTCGAACGCCGGCTCGAGCTTGACCGCCTCGACGCTGCCTCCGCGGTGCACGTTGGAGCGGAACTCGTCGCCCTGGGCCACCCGGCGCATCGCGGCGACCACCCGGTCACCCACGACGAGCGCGCGGATGTCGCGGCCCTTGGACTCGGCGACGAAGCGCTGGATCAGCACGTTCTGCCGCGTGCTGTGCAGGGTCTCGATGATCGCCTCGGCGACCTTCAGCTCCGGCGCGAGGATGACGCCGATCCCCTGGGTGCCCTCGAGCAGCTTGATGACGACCGGGGCGCCGCCCACCCGCTCGATCGCGGGGATCACGTCGGCGCGGTCGCGCACGAAGGTCGTCGCCGGCATGCCGATGTTGTGCCGCGACAGGATCTGGGTGGCGCGCAGCTTGTCGCGGGAGTTGGTGATCCCCCACGACGTGTTGGGCGTGTAGACGTCCATCTGCTCGAACTGCCGCACGACCGCGGTGCCGAAGTACGTGATCGAGTTGCCGATCCGCGGCAGGATCGCGTCGTAGTGCGACAGCTGCTTGCCGCGGAACTGCAGGTCCGGCTCCTCACCCGACAGGTCGATGCCGAACCGCAGGGTGTTGAGCACCTTGACCCGATGGCCCCGATCCAGGGCAGCGGTGCGCAGCCGCTGCGTACTGTACGAACGCGGGGCACGCGACAAGATCGCCAGCTTCATGATTCTCCAGAGGAGCAAGGCCAACAGGAGCAGGGACGTGCAAGCAGAACCTTCCTACACCCTCGCCGGCTGGCGCGAATGGGTCAGCCTTCCCGAGCTCGGCGTCGACTGGATCAAGGCCAAGCTCGACACCGGCGCGCGCACGTCGTCGATGCACGCCTTCGACCTCGAGGAGATCGAGCGCGAGGGCGCACGGTGGGTGAGGTTCTGGGTGCATCCATGGCAGGCCATCGACGACGACGCCGTGGAGGTGAGCTGTCCGGTGCTCGACGTCCGCGAGGTCCGCTCGTCGTCGGGGCACACCGAGGAGCGTTACGTCGTGCCGATCCGGCTCGCCCTCGTCGGCCACGAGGTGCTCGCCGAGGTGACGTTGAGCCGCCGCGACGAGATGGGCTTCCGGATGCTGGTCGGGCGCGAGGCGCTGCGCCAGGGGTACGTCGTCGACCCCGCGCGCTCCTACCTCGGACCGCGACCGCCGCTGGCCCTGCGCCGGCGCAACCGGGGGCGCTGAGCGTGGCCCGCGAGTCGTTCGAGATCGGTCCCGTCCGGGTCCGCGCAGGGCGCACCCAGTCGCTGTCGCTGCCGATCACCCGGCTGGTCACCGGCGCCGAGGTCGACCTGCCCGTGCGGGTCGTGCACGGACGCGAGGACGGCCCGACCGTGTGGATCAACGCCGCCATCCACGGCGACGAGGCGGTCGGGGTGGAGGTCGTGCGGCAGGTGCTGGCGGATCTCGATGCCCGCGTGCTGCGCGGGACCCTCATCGCCGTACCCGTGGTCAACGTGCTGGGCTTCATGACCGGCGACCGCTATCTGCCCGACCGCCGCGACCTCAACCGCTCGTTCCCAGGCTCGGCGCGGGGCTCGCTCGCCGGACGCATCGCCCACCTGCTCATGACCGAGGTGGTCAGCAAGTGCGAGGTCGGCATCGACCTGCACACCGGCTCCGACCGGCGCACCAACCTCCCCCAGGTCCGCGCCGACCTCGAGGACCCGCGGACCCGCGAGCTGGCCGCCGCCTTCGGCGCCCCCGTGATGCTGCACGCGCGGCTGCGCGACGGGTCGCTGCGCTCGGCCGCGCGCGAGCAGGGCGCGACGGTGCTGCTCTACGAGGGCGGCGAGGCCTGGCGGATGGACCCGTGGGCGATCGAGGCCGGAGTCCGGGGCGTACGCCGCGTGCTGGCGGCGCTCGGCATGACCGAGCCGCTCGCCGACGAGCCGCCGCCACGCAGCGCGGTGTCCTGGCGCAGCGGCTGGGTGCGGGCCCGCGGCACCGGCGTGCTCCACCTCGAGGCCGGGCTCGGTGAGCGGGTCGAGAAGGGTCAACGGCTCGGCGGGCTCTTCGACTCCTTCGGCAAGCGGGTGCGCCTCGTCCACGCCGACCGCGACGGGATCGTGGTCGGCCGCACCGAGGCGCCGCTGGTCAACTCCGGCGACGCCGTGATCCACATCGCGGAGGTCGAGGACGGGGCCGAGGACAGCGTGGGATAGAAGGGTCCGGTGACCACCGCGACCCCCGAAGGCTGCTACGTCCTCCTCGGCACCGAGCAGGAGCCCGGCACGACGTACGACGTCCTCTCCCCCACCCGGCACGTCGGCAGCCCCTGGGGGCCGGGCGTCCAACACGGCGGACCGCCCGCCGGTCTGCTGGCGCGGGCGATGGACCGACTCGCCCCGCGCTCGGACACGCGGCTGACGAAGATCGGCGTCGACCTGCTCGGCGCCGTGCCGACCGCGGACGTGCGTGTCGGCGCGCGGGTGCTGCGCCCCGGTCGGCGGATCGAGCTGCTCGGCGCGACGCTGGAGGCGCGGCAGGACGACGGCTCCTGGCGACCGGTCGCCGAGGCACGCGCCTGGCGGCAGGCGACCCAGCCGACGGCGGACGTCGCGCATCGCGTCGCGCCCACGGAGGCGTTCCCCGACGTCACGGACACGGCGTCGGCCGAGCACGCCCTGCCGGAGGTGTGGGACATCACCGGGTTCGTCAGCGCAATCAGCTGGCGCGTGACGCGTCCGTTCGGCGGTGGGCCCGAGGGCGGTACGTCGATGGCGTGGGTGCGCCTCGAGCAGCCGCTGGTCGCCGGCGAGGAGACCAGCCCGCTCGAGCAGGTCGTGATGATCGCCGACGTCACCAACGGCGTCGGGGCACGGCTGGACCCCGTGCGGTTCAGCTTCCTCAACACCGAGCTGACCGTGCACCTGCACGACGTACCCCGCGGCCCGTGGTTCGGCGTCAGCGCCGAGTCCACCATCGGGGCCGACGGGGTCGGCATGGGCTCCTCGGTGCTCCACGAGCCCGACGGTCCGATCGGTCAGGTCGCCCAGAGCCTGCTGGTCGAGCGCCGCTGAGCCGCGTCCTCCGTCAAGCGGCGGCGCGCAGGCGGCGCAGGCCGTCGACCTGCATGACCAGCCAGGGACTGACCGCCCACGGCGTGCGCTCGATGAGGCCGATGAGGTCGTCGAGCTCGACCCACGCCATGGCCGCGACCTCGTCGGGGTGGGGCCGCGGGGTCTCGGTGGTGCGGGCGCTGAACACCGGACACACCTCGTTCTCCACCACCCCGGAGTCGTCGACGGCGCGGTAGCGGAAGTCCGGGAGGAGCGGCGTGAGGTCGTCGACGCGGGCGATGCCCAGCTCGTGACGCGCGTGCCGGCGTACGGCGTCCTCCGTCGACTCCCCCGGCCGCGGGTGACCGCAGAACGAACCCGTCCAGACACCCGGCCAGGTGCGCTTGGTCAGCGCTCGCCGCGTGACCAGCACCCGGCCGGCGGGGTCGAGCAGATGGCACGAGAAGGCCAGGTGCAGCGGCGTGCTGGTGGTGTGGACCTCGGACCGCGCCCGCGTCTCGCCCGTCGGCGTCCCGTCCTCGCCGAGCAGCACGACCTCGTCCGGATAGCCGGTGTGCGCGTCCGCGCCGGTGGTGATGGTCACGCGCTCGACCGTACCCAGCACCCGTTCAGGAGTCGCGCTCGAAGAACGAGAAGGTGCCGTCCTGCTCGAGCACGGCCCACTCGACGTCGTCGAGGTCGCGGATGCCCTCCTGCCGGGCGGCCTCGTGCAGGTCGGTGATGGTGACGCGCTCCAGGTTGAGTGCCTCCTCGAGCACGACGCCGTTCTTGATGAGCAGGGTCGGGACGCCCTCGAGGGCCTTCTCGGCTCGCGGGAAGCGCCACGCCAGCCACGACAGGCCGACGGTGAGGAGGGCGAAGGTCGCCACGGCGATCACGGCGCCGGTCACGGACGTGTCCTCGCTGATCACGCCCTCGGCGATCAGGTCGCCGATGACGACGAGGAGCACGAGGTCGAAGGCCGACATCTGGCTGAGCTCGCGCTTGCCGACGACGCGGACCACGAACCACAGCAGGACGAAGACGACCGCGGCCTGCAGCACGATGATCACGGCAGCACCCACATCGTGAGCTCGACGGGCGCTGCGGTGTCCTCGTCGCCCGCACTGACGTGGATCCTCGTCCGCACCCGCCCCACCGGGGCCTGGGTCGGGATCCGCCCGGTCAGGAGCAGCGTCGGCCGGTCGGTGTCGCCCAGGTCGAAGACCATCCGCACCCGTCCGTCGAGGGCGGACTGCTCGAGGGGCTCGGGTACGGCGAGCTCGATGCCGATCCGCTCGAACAGGTCCTGGTCGACGACGACCCTCACCTCCTCGGCGACGCCCGGCACCTCGACCTCGAGGAGCACGTCGATCTCCATGCCGGGGCGCACGATGGTCGGGTGGGTCACGGATACTCCCAGGCCCGTGTCGAGGCGTGCGCTGGTGGTGCGCTCCCGTGGCCCGAGGAACCCCGTCAGCGCGAGCACGACGACGGCGACGAGCAGCGCCAGGCCGAGCCGGCGCAGGTTGCGCGCCCGGCGGGTCTGCACGAGCGTCCCGATGTCGTCATCGGGGAGCTTGCCTCCCGCCTGCCCCGTGCTCACGTGCCGACCCTAGACCTCCGGGTGGGCGTCGCCCGGCATTGCCGCGGGCAGCATGGGGCCATGGCGCAGTGGGTGCTCCACGTCGACCTCGACCAGTTCCTGGCCGCGGTCGAGGTGTTGCGCCGTCCCGAGCTCGCCGGGTTGCCGGTCGTGGTGGGCGGCCGGGGTGACCCGACTGAGCGGGGCGTCGTGTCGACGGCGTCGTACGAGGCGCGCGAGTTCGGCGTCCGGTCCGGGATGCCGCTGCGGGTCGCCGCGCGGCGTTGCCCGGACGCGGTCTTCCTCCCCGTCGACAAGCCGACGTACGACGCCGCGTCGGCGGACGTCATGGCGGTCCTGCGCGCACACACGGGCGCGGTGCTCGAGGTGCTGGGCTGGGACGAGGCGTTCGTCGGGATCGAGACCGACGACCCGGTCGCCGAGGCGCACGCGATCCGCGCCGCCGTGCTCGAGGCAACCGGCCTGCACTGCTCGATCGGCGTGGGCGACACCACCGTCCGCGCGAAGAACGCCACCGACCGCGGCAAACCGCGCGGGGTCTTCGTGCTGACCGCCGAGAACTGGCTGTCCGTGCTGGGCACGGAGCCTCCGCGCGCGCTGTGGGGCATCGGACCGCGGACGGCTGAGAAGCTGGAGGGCATCGGCATCACCACGGTGGCACAGCTCGCGGCCACAGCTCCGGCGGACCTCGTGGCGGTGTTCGGACCGCGCACGGGGCAGCATGTGCACGACCTCGGCACCGGCGGGGGTCGGCGTACGGTCGATCCGACGCCGTGGGTGCCACGCGCCCACGGTCGCGAAACCACCTATCAGCAGGACCTCACCAGCCCCGAGGCCGTGGAGTCCGCGCTGACGGAGCTGGCCGAGCGCGTGGTCGCCGACATCCGCGCCGAGGGCCGCCCGTGTGCGCGGGTGCACCTCAAGGTGCGGTTCGCGCCGTTCTTCACCTCCACCCGCGTGCGCAAGCTGCCGGAGCCGACGTACGCCGTCGCCGCGATCGCGGCGACGGCGTACGACCTCTTCTGCCGGCTCGAGGACGACCGGCCTGTCCGGCTCCTCGGAGTCAGGGCGGAGATGGTGCCGCCGGAGGGCGGCTACGCGCGCTGACTGCCGCGCGTCAGTCGGCAGCGACGCGGAACCCGACGTTGCTCGTGGTGTCGCCCGGTGCACTGTGGTCGCGGGCAGCGACGCGGTAGCGGTTGCAGTAGGAGTCGTGGCACAGGTACGACCCTCCGCGCCGCACCCGCTGCTCCGGGTCGGTCCCGGCGTGGGGGACCGACCACGCGTCAGCGGTCCACTCCCAGACGTTGCCGACCGCCTGATACAGCCCGTAGCCATTGGGGGCAAAGCTCTTGACGGGCTTCGGACCGACGGTGCCGTCGAGGTGCTGGTGCGGGAACTCGCCGTGCCAGATGTGGCAGCGCGCCGCTCGGCTTTGGTGTGGGTGCTCGTCGCCCCAGGGAAACACCGCGCCATGCAACCCGCCACGCGCGGCGTACTCCCACTCGTCCTCGGTCGGCAACCGCACGCCTGCCCACTCCGCGTAGGCCTCGGCGTCGTGGGCCGAGATGTGTACGACAGGGTGCTGGGGCAGCTGGAACGCGTCGCTGCCCGGACCCTCGGGCTGGCGCCAGCTCGCGCCGTCCGTGGCCAGCCACCACGGCGCTGCCTCCACCGCTCCCCGCACCGCAGCGGGCTCGCGCACCTGCAGGTGGAAGACGAAGGACCATCCCTCCCGCTCGGCGAGGGTGGTGTAGCCCGTCGCCTTCACGAAGGTGGCGAACTGCTGGTTGGTGACGGTGGTCGCCCCGATCCGGAACGCACCGAGCTCGACCTCCCGGGTCGGCCCCTCCCCCTCGCCGGGGTTGGCGAGCGGTCCCTCGTAGCCGAGCAGCGCACGGCCGCCCGGCACGGCGACCAGGCCACGCGCTCTCGACTGTCGGCGCCCGCCGCTCGGACGCGCCGGCGGGTCCGCGCCGGGCCGGCCGGGGCTGCAACAGGCGCTCATGGCAACGGGACGTAGGTGCCGGAGACGACCCGTACGGCGTACCTGCCGACGTTGTCGAGGTCGGTGGCCGTCACCAACAACGTCGGGAGCGCCGGCAGGGCGGCCGTCCCCGCCCGCGCCAGTGACCAGATCGCTTCGAGTCGCACCGGGCCAGGATTGCCGGGACGGCACAACTTCTCCAGCACGGGAACCGCCGCGTCCGTCCGTCCTGCGCGTGCCAGCGCGTCCGCCGCTTGCGCGCGCACCCACGGCGAGGGGTCGGACGTGGCCGCCCGCCGCAGCAGCGGCACCGCTCCCGCAGCGCGCTCTCCCAGCACCGAGCAGCCCATCGCGCCCCAGTAGCGGACGATCGGGCTCTGATGACGAGCCCTGCCCTCGGAGGCCAGGTCCGCGACCTCGACGACGCGGCGGATCGGGAAGGCGCCTCGACGCCGGCTCGCGGCGTACCCCTCTGCCGCCATGCCCTCGGGGATGAAGCCGTTGTCGTGGGTGGCGAGGACGTGCCTGCGCAGCACCCGCCGCATCCTGCGCAGCGTGGCGCGGTGCTCGGGGCGCCCGGCCAGGTTGACGACCTCGTCGGGGTGCTGCAACCACATGAATTGGTGGTGCTGGGCGTAGGTCAGGTGAGGGCGATAATTCCGGATGTAGCGGTAGCGGCGGCCCCGCACCGTGCGGACCATGTCGAGCTGTTCATCCATGCGACCGCGACCGCTGAAGGCGTACGCGCGTCTGCTGACCGTAGTGCCCGCGAACGGCTTGCCCTGGAAGTGCGCGGGCCGGCGGACCCCCGCGAGGGACAGGATGGCGGCCGGGGCGTCCACGCTGCTCGTCGGCGCGCGGTAGACCGAACCCGGGGCCACCGGCGCCAGGTGCCGCCACCGCGGCGGGAACCACATCACCAGCGGTGCGCGCAGACCGCTGTCGTAGCAGTACCGCTTGCTGCGCGGCAGCACCCCGCCGTGGTCGGCGCTGTAGATCACGATGGTGTTCGCCAGCAGGTTGTCGTCCTCCAGCCGGCGCAGCAGGCCGGCGAGCTCTCCGTCCATGGCCGCGACCCGGTCGAAGTAGTGCGCGCGCCCGAGGCGGAGCACGGGGTCGTCGGGGTGGTACACCGGCAGTCGCACCTTCGCCGGGTTCGTCCGGCCGGGGTAGGGAAAGGCGGCTTGTGTCTCGTGCGTGGTCTGCGAGCCGCGCAGGACGAAGAACGGCTTGCCGGCCGGGCGATTGCGCCAGTCACCGGAGGCGTCGTGGTATCCCGTCCGGGTCGAGGTGGTGTTGCGATCCGGGTTCGCTCCGGGAAGTCCCTGCTCACTGCACCAGTAGCCGGCCCGCCGCAGGTACGTCGCGAACCCGCGCACGAACGGCGGCGTGCGCGCGTCTGCACGCATGTGATGACCCGGCCCGAGCGACTCGGCGTGCATCCCGGTCAGGGTCGCCAACTTCGTCGGCGCACACACGGGTGACGTCGCGAAGTGCAGGTCGAACCGGACGCCCTCACGGGCCAACTTGTCGATCGTCGGCGTGCGCGCCAGCGGGTTGCCGTAGCACCCGACGAAGTCAACGCCGTTGTCCTCGCTGCGGAACCACACGATGTTGGGGCGACGCGGCACCGGCGCAGCGGCCGCAGGCGTCAGGCTCTCGAGGACGAGCCCGCCCGCGGTCGCGGCGCCCGCCAGCATCAACGACCGCCGGTCGATCTCGCCCACCGGCTCCATGACGGCATCCAACACCACCGTCCCGGAGCCGGCAGGCGAAAACGAACGCCGGCCAGCGAGCACTCAGGGCTGGAAGACCACCTTGATCACGCCGTCCGCCTTCTCCTGGAACTCGGCGTAGGCCTCCGGCGCCTGCTCGAGCGGCAGGTGGTGGGTGGCGAAGTCGTCCACACCCAACGGGTCGCCGTCGGTCACCAGGGGCATGAGGTCCTCGGTCCAGGACCGGACGTTGGCCTGGCCCATGCGGAGCGCGATCTGCTTGTCGAACATCTGCATCAGCGGCATCGGGTCCATCGCACCGCCATAGACGCCGAGGATCGAGACCGTTCCCCCACGGCGTACGGCGTCGATTCCGGTGTAGAGCGCAGCCATCCGGTCGATGCCGGCCTTCTTCATCATCGGCTCGGCGATGGCGTCGGGAAGCAGCCCGATGAACTTGTGCATGCCCTCGGCGATCGGCGAGCCGTGCGCCTCCAGCCCGACGGCCTCGATGACCGCGTCGGCGCCGCGGCCGTCGGTGAGGTCACGGACCTTCTCGCCGACGGTGGCGGACTTGTCGGAGAAGTCGATGGTCTCGGCTCCGCGGGCGGCCACCCGGGAGAGCCGGTCGGGGAGGCGGTCGACGACGATCGCGCGGTGGCCCTCATGCATCGCCATCCGCGCCGCCATGTCACCGATCGGTCCGGCCCCGAGGATCAAGATCGTGCTGCCGGGGTCGGCGTTGGCGTACTGCAGCCCCTGCCAGGCGGTCGGCATCACGTCGGAGAGGTAGAGGAAGCGATCGTCGGGCGGACCTGCCGGCACCTTCATCGGGAGCCGGTCGCCGAACGGGACGCGAAGGCACTCCGCTTGGCCGCCCGGCATCTGCCCGTAGAGCTTGCTGTAGCCGAAGAGGGTCGCGCCCGTGCCCTGGTCACGGTTCTGCGTGGTCTCGCACTGACTGTGCATCCCTCGGTTGCAGGTCCAGCAGTCACCGCAGCTGACATTGAACGGCACCACGACCCGGTCACCGGGCTTCAAGGTGCGTACCTCGGGCCCTACCTCCTCGACGATGCCCATCGGCTCGTGCCCGACGATGTCACCGGGGGTCATGAAGGCGCCGAGCACCTCGTAGAGGTGGAGGTCGGAGCCGCACAGGCCGGTCGAGGTCACCTTGATGATGACGTCGTCGGGAGCCTCGATCCGCGGATCGGGCACCTCCTCGACCCGCATGTCGCGCTTGCCCTGCCAGGTCACTGCCTTCATCGCGCCACTCACCTCATGTACGTCGTCGTCGGGCGGTCCGTAGGCGTCCGTACCCGGTCGCGCAGGGTCCAACCCCCCGCGCGGGCGCACCCGGGCATGCCGGTACGCCCGCGCGGGGTCCTCTCGCATTCGGACCGCGCGGGCGTCAGGGCGGGGTCGTTAGGTGGGCGGGTCGGTGCCGCCGGGGCCGGCGTACTCGATCAGGAAGTCGCGGAGGTAGAACTCGACGATCGAGTGCGTCGCGAGGTCGAGATCACGAGTATCGGATTGGACGAGGTCGTGGCTGTCCCTGACGGGTCGTCCCCACCGGTCGAACCACTCATAGGTGCCGTCGGTTCGGCGTTGGTAGGTCCAGCCCATGTGGGTCTTGAGCCGGTGATGTGAACGGCAGAGCGGAGCCAGATTTCCCAGATGGGTCTGGCCGGGTGGGCCGCCCTCATCGAGGGGGACGTAGGGATCGATGTGGTCCGCATCGCAGGCCCGGGCGGTGGTGGTGCAGCCGGGGAACACGCAGACCTCGTCGCGCAGGATCATCGCTTCGCGCATCCACTGCGGTGGGTCGTGTTGGTCGATCGCTTGGTCGGTGTTGGTGTCGATCACCGGCCGGACGTTGATCCGTCCTGACCCGACACCACCCGGACGGGTCAACCATTCGCTGAGCCGGGTCAGGGTGATGGGGCCGAGCTTCTCGATGCTCGCGCCGTGGTCGACGCCGGCGCTGGTCATGACTGCGAGGTCCGCCAGTGAGCAGTGGACGTAGACGTTCGCGACCCGGCTCGGCGTCCCCGACGCCTTGGTGGTTGTTGGGTTGGTGTCGGGGAGGGTGCCGTTGAGGAAGTCCATCGCGAGCTGCGGGTCGAGTAGCGTCCCGACGGCTTTGGCGCGGCGTGCTTGGTGGTCGTCGGTGTCGCCGGCAGCTTTCAGCCCTGCGGCGATGGTGTCGAGGGTCTGGTCGAGCAGTTCGGCGTCGGGTGCGTCGAGGTTCATGTGCACCCCACGCAACAGGCCTTGGCAGGTGTCGGGGTCGAGCCACACGCCGCGGCCGTCCTGGCGGCGCTGCTCGCGCTTGGCGAACAGCTCGGTGTCGAAACGCTTGATCGCCTCGTCGACCAGCTGCGGGGCGGCGTTGTTGGGCTTGCGCTTCTGCGCGACATGCACGAGCTGCACATCCACCCACGACGCCGCCTCAGAACTCAGCCTGCGGGTCTCCTTGGCGACCGCCCGGACCCGCCAGGCCTCGGTCTTCCCCTCGACCATGTGCTGCCACAGGCGCGGGAGGCGGTGGGCGATCTCGATCGCGTCCCCCAGCAGCTGGCGGGCGGACTGCAGGGGCATCCGCAGGTGACCGGAGAGCTCGCTGGCGGCGTACTCGCTGACGATCGGTGCGCCCTCACCCGCCAGGGCCACCATCCGCTCCGGCTCGTGCTTGAACGCGGCGTGATCAGCGACGATCTGGTTGCCTTCGTAGAGGCCGGCCAAGTGGTTGGCGATGAGCAGGTCGTCGACGTCGAGGCGGTCGCGCGTGGCGCGGTTCGAGCGCAGCGTTTCCCAGGCTTCGGCCTTGCCGAAGTTCTCCAGGTCGCCTCGATCGAGCATGGTCTTAGTGAAACAGGCGGCACCGACAGTCACCCTGGCCTCGATACACCGGTCTCGGCTAGCGCCTCGTCCGGCACTCGACCACCGGGTTGGTCGGCTAGCGCCTCGACCGGCACTCGACCACCGGGTTGGTCGAGTGCCGCGAACGGAGTGAGCGGTGTATCGAGACCACGTGGCCGGCGCTAGCGTCGTCGCCGTGAGCACGACCGCACGGCTCTACTCCGTCCTGGTGCAGCGCGACCACGAGGCGGAGGCCGAGCTCCCACCCGACGTACGCCGCCGAGTGCCGGGCAACGGCCTGCGCCTGGTGGGCGCCAACGCCCTGCAGTCTTCGGGTGACCAGAGCGTCAACGCCTCGACCGTGCTGCCCTGGTTGTTCGCCGTCCTCGGCGTGCCCGCGGCGCTCACCGGCGTCCTCGTGCCCATCCGCGAGTCGGGCTCGATGCTGCCGCAGGCGTTGCTGACGCCGCTCGTCCTGCGGGTACGCCGACGCAAGTGGGTCTTCGTGACGGGCGCCCTGGTGCAGGCAGCGGGCGTCGCGGTCATGGCGGCGACGGCCGCGCTCGGTGCCGGCCTCACCGCCGGAGTGGTCATCGTCGCCGCCCTCGCGGTGTTCGCCCTCGGCCGGTGCCTGTGCTCGATCGCGTCGAAGGACGTGCATGGCCGGACGGTGCCGAAGGGCGAGCGCGGGCAGATCACCGGGCTGGCGACGACCGCTGCCGGTCTGGTTGCCGTGACGCTGGGCGTGGCGATCCGGCTCCTCGGTGGGGACGACCTCACCGCAGGTCAGCTCGCCTGGTTGCTCGCGGCCGGCGCCGTGCTGTGGGTCCTCGTTGCCGCGGTCTACGCGACGGTGCGGGAACCCGACGGCGAGCCTCGCCCGCGCGCTGCCGCGGAGGAGACCGGTCCCACCGACGGATGGTTCGCCCAGGCCCGCCACCTGCTGCACGACGACAAGACGTTCCGCCACTTCGTCACGGTGCGCAGCCTGCTGCTCGTGTCGGCGCTGAGCCCGCCGTTCGTGGTGACGCTGTCACTGCAGTCGGGCACCGACAGCCTCGCCGGACTCGGTGGGTTCGTGGTCGCCGCCGGTCTCGCGCAGCTCCTTGGTGGCCGGGCGTTCGGCCGCGCGGCCGACCGCTCCAGCCGGAGGCTCATGAGCGTCGGCGCCGGGATCGCGGCAGCCGTCGCGCTGACCACGGTCGCTGTGGTCGCGCTTCCGGGCTTCGACGGCGCGCGGTGGTGGGGCAACCTGTTCTTCGTCGCTGTCTACTTCACGCTCACGCTCATGCACACCGGGGTCCGCGTCGGCCGCAAGACCTACGTCGTCGACATGGCCGAGGGCGACCGGCGCACGACGTACGTCGCCGTGGCGAACTCCGTCATGGGATTGGTGCTGCTCGTGGTGGGCGCGATCAGCTCGCTGCTGGCGGTCGCCGGCGTCTCCTGGGCACTGGTCTTCCTGGCCGCGATGGGACTCGCCGGGGTGTTCGCCGGGGCCCGGCTGCCGGAGGTCTCCCGGCGCTGAGCCGCGGGGCCCGCATGAGCCCCTGGAACGGCGAAAGCCGTAGATCGTGATCGATCTGCGGCTTCCGGTGGGTCCTGCGCGCCTGTAGGGATTCGAACCCCAAACCTTCTGATCCGCCTGACTCGTGCCACCGGGGTGTGTCACTGAGCGTCGATGCCGAGCGCGTCGAGGATCGTCTCGGCGGCCGGGGTGATCGGGTCGGCGGCGATGTGTTCGTGGCCGGCGATCTGCACGCTGATCTGCTGGATCGGTCGCAGGGTCTGGACGATCTTCTTGATGCTCAGTCCGGTGAGGTTCTGCAGGTCGCGTGCGATCGCGAGGGCTGCGAACACGATGGTGAGGTGGGCCTCGATCGCGTCGCGGGTGTGGTGGAACATCGGTCGTGCTGCGAGGTCGGTCTTGGACATCCGGAAGGACTGCTCGACGTGCCACAGGTCGTGGTAGTTCGCGGTCACCTCGCTCGCTGGCATGAGGGTGGCCTCGATGTTGGTGACGTAGCCCTTGAGCCCGACGAGGTCACGTGCTCTGGCCAGTGAGGTCTCGTCGAGCTCGGTGGCGCCGTTGCGGGTCTTGACGAACCGCGGGGTCCGGGCGGCCTTCTCGCCGGCGACGACGGCACGGGCCTTGCTCTCCTGCAACGTCAGCGTCTTGTTGTCCCGCGCTGCTCGCTTGGCCGAGTACGCCCACACCGCTCGCCACGACTTGGCATGCACCTTCGGATCCCACACGGGTTCGGCGCGTCGATGCGGGTCGCTGGTCCTCACCGCGGTGCCGCGCTGATCGCGCGGGGTGATGGTGTCGATGACCTGGGCGTCGGTGAAAGCGTTGCCGTGCCAACGGAAGTGCGACTCCAGATCCTTGGGGGCCTTGGTCACCCGGGACCCGACGATGAACCGCAGGCCCGCCTGATCGAGCTCGCGCAGGTTGCCCGCAGACAACATCCCGGCGTCGGCGACCACGACCATGTCCGCGATGCCGTGGCGCTGCGCGAACTGTTTGACGATCGGGATGATCGTGGTGGTCTCGGCTTTGTTGCCCTCGAAGCAGCCGATCTCGAGGGGGAACCCGCGTCGATCCACCAACAGCCCGACGACGATCTGGGGGTCGACGCGGCGTTCCTTGGAGTAGCCGACCTTGCGGAGCTCGTCCTCGTTCTCGGCTTCGAAGTAGAGCGTGGTGACGTCGTAGAGCACCAGCGACACGTCCCCACTGGCCAGGGCGTGGGTGAAGCAGGCGTCTGCGATCTGGCCCCGGTAATCAAGTTGCTGGGCGCGTTGCAGCGCACGGAACATCGTGCGCAACGACGCTGGCGCGACGCCGATCTCGTTCAACACGCGCACCGAGTCGGCCTTCGAGGTCGGCTCGACGATCCGCGCCAGCACGAGCTGGGCGAACGCGTCGTCATCGATGACGTCGAACCCGAGCCTGGAGTATGCCTCGGTCAGGACCTGCCACAGCAGCGCGGAGCGCTTGCTGGTGATCAGGCCAGGGCGTTGCGGCACGCCCTCATCTTCGAGCCCGACACCGTCGAGGTCGAGAGCCTCCTGACCCTCGTGTAGACGTCGGCGTGCTTGGGCCAGGAGCGCCGCCAGCTCGGCGTCGGTGCGTGCCGTGCCGACGTGCTCGAGGACCACGTCGCGTCCGTCGCGGCGTTCAGCAAGCTGGACCTTCGTGCTGCCCGAGCGCCCCTGCGCCTTCCGCACGAACACCACCAGCGGAGGCTATCGAGCCCCGGGGTGTGTCAATCACGCCGTCCGCAACCGCCTGACCTGCACAAACACAGACGAGACCAGCGATCAGCGATCAGGTGGCACGAGTCAGGTCAGACGATTCAGGAGTCACAGCAGACGCCGAGTGACCGGCGCTAACCCTGCCAGCCAGCCCCAGGCCCCGCCACCACGAACACTTACAGGCGATTCAATTCCCCATCAGGCTAATTTGTGGGGTTACCGATCGCCTTGGATGTCACCTTCGGTCCTAGACTGGGAAATCGGTCTGGTAGCGCTGCCGACCGTCGAGCTCGGAATTGCCATGAGCATGCCGATTGTGACGAGGGAGGCTCCGAGGGGCAGGACGGTGAGCAAGGCAGCGGTCCCCAGAGGGGCGGCGAACATTGCGGCTGCGCGGAACGTACCGGCCGAGGCGATGGCGTCGCCGGCGGCACTGGTCTGTACGGATTGATTTGCCAGTGCGGGCCAGAGCGTTTCCAGCCAGCCAGCTGCGAGACCGGACATGGCGAGGGCTGCGGCACAGAGCACGACGCTGCCCGCGGCGGGATAGACAAGGGCGATTCCGGTGCCGGCACCGAGGATCGCGGAGATGAGTAGCGAACGTCTCGTCGGATTCGTTACCCAGGCCGCCAGAGCACCGCCGCCGACAAAGGCCGCGTTGGCGATCGAGACAAGCACGCCAATCGTTGTGGAGGACTGCCGTGCCTGATCGAGAACCACTGGAACGTACGAACTGATGATTCCTCGCCAGGCGCCGGCGCTGCCCGCCATCCAGCACGCGTCTCGAACGCCGGGTCGGCGCCAAATGTACTGACCAGACCCTTCCTCAACCTTCGGCGGGAAGGGCGCAAGGCGAGTCAGGAAGAAGCCAGGAACCGTCGTGAATGCGGCCGTAGCCGCGGCGACTAAGAGGGCCACCTCCACGGACCAGCGCATCAACAGGCCAGCCAGTAACGGGCCCGCTATGTAGCTGATTCCAGAAGCAAGCGTGATCGCCGCTAGGACCCGCACCGGCGAGCTCGCCGTACGGGCAGCGTGAGTGTGAGCGCCGGTCCAGAACAAGGCCCGCGCAGCACCCTGCAGAAGTTGAGAGGCGAGGAAGACGTACCAGTCGGCAGACAACGCCAGTACTGCGCAGGAAGCCGACAGCATGGCCGCGCCGGCGATGATGAGAATCCTCTCGGCAATCTTGCGCATCAGCCTGCCGATGAACAGCCGCACCACCATCTGGGAGATCGCCGAGATTGCGAGCAGGAGGCCCACCTCGCCGAGCCCGTACCCGACACCGACTGCAAGCAGGGGTACGGCGAGACTCGTTACAGCCAGGCTGAAGCAGAACAACACCGCCGCAGCCACGTTCGCGATCGCATCACGACTGGAGGTTGCACCGGAGGCGCTGGCCATCACATTCCCCAATCGCTACCTGCGGATGCGCGCATTTCCGCTTCGCAATACCGCGGCTCTGCGGTTAACCCGCATGCCTCAGCGGGTGTACGGCCTTTACCCGATTCGTTCGATGAGCATCGCCTGACCCTGGCCACCGCCGACACACATGGACTCGATAGCCAGGGTGCCGTCGCGGGACTCCAACGCGTTCAGCATCGTCGACAGGATCCGCAGCCCGGTCATTCCGAACGGGTGGCCGAGGGCGATAGCACCACCGAAGGGATTAACGCGGTCGTCGAACGGGTCAATCCCAACCTCCCGACAGACAGGGATGACTTGTGCGGCAAAGGCCTCGTTGATCTCGAATACATCGATGTCACTCATGGTCAGCCCAGCATCTCGCAGCAGCCGACGGATCGCCTCGATGGGACCGATACCCATGCGGGATGGGTCGACGGCAGAAACTGCCGAGCCGAGGATTCGGGCGCGGGGCGCTAAGCCCAGTTCGCGGGCCCGCCCAGCTTCCATGACCAGCGCGGCCGCTGCACCGTCATTCAGCGGGCATGAGTTGCCGGCGGTTACCCGGCCGCCCTCGCGGAAGATCGGCTGCAACTGGGCCAAGGAGTCGAGGCTCGAGTTGGGTCGCGGGCCCTCGTCCGCTCCCACCACCTGTCCGTCAGGAGTCGTTACTGGTGCAATTTCGCGACCAGTGAAACCTCCGGCCTGCGCCGCAACCGCGCGCTCCTGGGAGCGCTGGGCGAAACGGTCCATCTCCTCGCGGCTGACACGATGGTCATCAGCAACGTTCTCGGCCGTGACCCCCATCGGCGTGAAGACCGCACCGATCGTCTCACCGTCGGCGTCGGGATCGAGCAGCGGGTGCCGCTGAGCGAGGTGATGACCGTGTCCCACCCGGGAAACAGACTCAACCCCCACGACCGCGACCACCTCACTCTCGCCCACGGCGACGGCATGGCCCGCCGACCGAAGTGCCTGCAGCGACGAGCCACACAGCCTCGTCACTGTCTGTCCCGGCACACTGTGGGGCAGGCCAGCCAAGAGCGCAATGTTCCGGCCGACGTTGTAACCCTGCTCACCCCAGGGAAAGCCGCAACCTGTGATGACGTCCGCGACGTCGGCGTCATTCACCTCTGGGTGCCGGTCGAGCAGGTCGCGCAGGACTCCGGCACCGAGATCGTCGGGACGCATATCCTTCAACGCGCCCTTATGCGCACGCCCCACCGGGGTCCGCAAGACGTCCACCACCACGGGTTCGCGCAGGGCGGGCATCAGCGACCACTTCCGCGCGAGGCGAACTGGTCGACGAACGACTGGACCCCGCGAGCGAAGTTCCCCCTGCGCAGCGCGTCCCAGTGCAGCGCACGGTCGAACTCGAGTGCTTCGTATATCGGCAGCTCAGCGCCGGTCAGTATTGCGCGCTTGGCCGCCGACACACCCGTTCGGCCCGCCTTGGCGGCCACCGCCGCTGCGAACGACTCGGCGTCCGCAAGCAGCTCATCAGGATTCGCCATACGGTCTACCAGCCCGATCGCGTACGCCTCTTGAGGAGAAACCGGCTTCGCGTCCAGCACGAAGTGCAGCGCCTGGCTCGGCTTAAGCAGCCGAGTGAGGAACTGTACGCCGCCGCCGCCGCTGGGCATGGCGCCGAAGAGATCCATCTCCGGCACCCCGATCTTGATCCTGTCGTTGTCGGCGGCGTACCGGAGATCGCAGGCCACGGCCAGTTCCAGGCCACCAGCCAGGGTATGTCCGTTGAGGGCAGCAATGAACAGCACCGGACTACGCCGCATCCGTTCGCACAGTGCTCGGAATCGGTCCATGGTGCGGACGAATTCCTCGATGAGCCCATCGATGCCTAGTTGTTGCGCCTGTTGGGCCATCCAGGTGGCGTCGGCACCGGCCGAGAACACCGACAACCCGCTGGTCAAAACGACGGCCGCCACGGAGTCGTCGGCTTGGGTGGTACTGAGCTGGGCATCGAGGGCGGTCAGTAGGTCCGGGGACAGTGCGTTGACCGGCGCGTTCGTCAGCGTCCAACGCTCGTATCCGTGTTCACGGTGAACCTCCAGCGGCGTGGTGTCGGTGTTCAACGAGTTCCTTCCAGGTGATCGGGGGTGGAGGTGGGGCCCTCCATGGTCGGCATCGGCGCCGCGTCGCCCGCGCCGGAGGCCCAGGTCTTGAGGACCTTGCCTCGGATCTTGCCAACGGCGTCACGGGGCAACTCGGGCACGAAGTGGATCTGTCGCGGGTACTTGTACGGCGAGAGCCGGTCCCGGACGAAGGACTGCAGCTCGGAGGCGAGGGCGTCGTCGGCCGTCGCCCCGTCCTGTACCGAGACGAACGCCACCACGATCTCCTGCCGTAGCGGGTCTGGCGCACCCACGACGGCGACCTCACGGACGGCCGGATGGTCTCCGAGTGTCAGTTCTACCTCCGTCGGGGCGACCTTGTAGCCCGCGGTGCTGATCAGGTAGTCGGTGCGACCCAGGTATGTCGCGTTGCCGGTGTCGTCGAACTCGATCAGGTCGTCACACAGAGACCACCCGTCGATGACGTCGCGGCGTTGCAGCTCCGGGCGGTTCCAGTAGGTCAGGCCGGTGAGACCCCGGACCGCCATCTGCCCCGGCCCGGACTCGATGGGTTCGACACGGCCCTCGGTCTGACGCACGACTCTGACCTCGTAGCCGGGGAGTGCGCGGCCGAGGGAACCCGGCGGGAAGACTTCACCGTGTCGTGGGGTCAGTGGCCAGGTCGCGAAGGCGGTGCTGCCGTAGTTGTTGATCAGCTCAAGGCCACGTTCAAGCCAGCGGCGGCGTACGTCCGTTGCCGACGCCGACTGCCACATCGCGTATGCCCGGTGCAACGAGGGCAGCTCCATGGACCTCTCGTCGAGCACGTCTGCCATCCGGACCCACGTGGCGGTGATCGCGGTGAAGACGTTGATCTCGTAGTCGTTGATGGCCTCCACGATTCGCCGTGGGTCTCGGAATTCTTCGATGAGCACGGCGGTTGCGCCGTGCAGCAGTGTGAAGTTGGTGTGGTAGATGAAGCCGAGCGCGTGGCCGGCTGGTGCTGCAGCAGCCCACCGCTGGCCGGGACCGGCGCCGGTGACCTCCGCGAGAGCGTAGCCGCCCAGCAGGAACCGCCGGTGAGTGTGGTAACAGCCCTTCGGTTGACCGGTTGTGCCTCCGGTGTGCCAGATGACGGCGACGCCGTCGCTCGGGGTCCGGGGCAGGGACACCGCCTCCGCGTCCGGCTCCTGGCGCAGCGACCGCAGGTCGCGGTGGGAAGGGTCTTCAACAGGGGTCTCCCGAAACACGAGGACCTCCTCAACATCGGTCCCCGCGACGGCCTCGGCGGCGCCGGCGATGATCTCGGAACCACCGACCACTACCAGCAGGCGTGCGCCGGTGTCCTCGACGAAGAAGCGCAGCTCGTCTGGACGCGACTGCACAGGCGTCGGAACGACGACCGCTCCGGCCTTCCAGGCGGCCAGCATGCCGATGATGAGCTCGGGCACGTTCGGGCCCCGGAAGGCGATGCGGTCGCCGGTCTGCACGCCGCGGTGAACAAGACCCTCCGCGAGCCGGGTGCTCAGGTCGGCCACCTCGCGATAGCTGTAGGAGCGTCCGGACTCGGCGTGGACCAATGCAACCGCGTCGCCATGACCGGCCTCGACCTGCGCATCGCTCAGTGCCCATCCGGTGCTGGACCAATCGTCCACGCGCGGGTCGTCCGAGTGGGTGTACTCCGGCTGTTCGCCGGGTGGGACCAGGCAGTGTGCCGGGATGGTGGAGTCGGGGTAGGTGTCTTTCATCGCGACATCCTTGAGCTCGTGGTCGCCACCTGGTCTGGCTCCGTATCTTCTCCGAGTAGATCGCGGACCTGGGCGGTGAACTGGTCGAGAGATCCCGGGGCCGCCCCGAGGACGTAGCGGTCGGGCCGGAGTATGGCCACGTCGGCTCCCTGGGCATCGAGCCATTCAACCAGGGAGGGGTCCGGGTCCGGGAGGTCTGCAACCGTCGTGACCCATGCGCCGACGACCTCCTTCCACCAGGCGCCGGTGGAGCCGAGTGCCGTGTCGTCCCGGGCGAGTACGAGGAACCGCTGGCCCACCGCGTCGTCGAGGGGCACGCCGGCAACGGGAGGCTGACCGAACAGGCCGCCCCCGCCCTCCAGCACCAGTGGCCCCGGCAGCAGCGGGGGCAGTCCGAACAGCAGTGACCGGTGATCTGATCGAATCGCGGCGTCACGCTCCTGCGCCGCCTGCGGGTCGATCGTGCCTACGATGGCACCGTAGTCGATGGCGCGCTTCACGACCTCTCGTACGTGGGGGCTGCGCTCCGTCTGATAGGTGTCGAGGAGCGCCTCGGGAGCGCCCTCGAGGACTCGGTGTAGCTTCCATGCCAGGTTGGTGGCATCCCGGAACCCCGAGCACATGCCCTGCCCGAGAAAAGGCGGCATCTGGTGCGCCGCGTCCCCAGCGAGCAGGATCCGGCCAGAACGCCACTTCTCCGCGATGAGGCCGTGGAAGGTGTACACCGCCGCACGTTCGACGGTGACCGGCTGGTCACCGATGAGCTTGCGCAGCACCTCGTCCACACGCTCGGGGCGCTGCATCGTAGCCGCTTCCTCACCGGGAAGGAGCATAAACTCGATCCGGTGCCGCCGACCCGGCATCGGGATGATCACGTGCGGGCGCGCGGGGTCACACACGTACACAGCCTGCGGAGGCAGGCCTGCGTGGTCCTCGCCCAGCAAGAGGTCCACGACGAGCCACTGCTCGTGAAATCCCAGGTCCTCGAGTGCCAGGTCGAGCATCTCGCGGACGGGACTGGTGGCGCCGTCGCAGCCGACGACGTAGCGGGCGTTGACCTCGACAGGGGACCCGTTCCCTCGCTTGGCTGCCCGGAGGGTGACCCAGTCGAGCTGCTGCGCGACGTCCACGACCTCAGCCTCGAGGTGGACGTCCACGTTGGGCAGCGCCGTGACGGCCGCTCGCAGCGCACGGTCGAAGCCGGGTTGGTGGAAGTACACGCTCGTCGGCACTCCGGACCATGTCGGCTGGTCGCCGGGGAGCCGCATCAACACGTCACCGTCGGCGGCGAGGAACTCGATCCCGGGGTTGGGGATCGTGGAGGGGAGCAACTCTGCCAGGCATCCAAGTTCCTGGACCGCCCGCAGGCCGGTGTGATCGATGTGTGCCGCGCGGGGAAGCGGAAAGACCTCCAGGTCGCGCTCCAGCACGATCACGTCGATCCCGCGGCGGCCCAGTAGGCCGGCGAGTATCGCGCCCACCGGGCCCATCCCCACGATGGCCACGTCGAAGAGACGGCCTGGATCGGAAGGACCCCGTCCGAGGACCGGACTTTGTTCTGGTTCCATGTCGGTCTCCTCCAGAAGGGGGCGTTCAGTCATCGCTCGGGTCGCTTCCGAGCACGGTCACCGCGACGGCGGCCGTATCGCCGCCCGCGAAACCGCCGGCACTCTCCGCCAGGCCGATGCGTACATCTGGGACCTGTCGATCGCCTGCCTCGCCACGGATCTGGTGCCCCAGCTCGATCACCTGCGCGAGGCCGGTGGCGGCGACGGGATGCCCTCGCGACTCGAGGCCACCGCTGGTGTTGACCGGCAGTCGGCCCCCGAGCGACGTGACCTCCTCGGCGACCAATCGATCACCGGTTCCCCGCTCGCAGAACCCCAGCTCTTCATAGGCAAGGAGCTCGTTGAACGAGACGGAGTCATGAACCTCGGCGACATCGACCTGTCCCGGTGTAATCCCCGCCTCCGTATATGCCCGCGTAGCCACCTCGCGGATCGCCGCACCCGGTCCTTCCGCGCTGGCCATGCCCACCACGGAACCGCGGATCCAGACCGGCTTGTGCTCCGGGCGCACTGAAGCTGCCGAGGTGACGACCACGGCAGAGGCACCGTCGCTGATCGGAGCGCACATGAACGCGGTGATCGGATCGGCGATGACCTTGGAGGTCAGCACGTCCTCGACGGTCACCGGGTCGGTGTACTGGGCCATCGGGTTGAGGCCAGCGTGTCTGCGGTTCTTGACCGCGATTGCGGCGAGCACGTCGCCCGACAGCCCGTGGGCGTCGGCGTACGCTCGTAGCCGCGGAGGATAGACGGCCGATACGAACACACTCTCGCGTGAGGCGTCGATGCCGGCGCCGGCCACGAAATCGATGTCCGCAGCACCGTTCAGCGCCATGTATGTCGCCTCCCGGCTGCTGCCGACCAGCTTCTCCACGCCCAGCACGAGCACCGTCTTCGCGGCACCTGCGCGAACGGCGTGCACCGCAAGGTTGAGAGCGCTGGACGAACCTGCGCAGGCGTTGTCGATGTTGTAGACAGGGATCCCAGAGAACCCGTTCGCCCGCAGCACGGTCTGGCCCACGGCACTGACCTGACCGGTGATGATCGAGGCCATAGCGTTGGCGACGAACGCCATCTCAATGTCCTCAGTCTCCAGGTGCGCGTCGGCCAGTGCCGCGCGCACCGCCTCGCCCCCGAGGTCCTTTAGGGAGCGGTCAGGGAACCGCCCGAAGCGGGTCATGCCCAGGCCGACAACGGCCACGCTCGCGTTCATCGGGCACCCGCCGTGTTGAGGTTCCGCTCGAAGCGCAGCACTGCCTCGTGCAGCGGGCCTCGTTGGTCCAGGACGACGAGATGTCCACAGTCAGGGAGCACTTCGAGCTCACCTCGTGGGGCTGCCTCGGCGCAGGCACGGGCGACGTCTACAGGGATGACATCGTCATCCTCGCCGTGCGCGAACAGGACCGGCACGTCGACTGCAGAACACACCGGCTCGGGGGCGAACTCTCCCAGCACGCTGACGCCCTGCAGTGCCGACCGCAGAGGCGTCTGGCCGAACGTCCGTTCAATCCAGGCCAACGTCGCCTCGCTCTGCGGCTGCCGACAGAGCACGGCCGCCGACCGGCGAGCGAAGTCCGGCCAGTCGCGTCGTATGGACTTTGCCATCCGCTCGGCCGGGAACACGGTGGAGCTCGGGACACCGACCGCCACGATGCCCGCGATGCGAGAGTCGTCCCGGGCCGCGAGACTCAGGCCCACGGCTGCGCCGAAGGCGAAGCCCACAATCAGCACGTCAGTCAGGTCCAGTTCTTCCAGCAGCTCGGCAACCGCGTCGACATGGGTGGCCATGTCGTAAGGCTCGGCCACCGCATCTGACCGACCGAAGCCCGGCAGATCGGGGATCACAACCTCGTGGTCGTTGACGAGCAGCTCCTCCTCGTAGGCCCACAGCGAACCGTCGAGGCACCACCCGTGCAGGAGCAACACCGGTCGACCACAACCCCGGCGGACATAGGAGATGCCCCGCGCGGTCTCCGCACGAGTCATGTCGGAACTGGGGACTCTCACATGAACCTCCCACCGGTGACCTCGAGTACGGCACCGGTCATATAGCTGGACAGATCGCTGGCGAGGAACAGCACGACGGTTGCGACCTCGCGGGGGTCAGCGGCGCGACCGAGGGGGACCTCGGCGAGCTTCTGCTGAAGAATGTCGTCGCGCAGCCCCGACGTCATTGGTGTGTCGACGAGGCCGGGCTGGACTGAATTGACGCGAACGCCACGGTGCGCGAGTTCCTTGGCGGCGGCCTTGGTGAACCCCACGACACCGGCCTTGGCCGCCGAGTAGTTGGTCTGTCCGACGAGGCCGACCTTGCCGGAAATGGACGAGATATTGACAATCGAGCCGCTGCCCTGCTCGCGCATGACCGCGGCGGCCGCCTGGGTGACCAACATCATCCCGTGAAGGTTGACCTCGAACACAGCCTGCCACGCCTCCAGGGTCATGTGGCGCAAGGTGGCGTCGCGGGTGATGCCGGCGTTGTTGACGACGACGTCCAGGCTCCCCCACTGCTCGACGGCGGCACCCACAGCGGCTTCGGCATCGACCGGGGACCGGACATCCACGGCCAGTCCTAGGGCTGTGTCTGCGGCGTGCGCGACGTTGATGGCGTCGGCAGCGGCCTGCGCCGCCTCGCCGTCGATGTCGGCAACCAGCACCATAGCGCCCGACTCGGCGAGGCACTCGGCGGTGGCCCGACCGATCCCTTGCGCGGCGCCGGTCACGAGCGCGACCTTGCCGGCCAGCAGGCTCATGACACGTTCTCCGCCGACTGAGGTCCGCATCGGATCAGGAGCCCGATGTGGCCGGTCTGTACCACCTCGCCGCGCTGGTTGATGATCCGGAAGAGCCGGTCGACGATCCCGCGGTCTCCCCCGCTGGTCAACCTCTTGCCAGCGATCTCCACCGTCGCATGCAACGTGTCCCCCACAAACACCGGTTTCTCGAACCGCCAGTCGGTGATGTCGAGCATCGCCATCGCCGACCCGGAGAACAGCCCGCTTCTGTCGAGCAAGCCCGTCATCATCACGACGCCGAAGAGGCCGTACACGACTGGGCGCCCGTAAATGGTCCCCTTGGTGAACTCCTGATCGGTGTGAATCGGGTTCCAGTCCCCAGACAGCATCGCGAAGTTCACCAGATCTGTCTCGGTGACCGTCCTGGCCGGCAACGTGAAGACCTGTCCCGGCTCGAGATCGTCGTAGTAGAGAGGCACCCCCACAGATTACATACGACTCCATTCATGAGTCAACTGTTGGGTGACCGGGAACCGAAACGACCGTGTCCGACCGCTATCGTTAGCTCACGGTCGGCTCCGGTTATGCGGATCCACCAGACTGGCGAAGTACGCTTGTGCCGCCGGACGAAGGCTGGCGTTGACCTCCTCGAAGATGTCGATGGCCCGGCTGCGGTCCCACTCCCGGTCGAGTTCTGAGTCGGGGATCTTCGGATCGAGGGGCGCCACCTGCCGCATGGCCTCGATGAGCAAGGTGCGGATCCGGAAAGCCTCCCTCGGGGGCAGACCGTTCCGCCCGTCTGACGTGGCGTAGCGGCCGAACTCCTCCACCACCGCGGTGTAATGGCGGGCTACCTCGTCGAGGTTCCACGCGTGTGCCAGCACCGCCGACGTGGGCAGCCACTTCGGGGCGGCACCAACGAAGACCACGACATAGCCGCTGACATCGAGCTCGTCGACGACCACCCCCGTCTCGTCAGACCGGTCGTACGGCACCACCCAGGTGCCATCGTGCAGCGCAGCGAACCCCAGGAAGCTGAGCCGTCGGCTGAGCCGTCGCCGGGCCAGCAACTGCTCCTCGGGAATGGCGTACCAGACCATCGTCCACTGCCCCTCCCAAGCCTGGGCGGGATAACGGAACCAGAACGTCTGCCGGTGCCCCTCGGCAAGCAGGGCGCTCAGGCGCGGGGTGGCGGAGTAGAAGACGTACCGGCCCCGCTTGGCGGTGTGAAACAGCCCGCGCGTGACCACCCGATTGAGAGCAACCCGGGCCCCTGCAGTGGAGAACCCCAGGTCCTCCATGATCCGGACGAGCCCACCCGACCACACGGCAGCCCCCGGCTCGACGTACTCGCCCACGAGCGTCACAATGAGCTCCTGGGGCTTGAGCAACTTGGCCCGGTCGTGCACGGGATTCGCCTCGGCGATCATGGTCACGCTTCCTTACCTATACCGGCAAGCACCGAGCAACGTGCCCCAGGATTTGCTGGAACGATCTCGAGTGCTTCAGCGACGCGCACTTTCTACCGTCACGGAACGTCCGGCGACAAACCCGGCCAACAGCATCACGACGGAAGCCGCGATCACTAGTGACAAAGACCACGTCCACGAACCGGTTAGCCCGAGGACAGCCCCCACGGCAAACGGTCCGATCGCCCCGACTCCGTAGCCGATCAACTGGGCCATGCTCGACAGCGACTCCACGGATCGCGCCGACTCGGCCCGCAGGACGACCAAGATCATCGCCACGGTGATTCCGGCACCATGGGTCACCCCACCGAGAACCGTCCATAGCGGCCACATCGCAGGGACGGCAACCAAACCGAGCGTGGTCGCCCCCCAGCACAAGGACACTCCGACCGTCAGCGGTACTTGGCTGCCCCAGCGGCGAACGAGAGGCGCCACCGCGATGCTCCCCGCGATGCCGAGCACTTGGTACAATGACAACGCTAGACCACTCGTGGTCACGCTAGTTGCTGCCTCCTGGGTGAGATACGTCGGTAACCACGTCGTCAAAGAGAAGTACGACCACGACTGCGCGCCCAGGAAGATCGCCACCGCCCAGGCGAGCGGGTGCGCGGCCAGTCGGCGATGCGGGCCGGGCGGCGGCAGGGACGCCCGCAGCTCCGTGTCCGATGGCGCCCCCAGCACCAGCACCCAGGCCGCCGCGGCCACCGCGGCCGGTAATGCCCACGACGCCAGCGCCAGCCTCCAGCCCGTCGTCTGCGCCAGCAGCGGTGTCAGTCCGGCAGCCGCAGCTGCGCCGATGCACATCCCAGCGGTGAAGATGGAGGTCCCGGCCGGAGCGCGGTGCGGCAGGTCGCGCTTGACCAGAGCAGGCATGACGACGTTTCCCACGGTCACCCCGACACCCACGAGCAGCGTTCCCGCGATCAGGAGTGCTACCGAGCCCATCGGGCGGGCGGCCGTCGCCACGACGACCACGACGAGCCCGGCCAACAGGGCCCGCTGCGCTCCGACGTACCTGACCAACACACCCGCGAGCGGCGCCGCGAGCGCGAAACAGAGCACGGGCAACGAGACGAGCGCACCCATCGACGCTTCAGAGAGCCCGAGGTCGCCGCGCATTTGGGTAAGAAGAGGGGCGGGCGCTGCGATGACACTACGCAAGTTGATCGCCACGAGCCCGACAAGAAGCAGCATGCGAAGCTCACGCTTGCGGGTCGAGCCCACCGGGGCCGTTGGATTACTCACCCTAGACTCACCAGTCGAGTCGCCTGTAGTACATTCGGCTCCAACCACATGCTCATCCACCGGCCACCTGTCTGCCGTGGCCGCAATTGCGGAGGTCAGTATGGCAAGCAGCCACGTGACGAGGACGTGCTTCGAGGTCGCTATGATCGATGTGGACATTGTCCAGATCCACTTCGCCAGTTACTTCCGGTGGATGGACATGGCGTACTCGCGGCTCCTCGACGACCTGGGACACCCGTTGCGCGCGATCCTCGCGGGCGGTCGAGGGACGCCGGTCGTGGATGCGCAGTGCAGCTACCTCTCGCCGGTGGGCCTGGGGGACGTCGTTGACGTCGACAGCCGCGTCGTGCGCCACGGTCGTTCTAGCTACGTCGTGCGCCACGACTTTGAGCATGCGGGGCGGCCGGTGGCCACCGGCGAGGTCACCCACGTTTGGGCCGTCCAGGACGGTTCCGGCGCGATGTCCGAGCCGGTCCCGGACTGGATCCGGGCGGCGTCACACAGCACTGGGGCGGGCGCCCGGACCTGAAGCTGGGCGGCACTTGCCTGCTCACCGGGAACCGCTCTTCGTCTCCTCGGATACTCCCTCGGTGCCGGATGCTCCCTCTGTGCTCTGCAAGGGGGGCTCTTCGATCAGGACATCATCACCATCGACCTCGACCCGGTATGTCCGAACCGGCTCCGTGGCGGGTAACGCCACGGCCTCGCCGGTTCTGAGGTCAAAGCGGGCGAAGTGAAAGGGGCACTCCAGTTCGCAGCCCATCAACTCCCCTTCGCTGAGTGTCTCCTCCTCGTGGGTGCAGGTGTCGTCGATAGCGAAGAGCCCGCCGTCCTGGGTCCGTGCCAGGCAGATCGCCCGTCCGGCAACCTCCACCCGGCGTAGCTGGCCGGGGGCGAGGTCAGAGGCCGACGGCAGGCGGTGCATCGTCATCTGAGCCTCCCCTGGTGCTGCCGGATCCAAACTGGACTGGGTAAACGTCCCAGAGCGCGTCCATGCGTCCGAACTGGTCGTTCATGCGCGGCGGGTTGGCGGGATCGCGGCGGACGCCGGCCGAGAACATCGCCTTGAGGATCTGCACGTGGCTGCCAGTGACTCCATCGCTTCCGAGGATCACGGGCTGGCCGAAGCACATGTGCCGGCCAATCCCGAAGGCGACACCGTAGGGGTAGACGCCAGTTGGGACCTCCCGGCCCGGGACGAAGGAGTCGGCGTCGGGTCCGAACACCTCGGGATCGCGGTTGGCCGGGCCGATCTCCATGCACACGTGCTCACCGGCCCGGAACTCACGACCCGAGGCCAGGGTCACGGGCTCGACCGCAGTGCGGTAGAAGAGCGGGACGATCGGGTGCAACCGCAGCGCCTCGGCCACCGCTTTAGCGAGGAACTGTTCGTCGAGGAGGCGTTCGCGCTCGTCCGGGTGCTCCTCAGCCCAGGTGAGGCACTCGTCGAGCGCATGCACCAGGGTGAAGGAGCTGGAGAAGGTGCCGGCGTTGATGAAGTCCGTCACGGCCTCCCTCAGCGCGAGCGCTTGGTCGGCCGTCCAGTCCGGGTCGAGGCCACGTGCGACCAAGGTGAGGAAGTCGTTTGGCAGTGCCGCCTCGTCCTCCGGCGTCGTCGCGGACTGAACCAGCGCCACTCGCCGCTCAAGGGCAGGCTCGAAGTACTTCTCACGGAACTGCTCGCGGACCTCGATGCCGCGGGCCATCACCGCTGTCCGGTCACCCCCCATGTACCAGGAGCGCATAGCCACCTGGATCGGCTCAGCGAACTGGCGCAGTTCCTCGGCGTCCTCGGTGGTGTCCACCCCGTCGAGCCCTATCAGAGCCGACACCAGCTGGAAAAAGGCCACTCGCGTGAACAGCACCATGTCGGTGGACGGCAGGTCATCGGTCGGCGCTTCCAGCACCCGCTGGAGATTGCGCTCGATCGTCGGCATCAACACCTCCCGGCGAAAACGCACGTCGCCCTCGCCGCGCAGGAGACGGCCCATCATCCGCCGCCTGGTGCGATGCACGGGTCCGTCGATCTGACGAACGGTCCCCCCTCGGAACTCCTCGGTGCCGTCGTGGAGGAACGGCGCCATCTTCGGCGACCGGAAGACCTCCTCGACCTCCCGGTAGCCGGTCAACGACGGGATCTCCCCCGGGTCAGACACGGCGGCGCCGCTGTAAGGGCACGTCTTCTGGTTATCCATGGTGGGCCTCTCCTCGATGTATTCTGCGTTCACGACAGCGATGCTGGAAAAATCAGATGCGGGCGATGTCCATGGTCGACCGCGGGAACAGATCCTCGACCGAGGGCCGCTCAGGGACCAGCCCCTGCTCGTGCGTATAACGAACGAATGTCTCGATCACATGGCGGTTCTGCTCCACGCCGTACGGCCAGAAGTCCCGGGTCCCGAACGCGTCTTCAGTCGCCTCCGCCTCCGCGACCAGCCATGGCAGGCTGCACTTGGCTGCCGCTGGCTCGAACAGGTCGGCCAACGCGTACGCCTTAGCTTCCTCAAAAGCCTTCATAAGAGACCTTGCCAACCACGGGTGTGCCTCGAGTACATCCATCCGGATCACCACGGTGTGCATGATCGGGAAGATTCCGGTCCGCTGGTAGTACGCCTGCTCCTCGCGCCGGTAGTCGGGAAACAGCCGCTCGACGTGCGACGAGCCGGCTTCGAAGCCGACGGGCGCATGAGCGGTGTAGAGGGCGTCGATCTCCCCGCGTTCCAGCATGTCCGAGAGCGTGTCCTGCGGCCCGATAGGCGTTAGCTCGATGCCTTCAGGACGCCTCAGTGCGCTTTCGACTCGACCAGGCTCCGTTAACCCGCCCTGGTGGTAGCTCACCGAGTCGATCGGGACCCCGTAGTCATCTGCCAGCATGCCACGGATCCACACGCCCGCAGTCTGCTGGTACTCCGGGACACCGATGCGCTTCCCCACGAGATCGGCCGGATCAGTTATGCCGCTCTTGGAATTCACGTAGATTCCCGAGTGGCGGAACATGCGCGAGGGAAACACCGGAATGGCCACCATGTGACGGCGCTCGGCGAAGACGGAACCTAGGTACCACGCGAAACTCATCTCGGACACGTGGAACTCGGCGTGCCGCAACATTCGGTGGAAGCTCTCCGGCATCTCCATAGCGATGTAGTTCAGATCCACCCCCTCGACAGCGACGCGACCGTCGACGAGCGCGCGAGTACGGTCATAGTTCCAGCAGGCCAGATCGATGGGCAGACCCATACGAAGCATCTCCTTGTTCGAGGTTGACTCTTTACATGCGCGGACCCTGCGGAAGTCACGGTTTGGGCCCCGCCAGCCCGCTATCGGGCACGAGCCCGCTTCGACGCTGCACAGAGCGTTCCCAATGCAGGAGCAGCACCGACAAAACGATGCCCACCAGCGAGATCAGGATGAACACCGACAGGATGTTCTCGGTCTGGTTGAGGTTGAGGTAAGCGACCAGCCGGTTCCCGAGGCCGCTGCTGGATCCGAACATCTCAGCGACTACGAGGCCCAGGAAGGTGAGGCTCGCACCCATCCTTACGGCCTCCGCGACTACAGGCGCGAGCGACGGCAGAAGAATGTAGCGACACTTCTGCAAGAACGACAAGTTGTACACACGAGCCAGCTTAATCTGGATGGCCGGAATGCCTCGAGTTCCCTCCATTACCAGCAGTATCACGGGGATGATCCCATGGAAGATCGAAAACAGAACCAGCGTCGAGAACCCGATTTTGAAGACCAACAGGAAGATCGGGTAGATGGCTATCTTTGGGATGGCATAGATCGTGAGCAAGATCGGACGCAGTACCTCGGTCCAGAACTCGCTGAGCCCGACAAGAAACCCGATGAGCACCCCTAGCACGGCGGTCGCAATCATCGCGATGACTAGCACCGTTAGGGTGCTGCGAAGGTCCGGATACCAGTCGGGCAGGTTTGAGACGAACGCCGTTCCTGTCTCGGCCGGAGACGCGAATACATTCTCTCCCACAACGACGTAGAGGATCTGCCAGCCGATCAGCAGTGCGGCGACAAGCGCGAGATGGCCCCACGCGAGAGAAGCCGGCCGCTTGCGACGAGGCAGCAATCTCCGACCAGCTGAACCAGCCCGACTCAAGTGTGTCTGGCTCATGATCCCACCGTCTCCATCGCAAAAGTCGCCTTCGATAACGCATACATAAGGCCGTTGAGGACCAGCGCCGTGACCACGACGATCGTGATACCCGCATAGGTCTCGACCAGCTGGTAGGAGTTGTATGAAAACTGGATGTAGTAGCCGAGGCCACTTGTCCCGGTCAAGAACTCTCCACCTACCACCCCAATGATTGCGTATGCGATCGCTAACCTGACCCCGACGAGGATCTGTGGTACCGCTGAGGGGAAGTAGATCCGCCGCAGCATGCGGAACTGACCCAGGCGCAGCGAGCGCCCAAGCCGCACATGAATCGGGGCCGTCTTACGCAAACCGATCACCACGTTCGCTGTCATCGCGGCGAAGCCCAGCAGCGACGCCAGCAGAATAAGCGAGAGGGGCCCCGCCCCGACGAGACTGAGTAGCACCGGATAGAACGCGAACGCCGGAATCGAGTAGTAGAGCGTGAGGTATGGGTTTGCGGTGGCATAGGCCCGAGGAAAGCGCCAAAGCACCGTCCCCATGACAAGCCCCGACACGATCGCCAAAATGGTGCTCAAGAGTATGATGCTTACGGTCTTCCAGATCGTGTCGAGGAAAAAGACCGGGTCGGCCACGAGTTCCCCTGCCCGCACCAGGGTGGTCGTCGCAGGCACCCACGAAAAAGGATCAAGTACGGTCCGCGCGAGCGCCTCATAGACCACGAAGATCGCCACCAGCATAATCGTCCTCGTTAAGAGGATTAGGCGTCGTCTATTCATGGTCACCCCGACGCAGACGCAACGTCATCGCTCACCCGCACGCCTTCCAGGCTCATGAGGCATGTCCACAGCGTGTGCGTGATGCGGGCGTAGTCGGCACTGGCGAGCGTGGCGAGCGTTCGTGGCTTCGAGAGCGGCACGTCGAAGCTCTCTTGGATCTCACCCGGTCGGGCGCTAAGCACTACGACACGGTCCGACAATAAGGCAGCTTCCTGGATGCTGTGTGTCACCAACAGAATGGTGGTTCCCACCCGGGTGACCAGGTCGAGCAGCTCGAGACCGAGGTGCAACCGAGTCTGCTCGTCAAGGGCCCCGAAGGGTTCGTCCATTACGATTAGCTCTGGCTCGAGAGCCAGCACGCGAGCAACCGCGACGCGCTGACGCATACCGCCAGACAGTTGGTGTGGGTGTACGTGCCCGAATTCAGACAGGCCCACCAGGTCGAGCATGTCCTGAGCTCGACGGTTGGCCTGTGCGCGCGGGACACCCGTCATCTCCATACCGAAAGCGATGTTGCTGAGTACGCTGCGCCATGGCAGGGTCGAATCTTGTTGGAAGACGATGCCCACCTTGGGGCTTGGGCTCGTCATGGGCTCACCCTGAAGGAGGACCTGCCCGCGAGTTACCGGCAGGAGTCCAGCCACCACTTCGAGCAGCGTGGTCTTGCCGCAGCCGCTGGGCCCGAGTACGGAGACGACCTGTCCGCGGTCGACCTTTAGATCGATATCTCGCAGTGCGACGAGATTGCCGTCTTTGAGCGGGTATTCTTTCGTGACCGCTTGCAGGTCAAGAATGTGTTCGCTTCTGGTCATGATGCCTACCCCTCGTATCCTGGGAGCTCGCTCAGGTCGATTCGCGACTCCTCGGGCAGGAACTGCTGGTCGATCAGCTGATCCCAAGCGATCGGGTCGCCGTCGTAGTGGCCGAGCACCTCCATTCCGTTGATCGTGCTGGTCAGTCCTTCGACGGTCAGTTCCTGAGTGAAGAATCTCTCGTCAGCGGCCAGCCGGGTCATGATTTCGACACCCGTCTCCTCGTCTACGCCAGCCTCCTCGGCGAAGATGGCACCCGCCTCTTCAGGGTTCTCTCGGATGAAGTCCTGTGACGCGCCGAGCGCGTTGACAAAGCGCTGCACGAGTTCTGGGTCCTCGTCGATGATCTTCTGGCTGGCGACTGTCACGACCTGAATGAAGTTCGGCAGGTACTCGACAGCTTCCGCGACCGGCTTGAGGTCACCCTTAGCGAGCTCGGTGGTCAGCAGAGGCTCTGTAAGGATCGAGGCGTCGACCTCCCCGCTCCGGACGAGAACGAGGCCGGCGGCCAGGTCACCGGTGGCGACCGTGTTCACGCAGTCGGGCCTCATGCCGGCCTCTTGCGCCATCAGCGCAGTCAGGGCCTCGGAGTTGGATCCGGGAGCTGTGATACCCCAGACGCCGTCTCCACAGAAGTCCTCGAATGAATCAAAGGAGGAGTCCTCTTTGGCCACCCAAACCAGGTCCGCGATGCTGCCCGCCGACGTCGCGATCCCGACCAACGGCGCACCAGCCATAGTGGCTTGAACGAGCCCAGTGGTTGACACCTCGCCGAAGTCGAGGTCGCCGCTTGTAATGCTCCGAACTGTGGTTCCACCGCCCGCTCCGGGCACGATTCCCTCGAGGGCGATTCCCTCCTCCTCGAAGAACCCCTTCTCCTGGCCGACCATGTACGTGGCCGAGTAGCCACTGGTGGGCCAGTGCGACACCGTGACGCTCACCTCGTCAAGCTCCCCGTTGGAAGCACCGGAATCGTCCGAGCACGCTGCAAGGGCGACCGACGCCAGCAGGCCCACCCCGACGATTGATGCGCTACGCCGCCAGCTGTTCCGACGACCTTGATGTTGACTACGTCGCACTTTTGACCTCCAGGGTGGATGGACCTCGCATACGCGATGGACTCCAAACATTACACACTTCACTCGAGTTGGATGTCAACGGTTCGACGAGACTCACGAAAACCGCCCGCGAAACGCTGCCCGTGCCTCACGTAGGAATGCCCGCGAAACGGTGAGCGTGTTCGGGCATGAGGAGTGAGTTGTCGATGACGTCTCGTGCCGAGGTCACCACCAAGTACGCCAAGGCGTATTCGAAGGCTTCGAAGAAGGACAAGGGCCGGGTTCTGGATCAGGTTGTCGAGGTGACGGGCTGGTCGCGTGACAACGCTCGGCGGCGTCTGGTTGCCGCCGCGAGCCGGCCGCCCGGAGCGGGTCGACAGGTCGCCATGGCCTTGACCCCGGACGGTGGACACAGGGTTATGCGGCTTGAGGTGCTGCCGCGGTCTGGTTGCAGTGTTGCATCTCGAAGGCCACGGGGCTGCCCTGCCCGATCGAGGAGTGCCGTCGACGCCGGTTGTAGCGGTCCTCGATCCAGGCCCCGACGGCCTGGCTGGCTCCGGCCTTCGTGGGCCAGACACGGCGGTAGTAGAACTCGGTCTTCAGCGTGGCGAAGAACGACTCGGCCATCGCGTTGTCCCAGCAGATCCCGGTGTAGCCCATCGATCTAGTGATGCCGTTCTCGGCCGCATACGTGGTGATCTGCTCCGATGCGTACTGACCGGGTTCAACCGGTGGATGCAACACCAGCTTGTTGGACCAACAATAGATGCTCGTTGAACGCCTCGGCAGGTGTCTTCCAACCGAGGGTCTTGCGTGGTCTGGTGTTCAGTGCGTGAGCGACGGCTTCGATCTCTTCGGCCGACCAGCGTGACAGGTCGGTTCCCTTGGGGAAGTACTGGCGCAGCAGTCCGTTGGTGTTCTCGTTCGTGCCGCGTTGCCACGGTGATTGTGGGTCGGCGAAGAACACCGGGATGCCGGTCTCGACCTTGAACTGGGCGTGAGCCGACATCTCCTTGCCGCGGTCCCAGGTCAACGACCTGGCTAGTTGTGCCGGCAGCGTGGACATCGTGTTCGCCAGTGCGTTCTTCATCGTGATCGCGCCGTAGCCGGCGAGCGCGGGACCGTTCTTCGGAGTCTGCTTGTGCCGGTAGCCCTCCTCGCGGGGCAGGTGGATGAGCATGGTGAATCTCGTGGTGCGTTCGACGACCGTGCCAATCGCGGAGCGCTCCAATCCGATCACCAGATCGCCTTCCCAGTGGCCGGAGACAGCGCGGTCCTCGACCTCGGCAGGCCGTTCGCTGATGAGCGTCTCGGGAGTGACGTGCGCCCAGGTCTTGCGCCGTGAGCGTTCCCGTGGCGCGCGTAGTGCACGGCCGGTGCGCAGGCACCACACGAGCTCACGCTTGAGCGCGCCACGGCTTTGGATGTAGAGCGATTGGTAGATCGCCTCGTGACTGATGCGCATGGACTCATCATCAGCGAAGTCGATCTTGAGACGGTTGCTGATCTGCTCCGGGCTCCACGCCAACGACCAGGCCCGGTCTTTGCGGTGCGGTTTGTTGCGTCCGGTGAACTTCGGCGGCTGTGGGCCGGCGATGACCGTGCCGTCGGGCATCTGGATCTGCCCGGAGAGGCGTTCTTGGACGTAGGCGTGCAGTCGCGGGTTGGCGACCAGCTTCGCGACCTTGGGCCGCTTGGCCGCCATGTCGGCTTTCCACTGCGCCACCGATGCCCGGTAGTCGAGTTTCCCGCCGCGAGTGGCAGCGTTGCGGCGCAGCTCTCGCGACACCGTGCCGGGGTCGCGTCCGATCGCTCGAGCGATCCCGCGCACGCCCTGGCCTTGCGCCTTGAGCAACGCGATCTCCTCGCGTTCAGCGAAAGACAGATACCGGCCCGAGGGTTGGAACTTCAGATCGAAAGGGGGCATGCCGCCAGCGTTGTGGAACCAGCGTGCACCGACCGCGGGCGCCACGCCGGCAACTCCCGCGGCTTCCTCGGGAAGAAGGCCCTTGGCGATCTGCTCCCAGAACGCCACCTCGACATGACGCTGATACTTCGGATGACCGGGCGACCTGAGCTTCGGACGAATCGCACGGTCGGCTGCTTGCTGACGACGAATCACTGAACACCTCCATCACGGGGTGTTGCGACGACCGGTTGAATCCGCCTTGGCTGCCCCTATCGGCGTGAACGATGGTGCCGGGTTCTGGACGGCGTCGCCAGGTGGCCATCTGCAGGGCGTCGACGACCAGCTCGGAGCGCATGTGGTCGGCGATCGACCAGCCCACCACCTGCCGGGTGAACACATCGAGCACCGCGCAGCAGTAGACCTTCCCGGCAGCGGTGGGGCGCTCGGTGATGTCGGTGCACCACAGCAGGTCCGGTCCAGCGGCCGTGAACTTGCGTTGCACCAGGTCCTGGTGGACCGCCTCAGCAGGACGGTGGCCGCGTCGCTTGTTGCGGTGGCTGATTCCGCGGCGCCCGGTGATCCGCAGCAGCCTGGCGACCCGCTTGCGGCCGACCCGAACGCCCAGTCCGAGCCGGAGCTCGGCGTGCACCCGCGGCGCCCCGTAGGAGTAGCGGGATTCGCGGTGGATGTCGACGATCGTGTTCGCCAAATAGGCGTCGGCGAGATCGCGCTGTGACGGTGGCCGGTCGCGCCACTCGTAGTAACCCGAGCGTGACACCTTGAGCATCCGGCAGGCCACCGCGACGTCGAAGCCGTCAGCGGCGAGCTCTCGGACCAGCCGGAACCCTACTTTGGGAGCACGTTCTCCTGAGCGAAGTAGGCGCTCGCGCGCTTGAGGATCTCGATCTCCATCTGCTGTCGCCGGTTGTCCCGACGCAGCCGGACCAGCTCTTCGCGCTCGTCGCTCGAGAGTCCTTCCTTGCGACCGGCGTCGACGTCGTCTTGGGCCATCCAGCGGCGCAAGCCGGACTCGCTGTTACCGAGGTCCCGCGCGACCTGGCGAACCGATGCTCCCGGCTGGGGGGCCAGCTCGATCGCCCTGCGTCGGAACTCTGGCGGATGTGGTGCAGGCATCTGTCGGACTCCTTCCTGCAGCGATCATCGCTATAGATCAGGTGTCCGGGCTAGCGGGTCAGGGTCCGAGCGCTTCAACCGCAGCCTGAACACGGAGTGGGCATACGCCCAGGCCTATGCCTCAGACGAGGCCCGCGCAGCGACCTACCTCGACTGGCTTCACTTCTACAATCACCACCGACCCCACACCGGCATCGGAGGGGTCTCCTGCACAGACCGGTGACATCTGATCTGTGGTGCCGAAGGGCGCCGCTAGAAGGATGTGCACTGTGCCGAAGCCGTATCCCAAGGAGTTCCGCGACGACGTCGACCGCGCCGCGAGGAACCTTGAGCCGGGTGTCCACCTGAAGCAGATCGCTGCCGACTTCGGGATCTCCGAGTCGTGTTGACGAACTGGATGAAGACCGCCGACGTCGAGGGCGGCAACAAGCCCGGGCGACGGCGGCTAAAGCGCCTGTAAGGCGCTTCAGTTACGAGGGAACGTCGAGGCTAGCGTTGCTTGGCAGCCGCGACCGAGATGGACTGACGCACCTCGGCAAGGGTCGTCCCGTCCCGCAGCCCCTTGCGACATAGGACTAGTGCGCGCGGCCAGTTGACGACCGCAGCGCCGGACATCGTCGTCCCGTCGGGGGTGTAGAGAACAGCAAACCGGTTGTCAGCGGCCGGGTCACCGATCATGACGTGCTCGGTGCTGCCGCCTGCCGTGCGGCCCACGACCTGGATCTTCCAGTCATGCTGATCGCTCCATACGTACTCCAGGGGGGCGTACGAGCGGGCATCTTCCGGATGCACGATGTTGTGAGCCACGCACACTGCCTGATCGACGGCGTTCGTCCAGTGCTCCACGCGAACTTCGGTGCGGTACGTCGGGTGGAACCACCGGGCGACGTCACCGACGCCGTACACATTGTGGACATCGACTGCTCGGCAGTACTCGTCGCAGACCAGCCCGTTGTCGACGACGAGTCCGGAAGATCTGAGCCAGGCATCGTTCGGCTCTGCTCCGATACCGATGACGACCACCGCGGCGGAGACCGACGAGCCGTCGGTGAGGCGTACGGTGAAGTCCCCCCGCTCGCCGTCGATGGCTTCCACCCCGACGTCGAAAACGGATCGCACGCCATGCCGCTCATGCAGCGCAGCGAACCATTTGCCGATTTCGGGGTTGAACACCCGGCTCATCGGCACCGGAAGCGGGTCGACCATGGTGACCTCGAGGCCGAGCATGCGGGCGCTCGACGCCACCTCGGCGCCGATGAACCCGCCGCCCACCACGACGATATGGCCACCGGCCACCAGGTCCTGCCTCAGCAGCTGGGCGTCCTGGAGCGTACGCATCACGTGGATACCGGAGCGCTCCCCCCATGGCGATGGCCGCGCCCGGGCTCCCGTGGCGATGACGACCTGGTCGTAAGACAATGGGTCGAGTCCCTCGAGCTCGACGCGATGAGCGGCGACGTCGAGACGGGTGGCTCGGTGACCGAGGACCAACCGGATACAGTCACGCTCAGCGGCCTCCTGCGTGAGCAGCCGGACCGACTCGGCGGTGGCGGTGCCCACAAGGAGCCCCTTGGACAGCGGCGGTTTGTCGTACGGCAGCTCAGGTTCCTCGCCGACGAGGACAATCTCGCCCTCGTACCCTTCCGACCGCAGTGACTGTGCCGTGCGCACCCCGCCGACGGAGGAACCCACGATAACGGTGCGACTCACTCGTCCTCCAGTATGAGTGCGGACACCGGGCAGCTGCGGACAGCTTCCTCTACGCGCGCACGGTTGTTCTCGGGCACGTCAACCCGCAACAGGACCACGACACCGTCATCGTCGACGTCGAAGTAGTCATCCGCGCCCACGACACAGTTCGCGTACCCGAGGCAGGTATCGAGGTCCGCTCGCACGACTGCCACAGTTATCAGCTCCTCTCAGTTGCCCGGTCGCACAGCAGCGGAAGGTCGCAGGATGCAACGTGAACCTTCCACGACCCTGACGCGGCCACGTACGATAAAAGTAAACAGGCCACCGTGGTGGCATGTCAATAAATTAGGCTCTCCTGATTGATCCGTTGGTCCCTGATCGCGCCTGAAGGGTCACACGCCGCTCCCGGCCTAGTTCTGGCTTGTCGAAGGTCAGGAGCTGCAGAGCGGAGAACGGCATGCGAAACGCCAGCGTATGGCGCGCCCTGTTGGGCGTCGAGAACACCGTGATCGTGGACGTCGAGTTCGACGACGAGGCAGAGATCGTCGTGGCCCATGTCCGACCACGGCAACCTGGTCGCGGGTGATGTGGAAGCTGCGGAGTCAGGGGCCCCTTGGTACGACCGTGGCGAGGGACGGCGCCGGTGCCGTGCGCTCGACATGGGCACCGTTCGCTTGTTCCTCGAGCCCGACGCGCCACGCGTGAACTGCACGGTCCACGGACCGAAAGTGCGACAGGTCCCGTGGACACGACACGGCGCCGGACACACCCACACGTTCGACAGCAGGGTGGGGCTGGTGAAGGGACTGCTGCACGAACAGGTGACAGGTTGGGTCACGCAGCCTGAGTGGCTGGCGTGGTCATGATGGTCTCGAACTCGATGGGGGTCAATCGTCCGAGTCCGGCCTGTCGGCGGCGTCGGTGGTAGGTGCGTTCGATCCAGGTCACGATCGCGATCCGGAGTTCCTCACGGGTGGCCCAGGAACGTCGGTTCAGTACGTTCTTTTGGAGCAGCGCGAAGAAGCTCTCCATGGCCGCGTTGTCACCCGCGGCACCGACGCGACCCATCGAACCGACCATGCCGTGGCGGTTGAGGGCGTGGACGAACTTCCTGCTTCGAAATTGCGATCCTCTGTCCGTGTGAACCACGCAGCCGGCCACGTCGCCGCGCCTGGCGACGGCGTTGTTCAGCGCCTTGACGGCGAGTCTGGACTTCATCCTGGAGTCGATGGAGTAGCCCACGATCCGGTTCGAGTAGGCGTCCTTGAATGCACACAGGTAGAGCTTGCCCTCGCTCGTCCGATGTTCGGTGATGTCCTATGCCGACGTTCGAACTATGCCGATGTTGTCGGTGATGGCGTGTGGGGGTCTGGTTTTCGGTGTTGAGAGGTCGGCATAGTCACAGCGCGGTGAGCCAGGCCAGGATGTCGGGTTCGGGCTTGTAGGTCCCGGGCTTGATGTCGGGTGGTCTCGTTCGGTCGATGGCGGCCTGCTTGATGGCCATGTCGGCGTGCAGGTAGGCGTCGGTGCTGTGGGTGTCGGCGTGTCCGAGCCAGAGCGCGATGACCGAGACGTCGACTCCGGCGGTGAGGAGGTTCATCGCTGCGGTGTGCCTCAGGGTGTGCATCGTGACGTGTTTGCCGGCCAGGTTCGGGCATGTGGTCGTGGCGGTGGCGAGGTGCTTGGCGAGGCGGTGCTCGAGGGCGTCACGTGACAGTGGCCATCCTTGGGGACCGCAGAACAGGGCCGTGCCGGGACGTGTGGCTCGTTCGGCGAGGTAGGCCTTCATGATGTCCACGGTTGCTCGGGTCAGTGGGGTGATGCGTTGGCGTCGTCCCTTGCCGGTGCAGGCGACGTGGGGGCCTGTGCCGAGGTGGATGTCGGCACGGGTCAGCGAACGGATCTCGCTGATCCGAAGCCCGGTCTGGACGGTGAGGGTCAGCAGGGCATGGTCGCGGCGCCCGGTCCAGGTGGTGGGGTCGGGCGCGGCGAGTAGTGCGTCGACCTCGGTGGCGGTGAGGAACTCGATGACGGGCCGCACGGTTCGTTTGGGTGGGATAGCGAGGACCTGGGTGATGGTGGCGGCGTGTTCGGGACAGTCCGGAAGGGCTCGGCCGAGCACGGAACGAATCGCGGTCAGCCGCGCGTTGCGGGTCCTGGCCGCGTTGCCGCGCTCGTGCTCGAGTTGGTCGAGGAAGCCGGACACGTTGGCGGCGGTGATGGCGTCGAAGTCGAGGGAGTCCGCGGGGATCCCCAACGTGGAGGCCAGGTGCTTGAGCAGCAGCCGCCAGGTGTCGCGGTAGGAGGCGATGGTGTGGGCGGACAAGTCGCGCTGATCGTGGGCGAAGGTGGTGAAGTAGGTCTGCAGGCTGGTGGCCAGGGTGTTCATGACGGGGCTCCTTCGGGGTCGTGCTCGAGCAGGCCGGCGGCACGGGCCATGAGCTCCCCGGTCGCGGTCAGATACCAGTAGGTGTGGGCGGCGTCGGAGTGCCCCAGCCAGGTGGCCAGCAGCGTGAGCACTCGTTCGGGGTCGCCGTGGTGGGCGTAGGCGGTGGTCATGTGCGCGGTGGCGAAGGTGTGCCTCAGGTCGTGCAGGCGGGGGCGTGCCCTTCCGCGCGGGGTGAGCCCGGCGGCCTCGCGAACCCGTTTGAACCGCGCCTGGAACGGCCCGTAGGCGTAGCCGGTCCCGTTGGCGGTCACGAAGACCGGGCCGGGGGGGTCGGGATGGGTGGCCGTTCGGGCAGGCAGCGCGATGTATTGCAGCAGGGCGACCGTGGTCGTCGGGTGGATCGGGACCAGCCGTTGTGCTGACTTCGCTGCCTGGATCACCAGCAGGTCGTGGGCGGCGTCGATGTCGTCGACACGCAGGCGCAGGGCCTCGCCGATCCGCAGCCCCGTCGCGGTGAGCAGCCCGATAGCGGTGCGCACGGTCGCGGCGATCCGCTCGTCGGTGAACGTCGTGTCGCAGGCGGTGAGCAAGGCGTCGATGTCGTCTTGGCTATAGATGAAGGGAACCGCCCGCGGCTTCCTGGCTGGCAGCAAACCGCTGGGGATCGCCGGGACGTCGACGCCGCTGGCGTTGAGGTGGTTGGCGAAGCGGCGGACCAGCGACAGCCGGGTGGCCCACCAAGACGGGTGCGCGTCGGGGTTGAGCCGCGCCCACACAACGGCGTCGTCGATGGTGAAGGTCTGTGTCTGGCCGCGGGCCTCGAGCCAGGCGAGAAACAGGCCGACCTGCCGTTCGACGTCGTCGAGCTGGAACCCCAGGGCCCGTCGCGTCGCAAGGTACTCGTCCAGCCACTCGCGCAGCGTCGCCGGCCTCGTCGCGGTCGTCATCGCGGGACCTGTCCGAACGGCACGACCAGCTCACGCAGCGAGGCGAGGTCGACTTTCGCATAGGCCATCGTGGTGGCGGCGTGGACGTGGCCCAGCAGCTCCTTCGCTTCGGTCAGGGACCCGCCCGAGGCCAGCACGCTCATCGCGGCGGTATGCCTGAGCCGGTGCGCGTAGATCGGGTCGATCCCCGCCAGACCCGACAGCCGGGCGATCACGCCAGAGATCCCCGAGGTCGTCATCACCTGGCGAGGCGCGTTCATCCGCACGAACACCGCCCTGTCCAGGGCAGGTGGCCGGTGTCGCAGCCACGCCTCCAACGCCTGGCCCACGTCGACCGGGAGCGGGAGCACGTGCTCGCGACCCTTGCCGGTGACTTTGACCTGGCCGGTGGCCCAGTCGATGTCGTTGAGCCTCAAGCCCGCTGCCTCACCAGCGCGCAGGCCCAGCCTCACCAGGACCAAGACGAGCGCCCGGTCCCTGGTCCCGATCGCCGTGGCCAGATCGCACGCTCCCAGAAGTGCAGCGACCTGGTCGGCGCTCACGCCACGTGGCAAGGAACGCTTCGTCCCTGGGGGCTTGAGGATGCCAGGGGCAAGGTCCCGGTCGATGCGACCGGTGCTCAGCGCCCACCGCAGTAGGCACCGGACAGCGGTCACGATGTGCGCCCGTGCGACGGCTCCGTAGCCACGTCCACGCTCGGCGACGTAGGCGTTCACCATCGAGACTTCAAGCCGACGCCATTCCAGGGCCCCGGCGTCAGTGGTCAGCGCGTTCAGGAGGCCGGCTGCGTAATGGACGCGGGCCGCGATGGTCTGCTCGCTCAGGCCGCCTTGGTCGCGCATCCAACCACGCCACTGCGCCACTGCAGCCGCAGCCGGCGTCGGGTGACTGTCCCCGACCACGACAGCGTCCAGGTAGCCGCTCGCAACCAGGAACCGGCGCACCGTCCCTCGGGTCCTCATCGCGGTGACGCAGACGACGTCCCTTGCGCGCTCCTCGGCCACGAACCTGGCGAGGAGCTCCTCGTCGATGTCCTCGACCCCGGCGCCAACCGTTCGCATCCACAAGCTGAGTCGCCCCAGCGCGTTCAGCACCCCGGCCGCCGAGCCCGGGGAGTAACCCTTAACCCGGATCCACCGATGAACTTGGGCGGTGAGCGTGGCGTAGAACGAGAATGCCCTTGCTGGGCGGGAGAATCGGAGTTCTTGAGGCAACGATTCACACCAAGAGCAAGGGCATCTCTGAGGTGAAACTCTCTCACACGCTTCGATCGACGTCGGCGGTCTTCGATGACCCGAATCTCGTGTCGGCCGCAGGCCTGGTGCCGGCGCTCGCGTTGGCCGAGTCCGCCGGCCTGCGTGACCTGGCAGATGAGCACCTGAGCGTGCCGACGGACAAAGGCGCGAACGCTGGGTTGAAGGTCACCTCGCTGGTCGGCGGGATGGTCGCCGGCGCGGACAGCATCGATGACATGGCGCTGCTGCGTCATGGCGGAATGGGGCGGCTGTTCACCCGGGCGTATGCGCCCTCGACGTTGGGTTCGTTCCTTCGGGCGTTCACCTTCGGGCACGTCCGCCAGCTCGACGCGATCGCTTCGCGGTTCCTGATCGCACTGGGCGGCCTCACCGGTTTGCTCGGCGCATCGGCAGACCCCGCAGCCAGCGACACCGACACCGACCTCGAGGTGGATCGCGGGTACGCGTTGGTCGATGTCGACGACACGATCATCGAGGTCCATGGCTATGCCAAGCAGGGCGCAGGGTTCGGCTATTCCGGGGTCCGTGGGCTCAACGCGCTGCTTGCCACCCTCACCGTCCCCGGTGGGGCCCCGGTGGTCGTGGCCCAGCGTCTGCGCAAGGGTTCGACCGGGTCACCACGCGGCGCGAAGCGTCTGGTCGGCGACGCGGTGCGAACCGCCCGACGGCTGCTCGGGAAGAACCGGCCGATCCTGGTGCGGATGGACTCGGCGTTCTACGGTCGCAGACCAGTCCACGCCGCGATCGCTGGTGGGGCCGCGGTGTCGGTGACGGTGCGGATGGACAAACGCATCAAGGCGGCGATCGAAGCGATCGCCGACGATGCGTGGACCACCATCGAATACACCGACGCCATCTTCGACGAGCCGAGTGGCCGCTGGATCTCGCGAGCCGAGGTCGCCGAGATCGACTTCACCGCGTTCGCTGCGCAGAAGAAGTCCGACCACGTCCCGGGCCGGCTCGTAGTCCGTCGCATCCCGGACTTCAACGCCGAGAAGAACAAGGCAGCCGGCCAGGACACCTTGTTCGACACCTGGCGCTTCCACGCCTTCTTCACCACCACCGACGCCGACGTGCTGGACACCGTCGCCGCCGACAAGATGCACCGCCATCACGCGGTCATCGAACAAGTCCATGCTGACCTCAAAGGCGCCGCGCTGGCACACCTGCCGTCGGGGGTGTTCACCGCGAACGCCGCCTGGCTGGTGCTCGCCGTCATCGCGTTCAACCTCACCCGAGCCGCCGCGAGCCTGACCGATCGGGAGTTGGCGAAGGCCACCACCGCCACGCTCCGTCGCAAGCTGATCATCGTGCCGGCAAGGGTCGCGACCTCAGCACGCCGGATCACCCTGCACCTGCCCCATGCCTGGCCCTGGGAGAGCGCCTGGACGGCACTGTTCGACCGAGTCAACGACCCGCCGCCAAGCCTCGCAGCCTGACCACCCAGCAGCCCGCCGCTGCGCGAACCGAGGACCAAGTGGACGACACCGGACAACGAGGTCCGGCACATCGACATGCCCGCGGCTCCTCATGACCAGACGAACCGGATCAGGCGCTCAGCGCCATGGCCATCGGTGGATCCGGGCTTAAAGCTCAACCAGGCCGAACACTCGCCCAGCACCGTCGGCGCCAACGGGCCCACCGGAACCCGAGGAACCCGATCCGGATACGCCCGGGCCGTCAGCGATCTCTTCGTCATCAACCACACCTCCAGACAGGCACCCCGTGTCTGAAAGCGTGACCACGACTACGCGACTATGCCGACCTTCCGAACCTCAGCACAGCCGTTGACCTGCGCGACCGCTGAAGTGGTCGGCATAGTTCCAAGGTCGGCATAGGACGGCGGATTCAACCGGTCAGCGCAACGGGTCCTGTGAGATTAGGCAGTCACTGATCACAGGAGGATCCGGATGCAGGGCAAACACGGTCATCTCAGCCGGGAGCAGAAGCAGCTCGCGCTCAGGCTTCACGCGAAGGGTTGGCGGCTGGTCGACATCGCCAAGGAGATCGGCTGCAGTGCGCCGATGGTCGGCATCATGGCCCGGACCGGCAGGCACGTCGACGCCAAGCCGTTCGGCTGGGAACCACGCCCGGGCTGCCTGACGATCGACGAGCGCGAGCAGATCCTGCTGGGAATCAATCGTGGCGACACCTTCACTGCGATCGCCGAGCAACTGGGCCGTGCGGTGTCGACCGTCAGCCGTGAGGTGAAGCGTGGCGGCGGGCGCTGTGGCTACTCGGCCTGGCATGCGCACGAACGCGCCCGCGAACAAGCTCGCCGACCGAAGCCGTTCAAGCTCGCGTCGGGTCGACTGCTCGAGGAGGTCGCCAGTCGGCTGGAGCAACTGTGGTCGCCCGAGGAGATCGCGGCGCGCCTACGTTTGGATCACGCCGATGATCCGGAGATGCGGGTGAGCCACGAGACGATCTATCAGTCGCTGTTCGTGCAAGGCCGAGGCGAGCTGCGCCGTGAGCTGGCGCGGTGCCTGCGGTCCGGACGAGCTACACGCAAGCCTCGCGGAACCACCGACGGCCGCGGCCGCATCCCCGGCATGGTGATGCTCAGCGAGCGCCCCGCAGAAGCCGACGACCGCGCTGTTCCAGGACACTGGGAAGGCGACCTCATCCTCGGCGAAGGCAGTCGCAGCGCCGTCGGCACGCTCGTTGAGCGGAGCACCCGGATGGTTCTGCTGCTACACCTGCCTGAAGGCAAGAGCGCCGAGCAGGTCGAGGCAGCGATGCGCAAGGCCATCACAGCGTTGCCGTCGTCGTTGGCCCGGACGATCACCTGGGACCAAGGCGCAGAGATGTCCAAGCACGCCGCGTTCACCACCGCCACGGGCATTCCGATCTACTTCTGCGATCCCCACTCGCCCTGGCAGCGCGGGAGCAACGAGAACACCAACGGTCTGCTGCGCCAGTACCTCCCCAAGGGCAGTGACCTGAGCGTCGTCAGCCGCGAGGAGCTTGACGCGATCCAGGACAGCCTCAACGGACGTCCACGCAAGACGCTGGGCTATCTGACACCATCAGAGAAGCTCGCAGAGCTTCTTGCGCCCACCGGTTGAATCCGCCGACTTCAAATGCCGACGTCGGCATTTGATGTCGCCGATCCACAGCTCGTTCGGGGCATCGGCCTTGAACTCGTGGCGGATGACGCCGTGCTTGTCGACCACGGCGCACAGGTCGTCGTGGACCGGCGGGCCGGGCTTCTTCGCCTTGCCGCGCTTGGGCTTGCCGAACACCGACCACCAACCCAGCTGCGAGCAGATCCGCCACGCGGTCCGCTCCGCCATCGCCTCGCCCGCGGTGGCCGCCTCGTCGCCCAGGAAGCGGTAGCCGAACTCGGGGTCATCCTTGTGGGCGTCGAACAAAGCGTTGGCGCGGTAGGCCATGACCAGCTCGGCGTCGGTGACCGGCGCGCTGAGCCACCGATAGTAGGGCTGGCGAGCGATCTTGAGCACCCGGCACGTCACCGTGACGGGGATCCCGTCGACAGCCAGCTCGCGGACGAGCGGGTACATCTGTAATGGGTGCTGGCTGGCCCGTGGCTGGCTGGAAGGCTGACCTCGGCCTGCGCGCGTGACTCGCGGTATATCCGACCCACTACCCAGTGGTGGTGTCTTGAAAATGACATGTCCGCACGCCGGCCGAGGTTCGGCCCTCACGCGCAGATGCCTTGATTAGAAGCCTGTCCGACCACCGGCTGCATCGTGGTCGTGACTCATTACAGATGTGACTCTGAGCGACCCACGGGCTTGAGCCGGAACGTCTCCACCCCTTCGAGTCAGGAGTTCCGTTGACCATCGTTGCCCAACTGTTCGAGCACGTCGTCGGCATCGACACCCACGCCCGCACCCACACCTACTGCCTTATCGCCGCCGCGACCGGAGCGGTCATCGACGGCGCGACCTTCCCCACCACCAAGGCCGGCAACGCACGAGCGATCGCTTGGATCGTTCGCCGAACCAGCGGAAGCGTCCTCGCTGCGGTCGAGGGCACCTCGTCCTACGGGGCAGGCATCACCGCTGCCCTGAGCGAGGCCGGTTTCGACGTCGCCGAGGTACGCCCCGCTGCCCGGAGCACGCATGCTCACAGTGGCAAGTCTGACTCGCTCGATGCCGAAGCCGCAGCGCGAGCGGTCCTCGGTCGCGAGTTCGATCGCCTAGCCAAGCCCCGACAAGCCGGCCAGCGCACTGCGCTGCGGGTGCTGCTCGCCTCGCGATCGATCCTCGATCAGCAGCGCACCGCGAACCGCAACGCCCTCCTCGCGTTGCTGCGCAGCGTCGACTTGGGGATAGATGCGCGCAAGCCCCTGACCGACGCGCAGGTCCGCACGATCGCGACATGGCGGATCAGCCGCGCCGCCGCACAGCACGACCCGTCGGCAATCGCTCGGCGCGAGGCTCGTCGTCTGGCCTGTTCCGTCGTCGAGCAAGGCGATCTCTTGAAGCAGAACCACCGCGAGCTTCACCTGCTTGCAGAGACCCTCGCTCCCGGCCTTCAGGCCCAGCCAGGCGTCGGACCCGTCACCGCGGCGATCATCATCTGCGCCTACTCCCATCACGGCCGGGTCCGCTCAGAAGCAGCGTTCGCGGCACTCGGCGGCATTGCACCGGTCCCCGCTTCGTCGGGCAACACCGATCGTCATCGCCTGTCCCGCTCAGGCGATCGCCAACTCAACCGAGCATTCGATGTCATCGTCCGCACGCGGATGAGCTACGACGAAACCACTCGCGACTACGTCGCCCGTCGACGTGCTGAAGGCCGCTCCAACCGCGAGATCCGCCGCTGCCTCAAGCGATACGTGTGCCGCGCGATCTTCCGCGAACTCCAGACCGCGATGGCTTGACGCGAGGCATAGAAGCGTCATTTTCCCGGAAGATTGGCCTGCGACAGATACGCGGCTGCTCGACGCAGGACTTCGTTCTCCTGCTCCAGCAGCCGCAGCCGCTTGCGCAGCTCGCGGTTCTCAGCGTTCTCAGCAGGTGTCGTTCCAGGCTTCACCCCATCCTCGACATCGGCGGACTTCATCCAGTTCGTCAGGCACGACTCGCTGATGCCGAAGTCGGCAGCGATCTGCTTGAGATGAACTCCCGGCTCACGGTTCCTCGCGACACGGACCACGTCATCACGGAACTCCTTGGGATAGGGCTTCGGCACAGCAAACATCCTTCCAGCAGTGCTCCTCAGCACCACAGATCAGATGTCACCTGTCCGTGCAGCAGTCCCAACGGGCCAAGGACGACAAGGCGGAGCCCCTCCGAGGCCAGACGGGTGCGGACCACATAGGCCACGAGGAACACACCGACCAACAGACTGGTCGCCCAGGCGCGATCCTCATCGAGCACGAGCGCCCGGAGCAACACCACCACAGCCAGTGCCAGCACCAGCAGGTGTAGGCCGAGCCGCAACTGGGCGACATTGGGCTGCGGATACCCGAACCTCACCACACGAGTCTAGATCGAGATCATTGCGCGCTTGGAGTCCGCGGCAGGATGAGGACCGACCCGTTCGCAGCGACCGTGGATTGCGCGGGGTCTGTGAGCAACCGGATCACCTCCCCGTGGGTGACGAGGATGTGCGGGACCGATGGGTCCAGTTCGTCCAGCAGAGTCCGCAACCGCGCGATCACCGCGCTGGCGCGCTCGACCCCGAGGAAGGGGCCTGCACCTGGGACGCGGAGGATTCGGGTCGTCACCGAGTGCCGACACCCTTGGCGCACGCCGAAGTGTCGCTCACGCAGCCGGCCGTCGACCCGGGGGGCGCAGCCGAGGATGGCCCCGATGATGCTCGCCGTCCCGGTCGCGCGGGCCAGGTCACTCGTGTGGAGGCGGACGTCCGACACCTGCTCCGCAAGCGCACGCTGCAAGCATCGGCCCGCATCCTCCGACTGCGCTCGCCCCCGGCGAGTCAGCACCGGGTAGGGCGTCTGCCCCTGGGTCCGTCCGGCGACGTTCCACTCCGACTGGCCGTGACGGACGATATACACCGGCTGCCTCACGCGGTGCATCCTCCCGTAGGCTGCGAAGACGCCCGCTGCGCAGGAACCCGGTGAGACTCCGGGGCGGTTCCGCCACTGTGATGCGACCTCAGGTCGCCAGCCAGACACTCGCCGTGGGTCGTATCCGACCACTTGACGGGGCGAGAACCCCGGAGGAGGAACCCGGCCATGGCCGCGTCCACGCGCATCTGCCTGCTCTCGACGTCAGACACCGACCTGCTCTCCGCGCGGGCGAGCGGCGCGGACTACCGCCTCGCCAACCCCGCGCGCACCACCGACTCCGACCTCGTTGCGTGCACCACCGGCTCCGGCCTGGTGGTGGTGCGCCTTCTCGGCTCACCTCAGGACCTCTGGCCCGGGCTCGCCGAGGTGCGTGCCGCCGGCACGCCGGTGGTCATCCTGGGGGGCGAGCAGCAGCCGAGCGCCGAGCTGATGGAGCTCTCCTCCGTGCCGATCGGCATCGCGGCCGAGGCGCACCGCTACCTCGCCGAGGGTGGACCGGCCAACCTGCGCCAGCTCCACGCGTTCCTCTCCGACACGGTTCTGTTGACCGGTGAGGGCTTCGACCCGCCCTCTGCCCTCCCCGCGTGGGGATATGCCGATCGACCCGCCGCAGCGACCGATGAGCGACTCTCGCGCGTCGGTGTCCTGTACTACCGCGCCCACGAGGCGAGCGGGAACACCGCCTTCGCCCATGCTCTCGCCGACGCCGTGGACGCGACCGGCCGCGCCGTGGGTGTGCCGATCTTCGCCGGCTCCCTGCGGAGCGCACCCGATGACCTCTTCGACGCGCTGGGAACGCTCGACGCACTGGTCGTGACCGTGCTTGCGGCCGGTGGCAGTGTGCCGGCCTCGGTCAGCGCCGGTGGTGACGACGAGACCTGGGATGTCGAGCGGATCGCCGCGCTCGACATCCCGGTGCTACAGGGACTGTGCTTGACCAGCAGCAAGGCCGACTGGGAGGCCAGCGACGACGGTGTCACGCCGCTGGACTCCGCCAACCAGATCGCGATCCCGGAGTTCGACGGGCGGATCATCACCGCGCCGTTCTCCTTCAAGGAGGTCGACCCCGACGGACTCCCCCACTACGTCGCCGACCCCGAGCGCTGCCGACGGGTGGCGACGATCGCCGTCAACCATGCCTGCCTGCGTCACGTCCCGAACGCCGAGAAGCGGGTCGCGCTGGTCCTCTCGGCCTATCCCACCAAGCACTCCCGCATCGGCAACGCCGTCGGGCTGGACACACCTGTCTCGACGATCCGGCTGCTGCGGCGCTTGCGTGACGCCGGCTATGACCTCGGGGGCCCCGGCGCCGTCCCCGGCCTCGATCTCGACGACGACACCGCCGCTGGCGACGCGCTCATCCACGCGCTGATCGCGGCCGGCGGTCAGGACGAGGAGTGGTTGACCTCGGGCCAGCTCACCGAGGCCCACGTGCGCATCCCGACCGAGCGCTACGTGCAGTGGACCAGGGACCTTCCGACGGCGTTGCGCCGGGCGATGACCGAGGCGTGGGGCGAAGCTCCCGGCCGGCTCTTCGTCAACGATGCCGGTGAGATCGTCCTGGCCACGCTCGTGGCGGGCAACGTCGTCCTGATGATCCAGCCGCCGCGCGGTTTCGGGGAGAACCCGGTGGCGATCTACCACGACCCGGACCTCGCGCCCACCCACCATTACCTCGCGGCGTACCGATGGCTGGAGGCTGCGCCGGCCGACGGTGGCTTCGGCGCACACGCCATCGTGCACATCGGCAAGCACGGGTCGCTGGAGTGGTTGCCCGGCAAGAACGCCGCCCTGTCCGCCGCGTGCGGCACCGACGCGGTGCTCGGAAGCCTGCCGTTGTTCTACCCGTTCCTCGTCAACGACCCGGGCGAGGGCGCGCAGGCCAAGCGCCGAGCACACGCCACGATCGTCGATCACCTCGTCCCGCCGATGGCCCGCGCCGAGACCTACGGCGACATCGCTCGACTGGAGCAGCTCCTCGACGAGTACGGCAACATCGCCGCGATGGACCCGGGGAAACTGCCCGCCATCCGCGGCGAGATCTGGTCACTGATGCGCGCTGCGGAACTGCACCGCGACCTGGGCCTGGAGGAGCGACCGGCCGACGAGGAGTTCGACGACTTCCTCCTCCACGTCGACGGATGGCTGTGCGAGATCAAGGACGTCCAGATCCGTGACGGCCTGCATGTGCTCGGACAGTCACCCACGGGCGACGCCCTGGTCAACCTCGTGCTCGCCGTCCTGCGTGCCGCCCAGGTGTGGGGCGGTGTCGGCAACGCGGTGCCCGGCCTGCGCGCGGCACTCGGCCTGACCGACGACGCCTCGACCACCGAGGTCGACGCGTTCGAGGCGCAGGCACGCGCACTGGTCACGGCCCTGGCCGAGGCGGGATGGGACCCGGGAGCAGTGGACCAGCTCCATCCCGATGCGCATGTCCGGGCCGCGCTGCGCTTCGCCGCTACCGAGGTGGTCCCCCGCCTCGCCGCCACCACCGACGAGATGGACCGGCTGCTGCACGCCCTGGACGGTGGCTTCGTCCCGGCCGGCCCGTCCGGATCGCCGCTGCGCGGCCTGGTCAACGTGCTGCCGACCGGGCGCAACTTCTACACCGTCGACCCACGCGCCGTCCCGTCCCGGTTGGCCTGGCAGACCGGCCAGGCGATGGCCGACTCGCTGCTGCAGCGCTATCTCGACGAGACCGGGGAATATCCGACGTCGGTCGGTCTCTCGGTGTGGGGAACCAGCGCGATGCGCACGGCCGGGGACGACATCGCCGAGGTCCTCGCGCTGCTGGGTGTGCGCCCGGAGTGGGACGAGATGTCGCGACGGGTCAACCGGCTGGAGGTCGTCGGCCTCGACGAGCTCGGTCGGCCGCGCATCGACGTCACGGTGCGCATCTCCGGGTTCTTCCGCGACGCGTTCCCGCACGTGGTGGCGATGCTCGACGACGCCGTGCAGCTGGTCGCGGACCTGGACGAGCCCGACGAGCTGAACTTCGTGCGGGCGCATGCTCGGGCCGACCTCGCCGAGCACGGGGACGAGCGGCGCGCCACGATGCGCATCTTCGGTTCCAAGCCCGGGTCGTACGGCGCCGGCATCCTGCAGGTCGTCGAGTCAGGCGCCTGGCGCGATGACCAGGACCTCGCCGAGGTCTACACCGCGTGGGGTGGGTTCGCCTACGGCCGGGGCCTGGACGGCACACCGGCCGCCGACGACATGCGAACGGCATACCGGCGGATCAAGGTCGCGGCCAAGAATGTCGACAGCACCGAGCACGACATTGCGGATTCCGACGACTACTTCCAGTACCACGGCGGGATGGTCGCCACCGTGCGCGCGCTGACCGGGGCCGACCCCAAGGCCTACGTGGGCGACTCCACCTCCCCCGACGCCGTGCGCACCCGGACCCTGCAGGAGGAGACCAACCGGGTGTTCCGTGCCCGGGTGGTCAATCCGCGGTGGATCGCGGCGATGCAGCGCCACGGCTACAAGGGCGCCTTCGAGCTCGCCGCGACCGTCGACTACCTCTTCGGCTTCGACGCGACCACCGGGGTCGTGCACGACTGGATGTATGAGTCGCTGGCCGCGTCGTACGTGCTCGACGAGACCAACCAGGCCTTCCTGCGCACGTCGAACCCCTGGGCGCTGCGCGGGATCGTGGAGCGGCTGCACGAGGCTGCCGAGCGCGGGCTGTGGGCCGAGCCGGACCCGGAGACCCTCGCGTCGCTGCAGAAGGTCTACCTGGAGGTCGAGGGCGACCTCGAGGACGACCTTCAGGACGACCTCGCAAACGACGGGGACCCGCCCGCGTGAGTCGACTGGTCGTGGTCGGTTTCGGGATGGGACCGCAGCACCTGACCGACGAGGCCCGGGCCGCCCTCGGCGGCACCGACTACGTCATCGCCTTCCGCAAAGGCCCCGACGATCCGCTGTTGGCAGTGCGCCGCGAGATCTGCGGTCTCTTCGGTCTCGACCTGGTGGAGATCGACGACCCGGAGCGCGACCGGGCCGACCCCGTCGACTACCCCGCTGCCGTGCGTGCCTGGCACCGCGCGCGCGTCGACGCCGTTGCCGACGTCCTCCGGTCGCGCGACGGTGGCGCGGCCTTCCTCGTCTGGGGCGACCCGAGCCTCTACGACTCGACGCTGCGCCTGGTCCAGCAGGTCGCCGCGGTCCTCCCGACGCTGACCTGGACCGCGGTCGCGGGTATCAGCGCCCCGAGCCTGCTCGCAGCGCGGCACCGCATCGTGCTGCACGAGGTCGGCGAGCCGGTGCACGTCACCCCCGCTCGGCACCTGCGCGAGGCCATCGTGTCCGGCCAACGCTCCATCGTGGCGATGCTGTGCTCGTCGGCCACCTTCGACGCCCTCGAGGCACACCCACGCTGGCGGATCTGGTGGGGAGCCAACCTCGGCGCGCCCAGCGAACGACTGCTCGCCGGGCGCGTGGTCGACGTACTGCCCGAGATCGTCGCGGCACGGGCGGCGGCCAAGGCCGAGGCGGGGTGGGTGATGGACTCCTTCCTGCTGCGCCCACCGGGTGGCGAGCGGTGACCGGCCTCCTCGTCGCCGGCACCACCTCCGACGCCGGCAAATCGATCGTCACCACGGGGCTGTGCCGGGCCCTGGCCCGCCGCGGGGTCCACGTCGCGCCGTACAAGGCCCAGAACATGTCGAACAACTCCATGGTGTGCCGCAACCCCGACGGCACCACCGCGGAGATCGGACGCGCCCAGTGGATCCAGGCCCGGGCGGCGCGGGTCACGCCAGAGCCCGCGATGAACCCGGTGCTCCTCAAGCCGGGTTCCGATCGGCGCAGCCACGTGGTGTTGCTGGGACGCCCCGCCGGTGAGGTCAGCGCCACCGACTTCGCGACCGGTCGGCGACACCTGGCCTCCGCCGCCCACGCGGCGTACGACGACCTTGCGGCTCGCTTCGACATGATCATCGCCGAGGGCGCCGGAAGCCCGGCAGAGGTCAACCTGCGGGCCAGTGACTACGTCAACATGGGGCTCGCTCGCCACGCCGATCTGCCGGTGGTCGTCGTCGGCGACATCGACCGGGGCGGTGTCTTCGCTTCCATGCTCGGCACCCTCGCGCTGCTCGAACCCGCCGACCAACGCTTGGTAGCGGGTTTCGTGGTCAACAAGTTCCGTGGTGACCTCGACCTGCTCCGTCCGGGGCTCGACGAGCTGACCCGGCGCACCGGCCGCCCCGTACACGGCGTCCTACCGTGGCATCCCGACCTGTGGTTGGACTCCGAGGATGCCCTCGACCTGGAGGGCCGCCGCGACCGTCGTGAGGGCCGTCGCCGGGTGGCGGTGATCCGGCTGCCCCGGATCAGCAACTTCACCGATGTGGACGCGCTGGGTCTCGAGCCCGCCCTCGATGTCGTCTTCGTGTCCGACCCGCGCGAGGTCGCCGACGCCGACCTCGTGGTGTTGCCCGGCACCCGTGCCACCATCGCCGACCTGCGCTGGTTGCGCCGTCGCGGTCTGGACCGCGCGCTGATCGCACACGTCGCAGCCGGCAAGCCGCTGCTCGGTGTGTGCGGTGGGTTCCAGATGCTGGGGCGGCGCATCAAGGATCCCGACGGGGTCGAAGGTCCTGCGGGGATCGACGTCGAGGGTCTCGGGATCCTGCCCGTGCACACCAGGTTTCGCGCCGACAAGGTGCTGACCCTGCCGACGACCCGCCTGTGGGACACCACCGTGGCCGGCTACGAGATCCATCACGGCGAGGTCACACGAGAGGCGGGCACCGACGAGTTTCTCGGGGGAGCCCAGCAGGGAAGCGTCTACGGCACGCTGTGGCACGGCAGTCTCGAGTCCGACGAGTTCCGCAGCGAGCTGCTCCGCCGCACCCTGGGACTCGCGCCGTCGGGGGCGTCGTTCCCCGAGGCGCGCGAGCGGCGGCTGGAGCTCCTGGCCGACCTGGTCGAGGAGCACCTCGACGTGGCCTCGCTCCTGGGGCTCGCCCGCGACGGCGCCCCGGCGGACCTGCCGGTGCTGGGCGCGGAACTGGTGCACCGATGAGGGTGCTCTTGCTTGGCGGGACCGCGGAGGCCCGCGACTTGGCAGCCCGGCTGGTCGCGGACGGCGTCGACGTGGAGTCCTCGCTCGCCGGCCGGGTCGCACGTCCACGACTTCCGGTGGGCAAGGTGCGCGTCGGCGGCTTCGGAGGTGTGGCCGGGCTCCGGGCGGCGCTGGCGGCGTACGACGTGGTCGTCGATGCCACTCATCCGTTCGCGCTCGGGATGTCGGCCAACGCCGCCGCGGCGTGCGCTGCCGAGAACGTTCCGCTGCTGCGGCTGGAACGACCAGCCTGGCCGATCGACCCCACGTGGCACCGGGCCGCCGACCACGCCGAGGCCGCGGCCCTGGCCGCTCTGCTCGGCCGTCGTCCGTTCCTCACCGTCGGCCGACAGGAGCTGAGCCGGTTCGTGCCTGCGTTGCGACACAGGGCAGTGCTGGCGCGCGTGGTCGACGTCCCGGACGTTGCCCTACCGCCGACGTGGGAGCTCCGCACGAGCCGCGGCCCCTACACGCTGGACGGCGATCGCGCCCTCATGACGACGCATCGCGCCGACGTGCTCGTGACCAAGAACTCCGGGGGCTCCTACACGTGGCCGAAGATGGCCGCGGCCGCTGAGCTCGCGATCCCGGTCGTCGTCGTCGATCGACCCGCACCGGAGCCAGGCATCGAGGTCGTCAGCGACGCCGGGGCCGCGCGCGCCTGGGTCCGGGCGCAGGCCTGATGTGCTCCATCTGGACCGCGAGCCTGCGCAGGGCTGTCAGTTGATACCGTTCGATCGCCGTGGTGCACGGGAAGCCGGTTCAATGCCGGCGCGGCCCTCGCCACTGTGAGCGCGGAGTTGTGCGACCTCACCGACCCGATCGGGTCGGGGCCACTGGGTGCGAGCCTGGGAAGGCCGGTCGTGGGGCGTTGATGCGCGAGCCAGGAGACCGGCCACGGCGCGTTCACATCCACGAGGGTTTGGAGAACTCACCATGGTCCGCCGTACCGTTTTTCCCTGCGCCCTGTTGCTCGCCGGCGCTCTGCTGACCGCGTGCGCTGGCGCGCCCGAGGCCGAGAGCACGCCGGCAGCCCCTTCGGAGGCCTTCCCGGTCACGCTCACCAACTGTGGGCACGAGGTCGTCGTCGACAACGCGCCTGAGCGCGTCATCACCTTGAACCAGGGGGCCACCGAGGTGGTCCTGGCCCTGGGCCTGGACGATCGTCTCGCCGGCACCGCCTACCTCGACGACGCCGTCTCGCAACGGTGGGCCGACGCGTACGCCGCCGTGCCGGTGCTCGCCGAGGAATACCCGACACACGAGGCGATCCTCGAGGCGAAGCCCGACCTGGTCTACGCCTCCTACGCGTCGGCGTTCGACCGGGAGGTGGCTGGGGATCGCCCGGCACTCGCCGACCTCGGCGCCGCGTCGTACCTGTCGCCGTTTGGCTGCGCCGAGGAGGACCACCGTCCCGACCCCACGTTCGACGCGGTGTGGCACGAGCTCACGGACGTCGCCGCCCTGCTCGGTGCACCAGAGCGTGCGAGCACGCTCATCGACGAGCAGAAGCAGACCCTCGCCGCGGTCCAGGAATCAGCTCCCGGCGCCGGGTTGAAGGCGCTGTGGTTCGACTCCGGCGACAAGACCCCCCTGGTCGGAGGGGGCGCAGGCGGCCCGCAGGTGATCCTCGACGCTGTCGGCGCCGAGAACATCTTCGGCAGCATCGAACGAGGCTGGGGCGAGGCCAGCTGGGAGGACGTGGTCGCCGCCGATCCCGACGTGATCGTGCTGGCCGACGCCAGCTGGTCCACTGCGGCCGAGAAGCGCACGTTCCTCGAGAAGGACCCGGTCCTGCAGAACCTGACGGCCGTCAAGCAGGGCGCCCTGGTCACGGTCGCCTATTCCGAGGCTACTCCCGGCGTGCGCATGGTCGACGGGGCCGACGCCGTCGCCGACCAGATCACCGAGCTCGGCCTGGCTCGTTGATGGTGGCGCCGGTACGGCGCGCTGCCAGCTGGGGCCTCCTTGTCGCGGTCGCGGCACTGGTCGTGATGATCAGTGCCGCGGTCGCGTTGGCAGCCGGCTCCGCAGACGTCCCACTCGACCGCGTCGTCGCGGTCGTGCTGCGGCGGGCCGGACTCGGTGGCGCGGACGTCACGGTGCTCGAGGACCAGCTCATCTGGCAGCTGCGGATGCCTCGCGTCCTCGGTGCACTTGCCGTCGGCGCGGTGTTGGCCGTCTGCGGTGCCGTCCTCCAGGCCCTGACGCGCAACGACCTCGCCGACCCCTTCCTGCTCGGCGTCTCCAGCGGCGCCTCGGTCGGCGCCGTGACCGTCATCGTTCTCGGCGCCGGCACCGTCGGCCTCGCTGCACACACCCTGCTGCCGATCGCGGCCTTCATCGGTGCGCTGGTTGCCTTGGCGACGGTGTTGCTCATCGCCTCGCTCGGCGGCGGCGTGACGGCGTTGAGCCCCCACCGCACCATCCTCGCCGGGGTAGCCGTGGCTCACCTGTGTGGCGCCTACACCTCCATCGTCACCCTGATGCGCGGTGAGGGGGACGCCGCCCGTCGGGTGCTGAGCTGGACCCTGGGCTCACTCGCCGGCCTGCGCTGGGACAGCGCCACCTTCCTGCTCTCCGTCGCGGCGATCGCCTTGGTCTGGTTCCTGGCATACGCGCAACGGCTCGACGCCTTCACGTTCGGGGAGACCTCGGCACGATCGCTGGGCATTCCCGTCACGGCGACCCGGTGGTCGCTGATGATCGGTACGGCGCTGGTCACGGCCGCGTCGGTCGCCTTCGCTGGCGTCATCGGGTTCGTCGGCCTGGTCGTCCCTCACCTGGTG